>NZ_CAMTIK010000019.1 GCF_947072685.1 uncultured Cetobacterium sp. | reverse complement strand
GAGGTAAAATGAATAGAATTATCATGCACTACGATATGGACGCATTTTATGCTTCTATTGAGATGAGAGATAATAAAAAATATCTGAATAAACCTATTGTTGTTGCAGGTGGTGTTGTAACAACAGCCAATTACGAAGCACGAAAATTTGGTGTTCACTCAGCTATGACCACAACGGAAGCTAAAAAACTTTGTCCTAAGCTCATTGTCGTTCCAGTAAATAAAGATAAATATCTGGAAGAATCTAAAATTATCCAAGAATTGGTCTTAAAAATAACACATAAAGCTGAATTTATAGCTCTTGATGAGGGGTTTCTTGATATAACTCACATAGTCCATAAATTTTCTTCTAAGGAAGCTTTTGGAAATATTTTTAGAAAAAGAATTTTTGAAATCACTGGACTCTCATGCTCTGTTGGAATTGGAATCAATAAACTTACTGCTAAAATCGCCAGTGATATTCATAAACCAGGTGGACAATATATTTTTAATAGTGAAGAGGAATTTATTGAATTTATTCGGCATAAAAAAATACGAAAACTTCCTGGAGTCGGTGTAAAATTTGAACAACTTTTAACTAAAAATAATATATTTTTAGTTGATGATATCTTTAAATTCTCTCTGAAAGAATTGACCTCAAAATACGGTACTTCTCGCGGAGAACTTCTTTATACATATAGCAGAGGAATTGATTTTAGAGAGATTGATTTTAGTCGGTCTACCCATTCAATAGGAAACGAAAACACCTTTAGAATTCCAATAGATTCAGAGATAGAGATTTCAAGAGAGATTGAAGACCTCTTTAACTGGTCATATACCCGGCTTATTCGAAAACAAATGTTAACTAAAACATTAACTTTAAAAATTAGGTTTCAAGACAGAGAAACAATCACCCGTTCTAAGACTCGCTCTACTCCCACCGACAATAAAGAGATTTTAAAAGGGATGTTGGACGAAATTTTTACATCTGTTGAATTTAAAAAAGATGTTAAACTCTTAGGAGTATCTTTTGGAAATTTAGAGAGTCGTTCAAATCGCCAGCTTTCATTTGAAAAACTTTATTAAATTTTTAAAAGAAATTATAAATTCTACTTGTATAAGTAAGCAATTCAAGTTATATAAAGGAGGCTTATTATTATGAAAAATTTATTTTTAGCTAGTCTTTTTTTTAGTTTGTTTTTTGTTGGTTGCTCTAGTTCTGAGCCAAAAGAAGAGCCTGTTGTTGTGGAAAAGGCTATTATCATTGAGCCAGTTGAAATGGGAAAAGAAATCATGCCAAAACCTATGTTAGACAAATAATTCGTTGCAGATTTTAAATTTATAAAAAATGACCTTTTTAGGTCATTTTTTATTTCCTACATTTATATATACCAATACTCCCTACACCTATTAACTATTCAATAATTTCAATGTTTTTTGAACATGCCATACTATGGCCATATTTTTAATATAATATAAGAGTATCTAAATAAAGATGAACTATAAAGAATTTCTAGGAGGATAATTATGAATATTAATAACTTTATCAATCACATGTCATTAGGAACTGCATTGGAGCCACAACAGATTAAGGTATTGTGCAATGAAGCTAAAGATCAAAAGTTCGCTTCAGTATATGTCAATGAAATCTATGTAAATCTAGCATCAAAAGAGCTACAAGGGTCTTCTGTTAAAGTCGGAACAGTTATTGGTTATCCCTTTGGAACTTCATCAACAAAAGTAAAAATATTTGAAGTAAAAAATGCTATAGAAAATGGTGCTTCTGAAATTAGTTTGATTTTAAATTTAGGAATGTTAAAAAGCGGAAGTGTTGAATATATAAAAAATGAACTTGAAGAAATTAAAATTGCTGTTGAAGAACACAATTTAAAGGTTGTACTAGAACTTGAATATTTAACTTTAGAAGAAATAAATATGTTGATCAATCTATGCTTAGATTTAAATATAGATAGTATCGAACTATTGAAAAGAAAAATATCTAAGGAGGATATTTTACAAATACAAGAGCTAACAAAAAATAAATTAAATTTAAATTTAGTTGGAAATATTAAAGATTTATCAACTTTAGAAATATATATTGATTTAGGAATAAAAAAGTTTAATACTGCATCTGGAATCAAGTTAAGTAAAGAAAATAATGATAAGTTTTGGAGTTAGATATGGTTTCGAAGAAGGAGAATATATATATATCATTAGTATTTTTAGCAATTTGTTTTTTAGCAACAGGTGGAATATTTGTAAAGCTGAGCTCTTTGTCCCCAATATCAACAGGCTTGTACAGAATACTCTTTAGTCTTCCATTGCTGTATCCTTTTGTAAGAAAAAATTTAAAAAATATTTATCTACCAGATATGCTTTTAATGTTTTTTTCAGGAGTTTTTTTAGCATTAGATTTAATCTTCTGGAACACATCATTTAGTTATACAACTGTGGCAAATGCCAATCTATTAGTTAATCTAGTTCCAATTACAATTATTCCTTTATCCTATTTTTTTTATAAGGAGAAATTGAGCAAAAGTTTTTTTGTAGGCTTAATTGTCTTATCATTTGGAATCATAGTTTTGATCAATGGAAAAGTTACTGCGAACCCTGAAAACTTTAAAGGTGATATGTATGCTTTTATAGCTTCTATATTTTACGGACTATTTCTATTCTCTGTTTCCAATGCTAGAAAAAGAGTTCCAGCAAAAGTAATTATGTTTGTAGCTGGATTTGGAAGTTTAGTAACTCTATTTATAGCAATGATTTTAACCGAAGGGATACAATATCCAACAACTCTTCAAGAGGCAATACCTTTAGTAGGACTGGCTATTTTTTCTCAACTTTTAGGACAAGGACTTATGAGTTATTGCATTGGTAAAATAAAAATTACATTATCTTCGTTGCTTGTTTTAAGTCAACCAATTGTTGCTGCATTATATTCTTTCATTCTTTTTCAGGAAAAGATATCTTTACAAGAGATTGTTGGAATAATTATTGTTTTAACGGGTATTTACATATCTAAAAAGCAGAGCAGTTAAGAAAAATTATAGTTAGAGAGACCAATTTTACTGCCTCTCTAACTATTTTATCTCTATAAATCTACAAAACTACTCTCTTGATTTGTTTTTTTTAACCTCTCTAATACTTTTCTATGATTTAAATCTTCATTTTTTATGTGAGCTATATAATTTTTAGCAGATTCATCCACTTCATCCACTTTTAATCTCGGTGTATCAAATACTGCAAAATATGGTAAATAAATCATTTGAACTGCATTAGCAGTTGCTTCTAATGGTCTCAATAACTCCGTAATTGTAAAATTATTGTAGCTTCCACCTTGATAGGAATATTCTGGGGCTCCAATAGAAAGAGCAATCAAGAACTCCTTTCCTTTTAAGGCATCTCCGTTTGGACCATAAGCCCATTTAAACTCCAATACTCGATCAAAGTAATCCCTCATAATACCTGGCATACTGTACCAATAAAACGGAAATTGAAAGACAACTCTCTCAGCCTCTTCTAAATATTTTTTTTCAATTTCTATATCCATATCTCTATTTGAATAAAGTTCATCTAAATTTCTAATTTTTATATCATCTTCTTTTTTTAATTCCTCAATCCATCTTTTATTTACAACTGAATTCTCTAAATCTGGATGAGAAACCACTACAAGTATTTTCATAACTATTCATTCACCTTTATTTTCCCACTGATTATATCCTCTTTTAATTTCTGTACCAATGCTATGTTTTCTTCCCCTACAATTTCTCTAGTATATTTAAAGTCTGTAGTTCCAACTCCATCTTCTTTCAAGCCAAAATTATAAACTTTTCCTTCAAATTTACCATTTACTGTATCTTCTATAATCTTATAAATAGCATTATTTACATTTTTTAACATTGATGTCAAAACTTGTCCCTTAACTATATCATCCTGATCACAGTCTACACCAATTCCATAAATCCCCTTTTCTCTTACTCCTTCTAAAATTCCTATTCCTGTATTTCCAGATGCATGATATATAACATCTATTTTTTGATTAGCTAATGAAATCGCGTGCTCTTTTCCTTTTAATGGGTCGCTAAACGGCGCGTCTCCACCTACATATGTTGTAACAACAGATATGTTAGGGTTAATATATTTTGCCCCCTGTTCATAACCATTTCTAAATCTATTTATTAAGGGAATATCCACCGCTCCTATAAACCCAATCTTTCCTGTTTTACTCATCTTTGCTGCCACTGCTCCAACCAAAAAAGAACCCTCAGCCTCATCAAATACCAAAGAAGCTATATTTCCTCCCTCTTTAGCTCTTGTATCAACTATTGCATATTTTGTGTCTGGAAATTTTGAACTTATATCCTCCATGGCATCTTGAGCTGTATAAGAGGTTGCAATAACTAAATCAAATCCATTTTGAGAATACTCCTCCAAAAAAAATCCATCTTCCATCCAAGTATTCGGTTCTACATATTTCACTTCAATATCAAAATCTTTTTTAGCTTTTAAAAGTCCCGCATAGGCCGAATCATTAAAAGATTTATCTCCAAGTCCCCCCATGGCTAAAATCAAACCAACTTTTATCGGTGCTGATAAAAGTGTTAAAGATAAGAACAAAAAAACACCCACCAAATTCATCTTTTTCATTCAAAACTACCTCCCAAAAATTTATATATTTATTATACACGAAGATGAAATAAATTTATAATAAAATTTATATATACTAAAAAAGAGCTATCATATTATGATAGCCCTTCAAATTCACTAAAAATTATAAGCTACTCCAAATCCTCCTTGAGGTTGAAGTTTCCAGTCCTTTTCTGTTTGTCCCCACACTTGATTTGAATATTTAACCTGAGCAAATGCAGTAAAAGTTAAATCTTCACTATAATCATATGTCACTTCCAATTGAGGCAGTGCAAAAACTGAGTATGTTTTTTTATAATTTCCATCATCTACAGCTGGTCCTAGCCACTCATAGATTTGATTCCCAACTATAAACGGATCCCAAGCTGCCTTTCTATTAGAAGATATATAAGGATCAAATCCACCCGCAAAATTAAATGCAAGACTTGTTTGATCATTAAATTTATATAACTCTTTAGAGTACTCTAACCATGCTAAAACCATAAAGTAACTTGCATCATCATAAGATTTCCCATTTTCACCACTCAGAGCAAAACTTCCATTATACCACTCTTTAAATGCATATGCATTAAATGTAAATGTAAAGTTTGCAGGAAGTTGCCAATTTGTTAAAAGACTTAAAATTCCTGTATTCACATGTCCAGATGGTCCTTCTGTTCCCCAACCGTATATATACATTGGGCTTACTGCAAACTGATTTGCTGAAACGTACTCCCCTTTTGGAATATATTCTGAAAAATCAAAGCTTGTTTGAGCAAACACATATGTTTGGCTAGTTTCTGTAAATTCATTCTCATTTTCAACCATCAAAGATGAAGTCCATTTTATTTTTGAATCACCTAAAACTCCATGATTATAACTCACTGTTGCTTTAGGACCACTAAAATCATTATCTTGCTGATTTTCAGCACCTTCTTTATAGTTATACATGTTCCACGTTCTATCCCACTGTAAACTTAAAGTCCATTCTTTAGCAAAATTATAATTCAATACACCAGATGGATGCGATGTTGCAGTCTTATATTTCCCCGCATTCCCATAAAATGTTTGAGTAAAATTTAAACTCCCATTGGGTTTAAAATCTTCTGCAAAAGATGACGCAGATATAATCAATGACGATACCAAGACTTTAAATAGTATTTTTTTCATAATTAGCCTCCAGTTAATACTAAAAAATTTAATCCCTATTTCACTTCTTATATACTCACTTTTTTTATTCTTCCTTCTTTGTTTTCAAAATATAACTCCAACATTAAAGGATTTATTTTTTTTATTTGAATATAGTTTTAAATATAGATTAGTGTTAGGAGGTCTTTTATGTATCAAAAATTATTAATTATATCTGGCTTTTCATTGGCTTTACTTCAAGGGTGTAGTGCATTAAATAGTCAAGTTGTTGCCGTTGACTCATATTCAACTATGCAGATGTCTGGTGGAACATACTATCTTTCTACCACAACTCCAGGCTTACAACTCCAACAGCAATCTTTTGAAATTATGCTTCAAAATATGTTATCAACAAAAGGGTATACTCGAACTTTCTCTCCAAAGAATTCAATGTATAATATTGTTTACAACTATAATATACATGGCCCTTACACAAATTTTGAATCTTATCCTGTTCCTGTTAATCCTTGGTGGAATGGTCCTTATGGTGGTGTTTACAATGGATTCTATGGAGATATGTGGACAAACTCTATAAGTGCTTCCACATATTTTGTGAAGCGTTTAGAACTTTCTGCTTACGAGAAAAATAATGCAGTTTGGCAAGTTGTTGGAACTCTAAAGAGCGAGGATAGTGATTTAAGAACTAGTTTTCCTTATCTAGTTTCTGGAATTTCAAACTATATTAATTCAAACTCCAATAGAATTGTATATGTCAACGTGAATGAAGACTCCAGTACAGGTCAATATATTGCAACCCCATCCAATTTTTAAAAGGTCTTGTAAAAGACCTTTTTCACTTGAATTTATTTAGAAAATAAAAAAACCTCTAAAACTTAGAGGTTTAAAATTCATTTATGGTGCCGCTTATCGGAGTCGAACCAATCACCTACTGATTACAAGTCAGTTGCTCTACCAGATGAGCTAAAGCGGCTTTAAATAAAAAAATGGCGTGTCTGAAGAGATTCGAACTCCTGACCCACGCCTTAGAAGGGCGTTGCTCTATCCAGCTGAGCTACAGACACATTAACGTCTTGAAGGAATTCCCTCAGGACATTAAAAATTATACCATAATCTATAGCTCAAGTCAAGAAGTTTTTTTATTACTCTTTTATTCTAAATCTTTTATCACGTATATCATAAGTTGTAAATTTGATTTTTCTCAACAATACTTTATCATGACTTACTAAAATAACTGCACCTGGATAATCTAAAAGCATATTTGCTATCGTATCTCTTGAATAATCATCCATATAAGTTGATGGCTCATCTATTATCAATAGATCTGTTTCCAGAAGAGTATTTGTAAATATTTCTAATCTCTTTTTCTCTCCACCAGAAAGCATAAATATTCTTTTATCTCTAAATTCAAGTTCATTGTTATAAAGATTATCAATTGCTGCTTCTATAAAGTCATCTGATAGTCCTGTTTTTTCCTTTAAATAATCTTTAACAGATAGTTTTTCATTTTCAAAAATAGTGTCCTGCTCTATAAATGATATTTTTGCATCTTCATTTATAACAACTTCTCCACTCGTTGCTTTTTCTAAACCTGCGATTATTTTTAATAATGTTGATTTTCCAGAACCATTCTCTCCAACTATACAAATCTTTGTATCTTTTTCAATCTCTAAGTTTGCATCTTTATAAAGTAATTTATCCGGATATTCTTTAGAAACATTTGTCAAAGTAGCTATTGGTCCATCTATCTCTCTACCAGATATAAATACCGCTCTTGGTGGAGTAGAATACTCGTATTGATAGTCAGGTGAGAATTTAATTCTCTCTTTTTGTAATCTTTCCAATTCTTTTCTCATTCTTCTCAAAATAACAGCATGAGCATGTTTATTGTTACATCTTTCTAAAAGCTTTAATTTTTTTTCTACAGCTTCTTCTGTTGTCTCGATAATAGATTCTGTTTCTTGATTTTGCTTTTTCTCTTCAGCTATTCTTCTTTTTTTCTCTTTTAAATAATCAGGATAGTTACAGTTATAAGTTTCTATTCTCATATTGTCAATATCTAATATTTTATTTGCAAAAGATCTTATGAAATCAACATTATGTGATATCACTAAAAAAGCTTTATGGCTTTCTAAAATATAGCTTGATAGCCAAGCAGTTTTCTTTTTATCAAAGAAAGATAATGGCTCATCTAAAATAATTAAATCTGAATGACTAAATAAAGTCATTGCCAATCTTATATACTGTTTTTCTCCACCACTAAGTTCTTTGAATGTCTTATTTAATTTATCTGTCAGTTCAAATATATCCGCAAATTCAGATTGGATATGAAGGTATGAATACCCTCCTAAACTTTCAAATTCATCTGAAAGCTCAGAATATCTCTCCAGTAATTTTTCATTCTCTTCACTGTTATCTGAAAATTGAGTGGATACTGATTCCAACTCTTTTTGTACTGATATTACTTTTTCAAAAGGTGTATTCAATAAATCCTCTACCTTTTTGCTTAAATCTATTTTTCCAAACTGATCAAAACAAGAGATGATAGCCTCTTCATTTCTTATTACTTTTCCTCTATCTGGTGACTGTTCATCCATTATAAGCTTTATAAACGTTGATTTTCCAGTTCCATTATTTCCTACCAATGCTATTTTATCCTCAGAATTTATCTCTAATTCTACTTTTTTATATAAATTCTGTGTAAAAAATGATTTTGATACATTTTTAAACTCAATAATATTCATATTTTTTCTCCCACTTTCTATCTAAATTTAACATGATATTATACCACATAATCCAAAATTTTGTATTAAAAAATTAAAAAAACGACACAGATTTAAATCTGTGTCATAATTTTTACATATTTGGTTGAATTACATATCTAAATATAATATTCTTATCCGATGGAATCAAGTATTCTTCATGAGTTGTTGCACCCCAAGAATCATCTCCCCCCACTCCCATTTGAACTTTATTTATATTTAAAGCTGTACAATGAGATTTGGGTAATTCATACTGATGATATGCGTTTTCTAGTTCACTTACAGTGTATGGCAACGCACTAAATTCAAAAGGAATCTCCCCTGAAATTTTCATACCAAATCCTGCCTTGTTTTTTATCTCTATCCACCTTGTTCCTATTCTATTTCCACACTCTTGTGGAATTACGTATTGACTCATGTTTTTATGCACATCTGTTTCAAAAATTCCTAATCTCGCTCCAGAAACTCTATCAATATAATTTTCTTCTGGTCCCATACCATACCATTTTATTTCGCTAAACTCTTGTGGTATTTTATAGCTCATCCCTAATAATGGCATCTCTGAAAGACCTTCTACACCAATATACTCCATCCCAACATCTATCTTTCCATCAGAAAAAGCTCTATAACTTACAACACAATCTGTTGTTGGATTTGTAGGAAGTTCATATTTAGATATTATCTCAACATAATTTTTACCCTCTACCACTTCAACGTTTGTCATCTTTGGATACAAAGATGCTATTTTCCACTGAGCATATCTAAATGGCATCTTATTTCCTCTATCATTATCGGTTCCTGCCCTCCAAAAGTTAGGAAGAACTATCCCCTCTATAAACTCTTTATTCGAATACTTTAAGGATATTAATCCTCCATAGGCTTTTGAAAAAACCAAATGGAAATCCTTGCCCTTGATTCCTATATTAAACCCACCGTTTATTAAAATAGGTGTATCTTCTAACTCCTTAGATCTCTCCTGCTCAATAACATAGATATTTTGACCAAAACAAATTTCATGTCCCTTGTTAGCATAAAATCTATCCTCTTTTAAATTTAAAGAAACTTCTACAGTATATTCACCGCTTTCATTCATTTTCGGAAGTAGTAATTTAAACTCTTTTTTATTTAAAGGTTTTACATCGCATTCCATAACTGTTGAAGATATTTTCACTCCATTTTCAAAAATTTTAACTTCCACATCATACTCAGATGTATTTGTAAACAAGCTTTGATTATCAATTACAAACAATCTATCTTTCACTTCTATTTTATAATCTGAAAATAGTTGTTTAACCTCTTGAACCTTTGGTGACACTTTTCTATCCGCGTAAACAATTCCGTTTATACAAAAATTATAATCCGTAGGTCTATCTCCAAAATCTCCTCCAAAAGCTAGATATTCTTTTCCAAAAGGATCTTTTTTTCTAAGTCCCTGATCTATATAATCCCATATAAATCCACCTTGATACATTGGATATTTTTTTTCAAGTTCAGTATATTTATGAAGTCCGCCATTTGAATTTCCCATCGCATGTGAATATTCGCATAATATGAAAGGCTTTTCTGGAGTTTCAACCAAATACTTCTCTATTTCGTGAACTTTTGCATACATTCTACTCTCCATATCAGACGTCTTATCATATCTTCTATCCCAAAATATTCCTTCGTAATGAATTACTCTTGTCGTATCCAAAGACTTCAAAAATTCTGACATCTTATACAGATTTTCTCCTCCAAACGACTCATTTCCACAAGACCAAACTATGATTGAAGGATGATTTTTATCTCTTTCAAACATCGATTTTGCTCTATCTATTATATTTTCTAACCATTCTGGATTATTGTTAGGAATAACATTCTCTGGACAGGGCTGTCCTAATATTTGCCAAGTTCCATGGGTTTCTAAATTTACCTCATCTATTACATATAGCCCATATTCATCACACAGTTCATACCATCTCGTTTGATTGGGATAGTGGGAAGTTCTCACTGCATTAAAATTGTTGGCTTTCAAAAATTTTATATCCCAAATCATATCCTCTTCGGTTACAGCTCTTCCTCTATCACAATTAAATTCATGACGATTTATCCCTTTAAAAACTATTCTTTTTCCATTTATCTTCATAATCTTATCTTCTATTTCAAATTTTCTAAATCCAAATTTTTGCTCTATCTCTTCGATTACTTCTCCTGAATCTGAGTCTAATAATAATACTTTTATTAGATAAAGATTTGGTTTTTCTGCACTCCATAATTTAGGTGAATCTATTTTTTTTATAAGTTCCACTTCACAATTGCTGACAATATCTATTTCTTTTTCTTGGATAGAAGATACAAGCTCTTTTTCATCCCAGATTTCCATCAATATATCAATTTTTTTTTCCTCTAAAGTTTGGACTTTTAATTTGTTCTTTAACGTTGCTTTTTTTAAATTTGGACTTAAAACTGAAGTGATAAACATATCTCTTATATGTGCTTTAGGAATTGAATAAAGATATACATCTCTAAAAATCCCACTGAACCTCCAAAAGTCCTGATCTTCTAACCAACTTCCACTACACCATTTATAAACTTTAGCTGTAAGTTCATTCGTACCTTCTTTTAAATATTTTGTGAGCTCAAATTCACTTGGAGTAAAACTATCTTCACTGTAACCTACAAACTCCCCATTACAATATAACTCTAAACAAGATTCTACCCCTTGAAAAGATATGTATACTGGATTCACTTTCCATTCTTTGGGAATCTCAAAATACTTTTTATATATACCAAAAGTATTTTTTTCCTTTGGAACCTCTCCTGCTCTTAGCTCCTCTACCCCATCCCATGGATACATTGTGTTTACATATTGAGGCTCCCCGTGACTCTGGAGTTCCATATGTCCTGGAACTTGAATATTGGACCAGTTTGGAGAATCACAATACGAAAATTCCCAAATTCCATTCAAACTTTTTCTCCAATTTATACCCTTACTTTTATATTTATGATCTGAATGTGCGTTTAATCTATTAATTTTAAATATTTTTGGGTTGTGTAAATTTTCCATGAATATCCTCCTGTTATGCTCTATTCCTTGACAATATCTAATCATAATTTTTCTAATATATCAACGCTATATCAAAAAGTTCCCTAGACCTTTTTTAACCCATTAAAAAAAGCCCAAGTAAATTGGACTTTTAAAAATTTTATATTTTTAAGAAAATTGAGACTCACACAATCCACACCCTGTACAGATATGCCCCTCATAAGAAAATGCTATCTTTTGATTCTTTTGTTTTTTTCTTAATTCAGCAGCATGCCCTTCTCCTTCACCGTTCACATGGTATTTTAACATCTCCACCATATTGTCCATACAAGAGCTCAATCCCTTTATTGGAGCTCCACTACAAGGATTATCATCCAGCAAAGCGATAACCTTGTCCACTTCCATTCCAGGAAGTAATTTTGAAATTGCATTTAAATTTCCAGGACATCCTTTTACTGCTGAAAATGACGCAATTTTTCCATCTTTAACCTCTATGGTCATCTCTTTTGCACACGCTCCGTAAGGAACCTCCGTAAATTTTACATCTTTTTTTACAGCTGCACTTGCGACCGTTGTTACAGCTAAAAGACTTGCTAACATAAATAATTTTGATTTCATAGTAACCTCCCCAAGTTAATCTTTGTAATAATATATATACACCGCACATAATATTTTGTCAAATATCTTTTATTTATGATTTTTTTAGTGTAAACTTATTTTAATAATAGATAGATTAAGGAGAAGATATAACCTATGACATATAATATCATTATCACCAAAAAAAAAATAAAAAATCTAATATTAAAAGTTAAAGCTGATGGACAAATACTGCTCTCTGTCCCTTATGCCACTCCAAAAGATTACATTGAGTCCTTCATAAAATCAAAAGAAAACTGGATTGATGAATCTCTAAAAAAAATTAAAAAATTTTCTCCTAAACAGGTTGACAAATCTTATAAAAACGGAGACAATATAGAGTATCTTGGAAAAATGTATATTCTTAAAATTTTTCAAAATAAAAAAAATCAAGTTCAACTTGTTGAAAATTATATATATATCCAAACCAATAGAGAAAGCGACGAAAAAAATATAAAAAACCTTCTTTATTACTGGTATAGAGAACAAGCATCTACTATATTTTTTAACTCTTTAAAAAAATATAGTCAGATTATAGGTGAAGATTTCAATGAATTAAAAATTAGAAAAATGAAAAATCGTTGGGGTTCATGCCGATATCTAAAAAAAGTCATCACTCTGAATTTAGAACTCATAAAAAAACCTCTAGAGTGTATTGATTATGTGTCTCTTCATGAGGTTGCACATTTAAAATATCCGCATCATAAAAAAGAATTTTGGAATTTTATCCATATTTATATGCCCGATTGGAAATTAAGAAAAGAAAGGTTGGAAAAAAATGAATAAAACATATACTGACGATGAAGGATTTCGTTATTACGTAAAAAAAACAGAGTTATTCTCGACTAAAAGTGTTGTAGCTATCGGTATTGGGGCTGCTCTTTACAGTGTTCTCTCTGGAGTTGCTATTCCAGTTGGTCCCAACACCTCGTTTAGAATTGCTGTTGCTCTTCTAACAATTTTTGGAGCAATTTTTGGTCCAGTTGTTGGATTTTTTGTAGGCTTTGTAGGGCATGCTTTAAACGACATGATTATGTGGGGAAGTGTTTGGTTTAGCTGGGTGTTTTTATCTGCTGTTATTGGTCTTTTTGGTGGAATGATCACTCTTGATAAAAGTTTTTCCCTTGAAACTGGTCATGTTACAAAAAAACATATTTTTAAAATGTATATCTATGCTATTTTAGGTATGATTTTTGCAGGTTTTGCAGCTTATACAGGGGATGTTTATTTTTACGGCGAACCCGCTCAAAAGGTTTGGATTCAAATTGCTCTGGCGACCGCAACCAATTTTGTTGTTACTGCAAGTTTAGGAATTCCTATCATACTTGGAATAGCTGCAAGAAAAAGAAAATACTCAAATCTAAAAATAGAAGACTAAAGGAGAACAAATGATTAATGTAGTAGAATTTAAAGATTTTACTTTTAAGTATATGAACCAACTAGAACCCACTTTAAAAAATATCAATTTAGAGATAAAAAAAGGTGAAAAAGTGTTGATAGCTGGGCCTAGTGGAAGTGGAAAATCCACACTGGGAAACTGTTTAAACGGTATCGTTCCATTTTCTAAAGAGGGTGGATTTAAAGGAAGCCTTATTTTAAATGGCATTCATCCTTATGAAACTAGTATATTTGAAATTAGTAACCATGTTGGGACTGTTTTACAAGATCAAGATGGACAATTTATTGGATTAAGTGTTGGTGAAGACGTGTCTTTCATTGACGAGAATAATTTAGTTCCTCAAGAAGAGATGATAAAAAATACTCAGATTGCTCTTAATAATGTCGGTATGAGTAATTTTATAAATCATAGTCCTCAAGAATTATCGGGTGGACAAAAACAATCTGTATCACTTGCTGGAATCATGAGAAGCTCAGCAGATATTTTACTCTTTGATGAACCTCTCGCAAATTTAGATCCATACAGCGGGAAACATGCTATGAAGTTGATCTGTGACATTCAAAGTAAAACAGGGAAAACTGTTATTGTTATTGAACATAGAATCGAAGACGTTTTAGAACAAAATTTTGATAGGGTTATCGTTTTAAATAGAGGTGAGGTTGTCGCTAATGGTAAGCCTGAAGACCTGTTTAGACAGGATATTTTTAGAAAATATGGACTTAGAGAGCCTCTATATATAGAAGCTTTAAAATATTCTGGTGTAGATTTTAAAAAAGACTCTATCTATCCGATTGAAAAAATTGGAACTCCACAAAATATTTCAAAAGTAAAAACTTGGTGTGAATCTATTGAAATTAAAAATAAAAAATTTGGTGAAACCATTCTTAATATTTCAAATTTAACCTTCGCATATGATGAAAATAAAAATATTTTAAACAACGTCAATTTCTCTTTAGAGAAAGGTGAAATTTTAGCTCTGTTAGGAAATAATGGTGCTGGGAAATCAACTCTTTGTAAAGTTATAACAGGGATTGAAAAAGAAACTACTGGGGATATTTCACTTCTTGGAAAAAGCATAAAAAAAGAGAGCATTCGAAGAAGAGGAGAAAATATTGGCTTTGTTATGCAAAATCCTAATCACATGATTACCCAAGAAACTCTTCTAGAGGAGGTAGAGTTCGGATTAAAAATTAGAAAAGTTAAAAACTATACTGAAAAAGCTGAAAAAGCCTTAGAAATATGTGGGCTTCATGAATTTAGATATTGGCCTGTTACATCTTTAAGTTATGGACAAAAGAAAAGGCTTACAATTGCAGCAATTCTAGCTCTTGAACCAAAGATTTTGATTCTTGATGAACCCACTGCTGGTCAAGATTATAAAAGATATAAAGAGTTTATGGAATTTATAAAGTCTATTTCCTCTCAAAATGTTGGAATTATTTTGATTACCCATGATATGCACCTTGCTCTTGAATATGCAAATAGAGGGATTGTTCTTTGTGATGGAACTATCATTGCCAATGATAAACCTGCAAATATTCTAGGAGAAAAAGAGCTGATGAAAAAATCTAATTTAAAAGAAACTTCACTTTCTCAGATGGCGGAATTTATGCATCTAGACCCTCAAATCCTTATGAACTCTTTCATAAATTTTGAAAATCAAGGAGGGGATAGATAATGTCTAGAGCAGGAACTCTTTATATAGAAACAAATTCACCGATTCATAAAATTGATGGGAGCATTAAATTTATTCTTCTTTTAGTTTGGACAGCATGCGTCTTTTTATTCAATGATTTGAGAGTTTTTTTAGGATTTTTTATAGTAGGATTATCTCTTTTAAAAGTTGCAAAAGTACCATTTAAATCTATAAAACCGTTGCTTATCTTTATTGTTATGTTTACTATTATGAACTCTATATTTTTAATAGTTGTAACTCCTAACTATGGTTCTACATTGACAGATACTACAACATCACTGATCACAGTTAAAGGAATAACACTGTCTTTAGAAACAGTTTGGTTTGCCATAACACTTTCTATGAAATATCTGGCTGTATTTCCTATTATGATGCTGTTTATTTTTACTACTCACCCAAGCAAGTTTGCAAGCAGCTTAAATAAGATTGGAGTGTCATATAAGGTTGCATATGCTATAAATATCGCGTTGAGATATATTCCAGATGTCAGAGATGAATTTAAAAATATTATGAACGCTCAAGAAGCTAGAGGAGTAGCTTTTAGAAAAGAGGATGCCAATATAATAACTAGACTTAAAAATTACAATACTATCCTTTTCCCATTGGTTCTTTCATCTTTGAACAGAGTGGAAGTTATATCTAATGCTATGGATCTTCGAGGATTTGGAAATAAAAATAAAAGAACTTGGTACAGTGGACAGAAGTATGCTTCAATTGATTTTATTACTTCAATCTTAATGATTGCTCTTTTAATTTTTACAATCTATTTAAAATTTTATGTCTTAAAAGGATTTTGGTATCCTTTTAATTAAACGATAATTTTACCAGAGGAAAATCCTCTGGTTTTTTTTGACATAATATTGACATAATTCATCTTTATAGTGTATAATTTTGACATAATGTTGACATATAGGGGTGGTAAAAATGAAAAGAAGAGTTATTTCTTTTATGTCTCTTTGCAGTTTTCTAGGAATCAATGCATCTACTTTCGCATTTGATGCAAGTAAAATAGGGGGAGATATCGAGGTCGGATTTAAAGTTAAGGATTACGAAGAGGGTGGTGCTTCTCGAAATTTTAGAGAAGGAAATGTTTCTCTTACTTTAAAACCTAATAAAAATAAGGGTTTGGCATTCAGATTTGGATTTGCTGATAGAGTTTTTAATGAAAGTAAAAATTCTAGTAAAAATATAAAAGAGCAAAGTAGAGAGATGTCGGAGTTCTATGTTGAAAATCTTTATACTTTTGGAAAACTTATGTTTAGACCTGAAATAGGATTAAAATATACAGATTTCCATAACGACGATATGAAACTAGATTCAGCTAAAGAATATAGATTCTATCCAAAGTTTACTTATACTTTTAATAGAAATTGGAGTCTTTATTCGAGAGGATTTATTGCATACACCGAGCTAAAAGATTCGTATGTTTCAAAAAATTGGGCGACAGGACAAATTATATCTGAATCTAGATATGGTTATAAACATCGACTAGAGGGTGGAGCTAGATACACCTTCAATAGAAGACATGCACTTTCAGTAGCTTTTGCTGATGATACAAGTGGGGTTAATAAATTTGATTATGATGTAGATGGAAGTCAAATTAGATTTAGATATCACTACTCACCAAATAGAAATTTAAAATTTGTTCCTTTCTTCTTTAAAGGAATTGATGGAGAAAGAATTGCAACCAATGGAGAGAAAAAACAAATTCAGAGAGACATGTTAGGAGTTAATACCCATTATAATCTCACTAAAACTTTACAATTGATTGCTAAAATTAACTATGAGTGGAGAAATGATAACACAGATAATGGTGAAGAAGGAAATAAAGACCACTGGTTTTATTCAGCTGGTTTAAAATATTCATTTTAATTAAATACTTTTAAATTAAACCTCTAAAAAAGAGGTTTTTTTATTTTTTACAGTACTTTTAAATTAGAAGAACTTCAAAATAAACTATGTAAAGGGGGGCATATGTCAAATGATATACTCAGAGTTATAAAAAAACATTCACAACTATTTTTTTTAATTTTATGTTCTGGACTTGCTATCAGTTTTGGTGTATATCTCCATACTCCTATTAAATATTATGCACAGGGCGCTTTTAGTTATGTTGGTATCGGCGGAAGCATAAAAACTACAAAACTTGATAATAATGGAATCGTCACTTACGAAAATTTTAAACCTGGAGACGGAGATATTGTCTTTTCTAAATTTATAACTAAAGATAATGTAAGTATAAAGTTTAATAGTGGTGAAGGGACATATACTGTAATTGCCAACTCTTTAAACTCAGAGCAATCTATTATTGATGTCAATGAGTTCTTAGATTCTTTACTTCTTTTCAATCAAGAATTTTTATTTAATAAACTATCTACAGAGACTTCAAACAAGAAAAGAGTTCAAATTCAAACTCTTATAAATAACCCTAAGAAATCATTTCCTTTAATTATAAAAGCTGAAACATTTGAAGTTATAAATAATCGATACTTAATTCTTTTTTACGGCTTTATTATCTCTTTTATTTTTGGAATAACTACTATTTTTCTTAAGGAAAAGGTGGAAAATTTATGATCTTTGTTTTGGGAATATATCTAATTTTTTTATCTTATACATTTTTATTTTCAGAGGATTATTATGAAAAATTCCTTCTGATTTTTCCTGTTTTGATTCTATCAATTTATACAGGAACAAGAGTAGATGTCGGTGGATATGACTATCATGTCTATAAATATTTTTATAGTCTCCCCCAATCTCAAAATCCCTATGGATATGAAATTTTATTTGTTATTTTAAGAGATAGTTTTAAAATGCTTGGAATCAGTTACAATATTTTTTTATTTATACTCAGCTTTATTTTTAACTTTACTATTTATAAACTGCTTATTAAATATAGCGAACTTCCTACTTTTTCTTTTCTAATATATTTATCAACATTTTACTATTGGCATAATTTTACTATTATAAGAAACTACATATCAATTCTTTTGTTTTGGGTTAGTTTAAAGTATATTTTAGAAAAAAAACCTTTCTATTACTTCGGATTGATAACTTTAGCCTTTTTATTCCATAAAACAAGTCTTATTCTTTACCCTCTTTACTTTATATTGAATCTAAAATTAGATAAAAAAACTGTTCTAGGAATTTTGGCACTAGCTTTAATTATTAATCCTTTTTCATACTTAATATTTGCAGTAAATATAACTTTTTTAGGACTAAGCGAACGATTAAATAGGTACTCCTACATTATAGAGCATGGAAATTTTTATGAATTTTTAGAACTTTCAATTTTTGTTCTCATTCTAATTTTTGTATCCTCAAATTTGACTGAAGAACAAAATATTATGTTTAATATAAATATATTAGCTCTATTTATTTTCATCACATTTTATAGATTCGCTATAGTTTTAAGAATTTTAGAATTTTTTAGAATTGGTGTAATTACTATGATTCCATATCTTTTAATAAAAATTAAAAATAAAGATACTCGGTGTGCTACTTTTTCTATATTTTGTCTTTATTTAACCTGGAGATATTACGATACAGTTTTGGCATATGCCATACACCATTATACAACTTGGTTACCATTTCTGTGAAAATATAAAAAACTCGAGATATGTGTCTCGAGTTTAATTTACGTTCAATATAAATTTAAATACTTTTTCATTTAACTTTACTTCATATTTAATTTTATTCATATCTAAAATTTTCTTTACTAATGTAAGTCCTAGTCCTGTTCCCTCTTCCCTTATGCCATTTTCTCCTCTTGAAAAAGGCTCAAAAATAAGATTTATATTTTCTATATTTTTCGTTTCATTTTCAACTACTAATAAATTTTTGTTATAATTTATCTTAACTATGCTATCTTGTTCCGAATATTTTAATGCGTTGTGAATTATATTTTCTAAGGCAATTGAAAAAAAATCTTTATCTACAATTATATTTTTATCAAGTCCACTTAACTCTATTTCTAAATTTTTAGAAAGCTCTATATAATCATACCTTTCTAATATCCCTTTTATTAATTCTTCTAAATTTATAGATTTTTTCTCCAATGTTGTCAAAGAACCGATTTTAGAAAGTGTTAATAACTTTGAAATCAACTCTTTCATATAAAAACTTTCTCTTAATATTACTGTACAACTTTCTTCTAAATTTTTATTTTTAGATACCTCTTTCATCAACAGTTCAGCTTTGGATGAAATTATCGCAATTGGGGTCTTTAATTCATGAGAACTATTGGAAACAAAAGACTCTAAATCCGCAATAGCTGTCTCCAGTTTAAAACTCATCTTTTCTAAATTTTCACCTAATTTTCCTAATTCATCATCTCTTTTTACTAAATTATTCTTATCAAATTTTAAATTTGATATATCTTCAGCTTTTTTACTCAATCGATCTATGTCCTCTATAACTTTTTTAGAAAAAATTCTACTACATATCAAAGCAATCAATACAGCTATAATTGTTCCCAGTATATTAAAATAAACTATCTCATTTTTATAATAATCTAAAACAGACAATGAAGTTCTTATAGAAATCCAACGATTTTTCAATATTTTTTTATTGTAGACTATTATTTTCGCTTCTGTTTCTCTTTGTTTTTTTATTAAAAATTCTTCGTTTTTTAAATTTTCTAAAGAAAATCCTTTTCCAAATCCACCTCTAGAATTATTCCATCTTTTCTCATTTTCTTCCATTATTAAAACTGTTATTCCATTTTTTTCTCTCAGTAATTTTATATATTTTTCTAATGTTTCTATCTCATTTTTTTTTAAATATTTTTCTATCTTTATTGCTATTTCAGGAAAATCCTTCTTTATTTCTCTTTTATAATATAAATCTAAAAAAAGTATATTGAACCCGTAGCTTACTAACATCGCAACTATTACTATTCCCACTGAATAAATAAACATTTTTTTTGAAATACTTGCTTTATTTTTCCTCAAAAATATACCCCACTCCTCTAACTGTTCCAATTAAAGTTTCATAATTTTTTAATTTTTTTCTCAATCTTTTTACAAGTGTGTCCGATGCTCGTTCGTCAAAATCATTTTCTATTCCCCAAATTTGAAGTAAAATGCTCCCTCTACTTAAAGGAATATTTTTGTTTTTTATAAAATATTCCAATAAATCTTTTTCTCTAGATGAAAGATCCACTCTCTCACCGAAAATTTTTAAAATCCCATCTTTAAAACAATATTGAAACTCTTCATACCTATATATACTTTGTATATTTAATCTTAGAGCTTTTTTCACCTTAGTTATTAAAACATTTATACTAAATGGCTTTACTATATAATCATCCGCACCTATTTCAAGTCCGTGAATCTCATCTAATTCTGAATCCCTAGCTGTCATCATTATTATTTTAGTATCTGAATCTTTTCTTATAGATTGACAAACTTCCCAACCAGTTTTTTTAGGGAGATTTATATCTAGTAATACTAGTTCTGGTTTGTACCAATGAAATATCTCCAATGCTTCTTTTCCATCTTTTGCTATTTTTATCTCCACATCTAAAACTGAAAATTGGCTCTCCAGAGAGAGAGCCAATTCTTTTTCATCTTCAACTATCAATATTTTCTTCATCATTAGCACCTCTTAAATTTGATAATGCTATTATAACAAAAAATACTGTTTTTTTTTAGAAATACTTTTTAAATCCTAATCTTATAATAACTGAATCTTCTACAGCTCTTTTAATCTTATTATTTCCTGAGCTTGGAGTACTATTTACTTTAGGTTTTGGTTTATTTCCTGAGCCACTTCCTGAACCTCCGCCAGAAATATTTCCACCACCTGTTCCTCCGCCAGAACCATCATTAGAAACATTTTTATATTGTGCGATATAGACAATATCTGTTGTGAAAGATAAATCTACTCTAGGGTTCCAAATAACTCTAGTTCCAATCATAGCCCCTAATTCATTATGAATTGTAGTTTTATTGTTGTTTCCACCAGTTTTAACTTCAGGATTTAAAAATCCCCAAACATATGGTCTTACTTGTAGTGTATTTGTGGTATATAGGTTATGATCTATTTTAGCTAAATAACTCCATTTTATATTCTCACCAGCATATTCCTCATCCGATTTGTTTACAACCCCTAAAGAAAGTTTAGTTCCATTCAATCTATAACTCAATCCTGTTTCAATCTTATTTACATAATCTGAATTTTGAAAAGGTAAATTGAACTCCTTAGTTTTCAAATCTCTTTCATCTCCTTGAACTTTTGCATGTCCAAGAGCTCCTTTTAAATACCATCCAAATCTCTCTGTAAAATCATAGGTCGCTTTTGGTATAAATCTTAATGTTGTTGAGTTCTGAACTTTTGTATGTCTAAGTTCATCATGTCTAATCCCAAATTTGTAGTTTAAAAAGAATCGACCATTTCTATAAATTGAACCTCCATACAATTCAACCATAGTTTTATTGTATCTTTTTTCTGTCGTTGTATATTCATGTCTATATGATGTTCTTCCATCAATATAAAAGTTTGAATTTTCTAAAGGAAATAATTCAAATTTTAAATACGGCTCTATTCTATTTTTTTCATCTAAAGATCTCTCATACATCATGGTATCCATTCCAATTTCAACCAATCCTACAGCCCCTTTTTTCTTAGCTCTTTCCTCTTCATGAAAACTATATGTATCTACCCCTACCAATTCGTCACTATTTCGTAACATTCCCCTTTTATTTCTTCTAGTTGCTTGTTCGTTTGCAAAACTTAAACTTGATAGTGCTATTAATCCCAATAATATTAAGTACTTATTTCTCATTATGTCTCCCCATTTTTTATTTATAAAAAAAAGCTGAGATAAAATCTCAGCTTTATAGTTAATTACTTTCCTGTTGCGTTGTTTATAGCCTCTAAGAATCCCTCAGACGTATATGTTGCCCCTGCTACTGTATCAACTTTAGATGTTTGAGCTTCTAAAACCTTTTTTGTTAATTGCTCAATTGCTGGATTTGCTATTCCCGGAGTATCAGTGCTCTCTTTTACTTCAATCGCAACTATTTTATCTCCTTCCATAGTTACAGCTACTTTTATATCATCTGCATATCCCAACCCAGTTCCTTCTTTTACCTCAGATCCAAAAGCTATTGTAGATAATAAAACTAATGCTACCATTAAAAATTTCTTCATAATGTTCCCCTTTCTATTTATTATTATATTCGTTATTTTTCTATAATAATTATACTGTATACTACCATAATGTGTCAATAAAAAAATACATTCAATACTAAATAGACGCATTTTGTATTTATAATTTATCATATTCCTTCATTGCTGTTCTTGCAAATTTTCCTAATGCCAGCAGAGCTATCAGGTTTGGTATCACCATCATACCATTAAACATGTCTGCTAATTCCCAAACCAGTTCAACTTTCATCATGGAACCAATAACTATCATTATCATAACAATAGCTCGGTATATATTTATAGCTTTTTTATCTCTAAATATATATCTAACATTTGCTTCTCCAAAAAAATACCATCCTATTATTGTTGAAAAGGCGAAAAATAGTAAACATATCGCTATAAAAGAATCTCCAAATACACCTAATGTTTTAGAAAATGCCCCTTGAGTTAAAATAATCCCCGCTCCTTTCACTAAAGGAACCTTAGATGTCAAAATAACCAATGCCGTTCCTGTAAGAACCACAAATGTATCTATGAAGACAGTTATTATTGCTACAATCCCCTGTTCTCCTGGGTGTTTTACTTTTGCTATTGCATGTGCATGAGGAGTTGATCCCATTCCTGCCTCATTGGAAAATAGTCCTCTTGCAACTCCATATCTTACAGCTTGCTTCACTGTTATTCCCACAGCTCCACCCATTGCTGCCTGTGAAGTGAATGCTGAGTAAAAAATTGAAGTTATTGCTGGAATTACTTCTCTGTAATTAATCGCTATCACTATGATACATGCCACAATATATAAACCCGCCATTATTGGTACAATTTTTTCTGTTACTGAGGCAATTCTCTTTATTCCACCGAAAAATACAAATCCAGATAATATGGATATAACAACACCTACTATCGCTGGTGAAACTCCAAAAGCTTTTCCAAAAGCAGCTGATATAGAGTTAGATTGAACTGCATTTCCCATTAAACCCAATGCCACAATACATGCAACAGCAAAAAAATATGATAAAAATTTAGCCGATTTTTTATTTTTTAAACTTTTTTCTATATAGTATGCAGGTCCTCCTGTTATCTGACCATCTATTCTTGTTTTAAAAATTTGCCCCAATATAGCCTCTACATAAACTGTTGCCATCCCTAAGAAAGCACTGGCCCACATCCAAAATATAGCTCCTGGACCTCCTGATGCTATCGCTGTTGCTGCACCTGCCAGATTTCCAGTTCCAACTTGAGCTGCCACTGCAGTCGCTAAGGCTTGAAATGATGACATTCCATTTTTATCTGCTGCCTTTCCGTTCAAGTTTATTGAACCTGTTACATGTTTTACTCCCTCTTTAAACTTTCTAATTTGAACAAAATTTAACTTTAAAGTAAAATATATCCCTGTCCCCATCAATAAAATAATTAAAAAATTTCCCCATAAAAAACTATTGATACTTGTTACAATCTCCTGCATTGTAATTCCTCCTTTTTTTTCCTTGTTAATATTGAATTGAATAAAAAAAGAAGGTATTATAAAATAATACCTTCTGGAATTAAAAAAGAATTATACACAAAAAATAGTAAATATAAAAATTTACTGCATAATTCCTCTGTCCTTTTACCTGAGAGTTTAGTCCAACAATAGTTGGTTTTGCTCCTTCGGTGCTCATAGAGTCTCTCCAGAGGCTCGTCCAGTATAGGTCCTCAAGTTTTTTAAACTAACCTGAAAGATTTACTTCTTCGGTGGCCAAATTGGCTCTCTCCCTATACCTTCATCCGATTTCCCTTATTCAATTTTACTTATATGAGGACTATTGTAAAATGAAAATAAATTTTTGTCAATAACTTTTTTGATTGGTTTTTTTATTTTTTTCGATTAATAAGTACGATGCACCTAAAATTCCAGCATCATTTCCTCGTTCTGCCATCTTTATTGTTAAAATATCCAAATAATTTTTCATAACTTTTTTTTCTAAACTTTTTTTAAATATATCCATTAAAAAATCACCTTGTTTGGAAATCCCACCCCCTATTACAACTAATGATGGATTAAATATATATATCAAAGAAGATAGGCCATCTGTAAAATAATCAACCCATTCATTTAATATTTCTATGTATGGTATACTATTTTTATGTACTTCTTCAAAGAATTCTTTCCCATTTAAATTTCTTCCCATTTTTTCCTCTACTAATTTTAATAAAGCTGTTGTTGAAGCATAAGCCTGATAACAGCCTTTATTTCCACAGCCACACTCTTTTCCATCCTTAACTATTTGGATGTGTCCAAACTCCGCTGCAACACTTCCTTCCCCTGTTAAGAGACGCCCATTTAAAACAACCCCTCCGCCTATTCCAGTTCCTATAGTTAAACAGATAAAATTCTTTTTACCTTTTGCAGCACCTAGCCACATTTCTCCTAAAGTTGCACAATTAACATCATTTTCTAAAATTGTAGGAACTTTGTATTTCTCTTCTAAAATCTCTACCAATTTGGTTCCAATCCAACCTGGAATCAAATTGGTACCACCTACAACCACACCTTGTTTTCCATCTATCTGACCCGTTGCAGAAATCCCTATTCCTGCTATCAAATATGTTGATATAAACTCTTCTATTATTTTATCAATCTTTTTTAAAAGTTGTTCTACCCCTTTTGAAGCTTCAGTTAGTAAAGAAGAGGAGAATAAAATCTCCCCCTCTTCATTAACTAAGCCATATTTTATCTCTGTTCCACCTATATCTATGGCTATTATATTCATTTTTCTCTCCTAGTTTATCTTAGTTCCAATCTGTTTTGCGATTTCCACTTTTTCTGCTGAGATTTTTTTCATTGGTAGTCTACAATATCCTATTGCATCTACTCCTTTTGATTTTAAAATCTCTTTTATTGTTTGATATAAACCATTTTTTAATATATCTTCTATGATATCATTTAAATGAGTCTGTCTCTCTCTTGCAAGAGTTAAATTTCCTGCTTTTGTTGCCTCGAAGACCTCTCTTGCAATTTTTCCTGTAATATTGTAAGTACTTCCTATTGCTCCATCCACTCCTAAAGCTACTGCCGGTAATAACATCTCGTCAAAACCTGCATAAATTAGCTTATTAGGAAACGCTTTTCTAACTCTTTCCAATAAATAGAAATCTCCTGCTGTAAATTTAATTCCAATTATTTTATCATGACATAGTAACTCTCCAAATTGCTCAACGCTCATATTTACTCCTGTTAAAAATGGAATTGAGTAGATTATCATATTATTATTTGTTTCATTAACTATTGTCATATAATAGTTTTTAATCTCTTCAAAATCAAACTTATAGTAAAATGGTGTCACTGCTGATAATGAGTCATATCCTAAATCCGTTGCATATTTTCCAAGTTCTACTGCCTCATATAAATTAATCGATCCAACTTGAGCTATAAGCTTTATCTTGTTTTTAGCCTCATCTTTTACGATTTCAAATATTCTTTTTTTCATATCTGTAGAAATCATAAAATTTTCTCCAGTACTTCCACCAACATACAGTCCGTCAACTTTCATTACATCAATATTGTATCTCACAATATTTCTTGTTCCCTTTTCGTCTAAGTTTCCTTTTTCATCAAATGAGATTAATAATGCTGAGTAAAGCCCTTTCATTTCTGCCTCCAATTTTTTTATTTTAATTTATTTTTTAAAAACTATGCTCCTAGAATTAAATTTGGTACAAACAATACTATCTGTGGGAATAATGTCAATAAAACTAATGTCAATATTATCGGAATTAAAAGTGGTATCACTCCTCTAGTTATTGTACTGACTGGAATTTTTCCAACTCGAGCCACCACAAACAAGGCCATTCCCATAGGTGGTGTCAATATACCAATCATTAGATTAAGTGTACTTATTACTCCAAAGAATACTGGATCTATTCCAAACTGAATAATAACAGGTATTAACATCGGTAACACAAGTACTTGAAGGGCTAGTGCCTCTATAAATGTTCCTAAAAAAATTAATAATAAATTTATCATTATAAGAACCATTAGTGGAGATTTTCCAAATGTTAAGAACACCTCTGCTATTTTCATAGAAATTTGCTCTCTTGCTATAACTTGTCCAAAAAAAGTTACACCCATAATCATTAAAACAGTAACTCCACTTATTTTTATCGTTTCAATAACATCCTTGACAAATCCCGAAACTGTCAACTCTTTATATACAAAAAATCCTAATCCCATTGAATAACATGTCGCAATAACTGCGGCCTCTGTTGGTGTAAAATACCCAGAAAATATTCCACCTATTATTATAAATGGAGTTAAAAGTGCCCAAAAGGATTCTTTAAAAGATATCCATCTCTCTTCCATTGAAGCCTTTGGAGCTCTTTTATACCCTCTTTTTTTACATATAAAATAATTCATTATCATAAGTGCAAAAGTTAACATTATCCCAGGAACAAATCCTCCCAAAAATAATCTAGCTATTGATTGATCTGCAATTACTCCATATATAATCATAGTTATACTCGGAGGTACAAGCGGTCCAATTATACATGATGCCGCAGTTAAACCACCACAGAGATCATCGTCATATCCCTCATCTCTCATAGCCTTTATCTCCAGTTGTCCCAGTCCTCCAGCATCTGCTAGAGCTGATCCAGACATTCCAGAAAATATAAGACTTGCAAATATATTTACATGCCCCATTCCTCCTGTGTAATGTCCGAGTAAAGCTTTAGCAAATCTAAAAATTCTTTCTGTTATTCCAGAACTATTCATCAATACTCCTGTCAAAACAAAGAAGGGTACACTCAATAAGCTAAAGCTATCCAAACTGTCAACAAGAAGAGATCCCACAAAATAAATAACATTCCAATCAGTCAATGCAAAGAACAACAGTGTTGCAAATACAAGCGAAAAACCAACTGGTACACCTATAAATATAAGTCCAAACCAAGATAGAAATGTCATTAAAGTTAACATTTTTCGTTCACCGCCTCTTTTTTACTTGCTTCTCTGTCACTTTTAGGAGTAATTATAAACTTTCCATCTTTATAATCTTCTTTTAAAACCACTAGAAATCTTATTAACATCAATAATGAAATCAATGGTAAGGATGCATACATCCATCCTGCTGATATTTTTAGTGCTACCAACTCAAATATTCTTTTTCTTAAAAATAATTTGTAGCCTATCTGTATCATCAAAATTAACGATACAAACACTACCGATTGAATAAACGTGTTGGCAATCTTCAATCCTGTTCCTGAAAATTTATTGTATAAAAAATCTATAAAAACATGCTGTCTATATTTTACTCCAATACTCACACCCAACATTCCTATATATGTGAATAATAATATTGCAAGTTCTTCACTCCAAACCAATGGAGAATCAAATAGTTGTCTTGATACTATTTGTGCTACTAATATAAAAAACATCGCTATAAATAGTATCGCTCCTACAATTTCTTCTATGTTATCTAAAATTCTCTTCATGCTATATTCAACTCCTATTACTTAAATTGCACTATTTAACTGATGTGATCTCCTCTAAACCATCTTTTCCTAATTTACCATTATTTTTTACATACACATCATAAAATGGCTGCATAGCCTTTGCAAATGGTACCAAATCTGGGTTTGTAATTGCTACTCCTTGAGATTTAAAGAAATCCAATAATCCAGCTTCCTCTTCTAAAAATAATTTTGTA
Source organism: uncultured Cetobacterium sp. (assembly GCF_947072685.1). Lineage (GTDB taxonomy): Bacteria > Fusobacteriota > Fusobacteriia > Fusobacteriales > Fusobacteriaceae > Cetobacterium_A. Next base: position 13,329 of record NZ_CAMTIK010000019.1, on the reverse strand, counting down.
TGGTAATCTGCCGCTGATTGAGTTTCAGTTTTTAAAATTTCTTGTAAATTTTTTGGTAATTTTTTCATAGTTGATCCGCTTATTAGATATAGTTGATCATTGAGTATATGATTTGTTAAAGCTAGATTTTTTTGTACTTCATAGAACTTTTGTGCTCTTATTGCTGATAATGGATTTTCTTGTCCGTCAACTGAATTTGTTTGAAGAGCTAAATAAACCTCTGAAAATGCCATTGGTGTTGGTGATGCCCCCGTATTTTTTGCATATTCTAAGTTTGAATCAGCTTTTGGCACACGTAATTTTAATCCTTTCATATCTTCTATTGAATTTATTGGCCTATTAGCTGTTGTCTGTCTTGTTCCATTATATGCTTGAGATAAAATTTGAATGTTTAAATTTTTATTAATTTTATTTTGAAGATTCTTTCCAAATGTTGTTTCGAATGTTGCTTTTTTCATATGATCAAAATCTTTTATTACATAAGGTAATGAATATAGCTGAGCTTCAGGAAAAAATATATTAAATCGCCCGATTTCAGCAAAACCTAAATCTAAAACGCCTGCTGAGAGCTGTTCTAACATAGATCTATCATCTCCTAATTGAGCTCCTGGATAAAGATCTACAATCAATTGCCCGTTTGACTTATCTTTTAAATTATTTGCAAAATATTCTGCCGCTTTATATTCATTTGAACTTGTGTTTGCAACTAATCCCATTTTTAATTTATAAACTTTTTCATTTGCCCCAAATGCTGCCATTCCAAAAATTAAAGTCATTCCCGCTACTTTTAATACTCTTTTCATACCCATTCCTCCCTTAATTCTAATAATCTTTTTATTTTTTAACACTCAAACTAACTAATATAAACTTTCTTTAAATAATATATCTATTTTAGTTTTATATTCTTGAGGTCTTTTTAAACTTGTTTTATATAATAACTCAAATACTCTTTTTCCAGCAGTATACCCTTGATTCTGAAAATCTTCTGAGATTGTCGCTACTATCTCACCACTCTGTATTAATCCCCGTATTTTTTGATTAAAACCATTTGTTACAAATTTAAAATCTATTTTATTGATAGATTTTAAATATTCAATTATTTCTGGTGCAAATCTATTTACATATATACTGTCTATGTCATTTGATAGATAATTTAAAATTTTACTTTTATTTTCTAATAGATCATCTATTTCTACAGGACCTACAAAATTCTTTTTTAACTCAACTATTTTTTCACAAAATCCTGTCAGATATTTTTTAGAAGAAACTCTATCATCTCCACCATCTATAATTAATATTTTTTTATCCTTTTTAGAAATATTCCCCAATACTTCTGCTGCTATTCTTCCAGACTTATAATATCTTGAATCTATATATACACCATCTTCAAATAATTGTTTTCCTATGGAAACTATACTTATCTCATTTTTTAAAGGCTGCAATATTTTTCTTATTTTTATCTTATCCAAAGGTGTTATTATCAAACCATAAATTTTCTTTTCAAGCACTTTATTCAACACCTCTATTTGGGCATCTACATCACTAATATCTGTTTCTATTATCTTTATCTTAACTCCATATGCTTTTACTTCCTCTTCGAACTCCTTAAGTCCATTTTTTAATTGTTTTGAGTACTCTTCATTCATTGATTTTACAACAAGAGCCACTATAACTTTTTTTTCCTTTATAGCCAATGAACTCCCTAAATAATTTTTTTCATAACCTAACTCTGTGGCTAATCTTAAAATACTTTCTTTAGTCTCTGGTTTTATATTTTTACTGCCGTTTAAAGCTCTAGCAACAGTAGTTCTGGTTATTCCTAAAATTTTAGCTAATTCTGATTGTGTTATCATTTTTTACCCACCTTTGTTCTCGTGAACATGTTCGTTAATTAATTATTATAACATTTTTCAGTATTTGTCAAACTTTTTTTTAAATAACTTGTAAAAAAGTGTAAAAGATTTTATAATATAATGATAGAAAAACAAATTAAAGGATGTGACGTATGAAAGTAATCAGTAAAACGAAGCCTAAGGGAACTGAATATAGTGCTCTTAAAAATATGAAAAAAGCTGCTAGAATTGTAAAATCAAAAGAAGATAGAAGAAGAGCGGAAAATAAGAGGGTTAATGCCGAATCTAGAAAAGAAAGAAGATTAGAAAATGATTTCTATGAAAAAGTTGGACAAATACAAATAGTTGGTTTCAACAAAGGAATGTTAATTCTTTCTATTGATGGTGAACAAGAAAAAAGAAATCTTACTTTTGGAAGAAGAAGTGTTAGTTTAGCTGAAAATATTGATTCTCTACCTAATTTTGAAGTTAAATTGTTTGGAGAAATGGTTGAAATCAAAAGACTTGGAAATTTTGCCAATATGAAAGATTCTATAGCTTGGGCTATTTCTGAAAATCTATAGTAAAAAAGTGGGATTGTTTTTAAATCCCACTTCTCTATAAAAATTTTTCTAAAAATTTAGCAACTCCATTTTCATCATTTATATCTGTTATGTAAGAAGCTTTATCCTTTAATTCTTGTGAAGCATTTCCCATGGCTACGCCATATTTAACCATACTTATCATCTCCATATCATTCCCTGCATCTCCAAAAGCAATACACTCATCTAAACTTACTCCTTTAGATTTTAATATTTTTTCTAAAGCTAAACCTTTATTCACTTCTTTATCCAATACTTCTAAGTAGCGCTCTTGAGAAAAAGCTAAATAAACATCCAGTTTTAAGTACTCTTTAATCAACTTTTCTAATTTTTTCAGCTCCACATTCTCATCAATAAAAAGTGCTTTTGTCATTAAATAGGTTTCAAAAGTACAGAAATCTTTTTCTTCTGGACTCAATTTTGTTGCCTTTTTATAATAGTCTGTCTGCCAATTTTTTATATTTTCCACATACCATTTCTCGTCTTGATATAGGTTTAAATGTATCTTTGTTTCTCTACTTAACTTTATTAATTTTTTCACAATATGCTCATCTAATGGTTTTTCAAATATCACATCTTCTTTTTCTGTATCTATAATTTTAGCCCCGTTATAACAGATTGCGGTTAATGGAAAGCCTAACTCCTCAACAACTAATTTTGTAGCATTATAAGACCTTCCAGTAACTATTATTATTTCACATTTCTTTTTATAAAATTTATATAAGATTTTTTTATTTTCCTCTGAAAGCTCTTTTTTAGAGTTTAATAATGTCCCATCTAAATCCAGTGCAATTGCTTTTATCATTTTATCCCCCTTGTCATTCTTTAAAATATTATATCTATAATATTAAAAAAAATAAAGAAGAATAATTAATTTCTAATTAACCTGAATATTTTCTAAAATATGATTGCCATTTGGATTAAATTTAAAATTTTTAATATTATTATTTAATCCTATATGATACATTTTATGAACCAAAGGTATCACTGGATTTTCATCTTCTACTATCTCTTGAACTCTTTTATATTTGGCTAACCTTTCCTTCGGAGATGATTCTATTCTAGCTTCATCTAACAATTTGTTTACTTCCTTGTTGTTATAAAAACTTCTATTCCCAACTGCGCCTTTTGAGCTGTCATGTAATAATGGATATAATCCATAGTCTGCATCTCCTGTACTCGCATACCACAATCCTATCAAAGTATCGTGCTCTCCTTGAGCTGTAAGTTGTAAAAATGTTGACAGCTCTAATGTTTGTATTTTTACATCAATCCCTATATCTTTCAAATTTGCTTGAATCACTTGAGCCATTTGATATTTAGTAGAATCATCATATACCCATAATTCAATTGATACCGCTTCCCCATAGTTTTTTATTATATTTCTTGCCTCTTCCAGACAATCTTTTGCCTCTTCCTTATTTTTAAAATAGCCATAAGTATTCGGTGTCAAGATAGATTTGGCCACTTCTGCTGTATTTTCAAAAACAACCTCATTTATTGCTTCTTTATTTATTGCATATTTTATTGCCTTTCTTATCTCTATATTATTCAAAGGTGCCCTCTGTGTATTTATAGATAAGAAATCCGTTCCATAAGACAGTTTACTCACTATCTTTATATCTTTTCTATTTTTTGTGCTCGCTACATCTATCGAAGCCAAGTCATAAGCTATTTGAATCTCACCTGTTTCTAAAGCTATATATCTATTTGATGCTTCAGGAATTGTTACAAACTCTAAAACATCTACCTTAGGTTCTCCTTTAAAATAATCTTTATTTTTATATAATATTACTTTCTCTCCGTTTTTCCATTCTTTTAATTTAAATGGTCCTGTTCCGACAAGATTTTTATTTGATATTTCTTTAACTATTGCGAGTGATGAATGTGTTAAATTATTCAATATAATTTTTGGATTATATCTAGATACAATTTTAAAATTATATTTATCCAATATAACAATATCTTTTATTGGTTCAACTAAAACTTTTGTTATTGGAATTTCCATATTTCTTTCTAAGCTCTTTTTTACTATTTCACTATCTAATTCTTCGCCATCATGAAAGACTATATTTTTTTTTAATTTTATTTGAATCTCTCCAGCTGAATTTATACTATAGGAATCAACAAGTTCATTCTCTATATCTCCATTTTCATTCAAACAAAACAAATTACTATATATTTGTTTTGTTATTCCTAACGTGGCACTATCAGTATGTTTATGAGGATCATATGATCGTCCACTATATCCTATACCTATTTTTATTTTTTTCTCACCTCTCTCTTCACCAAATAAAATTGTTGCAAAAATTAAAAAACAACATAATATTTTTATTTTTTTTAAAATCATTTTTATTTTCCTCCCCAGTTTTTTTGTATTTATATGCTATAATTAACCTAGTATCACATATCAATTTTTGTTTTTCAAACTAATAATCCTAACTGTATTAATACACTTGAACAAAGGAGCTTTGATGAAAACACTTTTTAATGATTTTAAAATTACAGACCCAAATTTTGTATATATACCATTATTTGCTTTTTTAAAAAAAAAAATTGAAACAAAAGAAATTTATAAACAATTACCATCTATTAGAAAGGTTTCTAGCTTCTTAAATATAAGCTCCAATACCGTAGCTAAAGCCTATCTAGAATTAGAAAAAATTAATTATATAGAGGTTTACAAAGGCAAGGGAACTTTTGTGAATAAATCTATTTTTTCAAATATTCATCTGAAATTTGATTCTATAGAACACGAAGATCTCAATTTAATCACTCAAAATAAAATTTATTTTGACTTCATAAGTTCAGCTCCAAATCTCAGTTTTCTTCCTGTTAAGGAGATCAAAAAAGCTATAAACTATATTTTAGATCGAGATTTAGAACTTTCTTTAATCAATGAGGGACCACTTGGAAATCTTGAATTAAGAACCACTATTCAAAAAAATTTATATAAACAAAATATCACATCGAATATTAACTCGATTCAAATTTTATCTGGAGCTCAACAGGGAATAGATCTTATCTCTAAAACATTGGCATTTAGTAAAGACAATATTATTGTAGAAAACCCAACTTATTTAGGAGCTCTTAGTACTTTTAAAAAATTGAATTTAAATATTATTAAAATTCCTTTAAAAGCAGATGGCATTGATATTATAGAATTAAAAAAGATATTATTAAAATTCCCTATAAAATTTTTATATCTTATGACTAATTTTCAAACCCCCACTGGTATAACTCTTTCTTTAGAAAAAAGTAAAACTTTATTACTTTTAGCTAAAACTTTTAACTTTTATATTATTGAAGATGATTCTTCATCAGATTTATATTATTCCAATAATCCTCCACATTCTTTAAAATCTTTGGATATTAATAACCGAGTCATTTATATTAAAAGTTTTTCAAAGATATTTATGCCTGGGTTCAGATTGGGATTTGCCATTATTCCAGAACAAATTTTAAATAGTTTCTTGAATAATAAGATTTTATCTGATTCAAATACTTCAACTTTATACCAAAAGGCTTTTGCATATTTATTAAAAGAAGGATTAATTGAAAGACATATGTCCTCCTCAAGAAAATCTTTTAAAAATATTCAAGCTTTACTTATCCAAGAGTTAAATAAAATTGATGATATTCATTTTTCGATCCCTTGTGGTGGATGCTCTCTTTGGATAAAGCTCCCTGAAAATATATCTTCAAAATCTCTTTATAACAAACTTTTACTTTCTGGAGTTGGAATTGTTCCTGGATACAACTACTCTGAATCATTTGATAACTATATTAAATTAAATTTCTCTAGAATTACAAAAAAAGAAATAACCGAAGGTATTCGTCATTTAAAAGAGGCTATCGAATATTTTCAATTTTTAAATATTTAAAAAAAATACCCATCGACCAATTGATCGATGGGTATTTTTTATAAACTTTTATATAGGTTTATTGCATAGTGAGTTTTAAAATCTGTTGTATTTTCAAGAACTTTATTTAAATCCATCCAAATACATTCAATATCCTCTCCTTCATCTAAAATCAAATCCTTCACTTTTTCAAATTCAGATTTCAGCTTAACTATGAAAATATACAATGATTCAGTTGTATATCCGGGAGATAAAACCAATCCTTTTTCAGGACTATATATGATATTGTAACATTCTTTTTCATAGCCTGTTTCTTCTCTAATCTCTCTATATAGAGTGCTCAAAGGACTCTCACCACTCTCAATTATTCCTGCTGGTATCTCTAATAATTTTCCTCTCACTCCAGGTCTATACTGTTCTACCAGTAAAACTTCTGTCTCTTGTTCATTTAAAACTAGTGCGGCTATGGCATTAGGTTTATCTAAGAACTCCAATTTCATTTTTTTTGTTGGGTGTTCCTCTATTTTGATTTTTAAAAAATTCAAATCATCTAATCTCAACATAAAATTACTCTCCTATGATTCTTTTAAACTCTTGAGGAATATCCGAAGTAAAACACATCTCTTGCTTTGTTACAGGATGTATGAATTTTAAAGTATGAGCATGAAGACCTAATCTTTTAATTGGATTAGTTTGAGCTCCATATTTTTTATCCCCTATAACTGGATGCCCAATATCACTCATATGAACTCTTATTTGATTTTTTCTTCCTGTTTCTAATAACGCTTTTAAATATGTAAACTTACCTTTTGTTTTTTCTACTCTATAATTTGTTACTGCCAATTTTCCACCAGTTTTATCATCTTTTACAGAGTATGTTACAAATGCTTTATTGTCTTTTAAATATGATTTAACCTGTCCTGTTTTACTCTTTAAAATACCCTCAACAATAACAGCATACTCTCTCTCTTTTACAATATCTTTCCAATTTTCTTGAAGTTCTGTTTTTATTTCTTCTGTTTTTGCAAAGAGCATAACACCTGAAGTATCCTTATCTAATCTATGAACAATAAAAACTCTATCTCTCTCATTTCTTCCCTTAACATAATCCATAAGCAGTTTATATACTGTTCTTTCATTCTTCTTGTTTTCTGTAGATATAGACAATATACCACTTTCTTTTTCTACCACTATAATAGATTTATCTTCATAAATTACTCTGATTCCTTTAGGCGTTTTATCATTTCTATTTTTGTTCCAATCAACAGTCACTATATCATCTTTAGATAAAAGATAATTATATTGTCTCTCTACTTTTCCGTTAACTAATATTTGTTCCTTTGATAATAAAGTTTTTATATTAGTTCTACTTTGTTTTTTTAAGTTTTCAATTAAAAACTTCATTAATTCTATTTTTTCTAATGCTTTAAATTCCATATTTACCTCTTTTTAATTTTATTACTATTATATCATATTACTTTTCTTATTGCGACAAATTGTCGTCTTTTAATTTCTCTCCTTTTAATTGCGACAAATTGTCGTCTTTTAATTTCTCTCCTTTTAATTGCGACAAATTGTCGTCTTTTAATTTCTCTTCCTCTAAATTCTTGATAAAAAAATTGATTATTTCTACTTTTTAATTTATACTATTACTATAAAAGGAGGTGAAAAGCGTTACTTTAACTTTAGAAGGTAACGTTGGTGATGGGGAAAATAATAACTATTAAAAACAACAAAGGGGGCGTTGGAAAATCTACGCTTTCTAAGAACATTGCTCATGGATTAGCAATGCTTGAATTTAAAACTGCTTTAATTACTTCTGATGCTCAAAATGATAGCCTAATTCTTTTGGGTGGGTGGTTCGAAGGTGGTAAGGGTTTCAAATCTTTTGTTCAAACAGGGAATGAAATAAAAATAAAAATCAGAGAAAATTTAGATTATTTCCCTGTAGAAACAGATATTTTTGGTATCAATTTAAAGAATAAAATAAAAAGTACTTTTACTCAACTAAAAGATTCTTATGACTACATTGTTGTTGATTGTGCACCTGTCTTTAATATATTAAACGATGTTATCCTGGAAATCACTGATGAAATTATCGTTCCTATAAAACTTGATAAACTTAGTACAGCAGGTATAACTAGATTAATTGAAAAAGCTGAAGGAGATAAAATAACTCAAATTGTTCCTAACTTATATAGAAGTACAAAAATTTCAAAAGAATATTTTAGAAATTTAACTGATTTTTTTGATAATACTGGCGTGGTTTTAACTAATCCTATTCCTGAAAGTGTTATAGAAGAGCAACTCTCTGAAAAAGGGAAAACAATTTGGGAAACTCAATCAAAAAAAGCTGAAGAATTGCAGGGTCTTTATGGAGATATAATTGGGGGAATAATCAATGATTAATAAAAAAAATAGTGTTTTAGACAGGTTAAAAAAAGATTCTTTTAAAAAAAAAGAAGAACTAAAAGATTCTATTGAAAGCAAAGAGTTTGAAATCACAGTTATTGAAAATGATTTTCTATCTACAAATGAACTCCTTTTTAATTATGATGATATTCAGGACGATGAAATGAAATCTGACTTGATAAAATATGAATCCCTTTTAAATCTTGTTAAAAGTCAATATCATTCTAAAGCTGGTGAAATTCTATTAGAGGCTAATGAAAAATATGCAAGTAATAAAACGGGTACTTTCGGAATTTGGCTAGAACATATTAAAGTCGGAAAAAAAAGTGCTGAAAGACTTATTAATCGTTTTAGATTTCTAAAAACTAATTGTCTATCTTTAGAAGATCAAGCTTATTTTGAATCTCTTCCTCTCTCATTAACTTATGAAGTTTCTTCTCCAAATGCTAATCAAGATTTGGTTAAAGCTGTTTTATCCAAACAAATAAAAACACGAAAAGAATATATTTCACTAAAAGAGGGATTGGTGTCTAATAAAAATAGCAATCAAAATTTAAATAATATTGAAAAATTATTCAACAAACTTAATTCTAATATTTCTACTTTAATTGAAAATAAAATTGAAACATCCTCTTTGGATTCAATTAAAGCTAAAGCAGTTTATAATAAAATTGAAACTTTAAACAATGAAATCAAGTCTCTTCTTTTAGACCTTGATTTATATAAATAAAAACTATTAAGGGAAGGCTAAATATGAAACTATTAAATTTTATTGATTTTAACTATGTTATAGAACATAACAACGAGTATTTTGAATTCGAGTTTGAAGATGACTTTCTCGACTCAATTTCAGAAAAACTTGATGTTGAAAATTTTGAAATTATAGCTATGGATGAAGTTAAAGAAGGTATCTACCTAGTAACAGTAAAAGTAGATGATACAACACAATCATTTGATTACAAACTATCTGATAGCAGAATTAAATATATCAACTCTCTTGTTGACTAATAAATAGGAGGTTATTACACTTTATAAGTTGTAATGACCTCCTATCTTTTTTATAACTAACTTTTTATCAAAACACTCTGTGAAAACCTCTTCCTCTGTTAGGGTGGTGATAGTTCACACAGCACACAAGTCCTTTTCCTGTTCTATCTATTTTTGGCCACAACTATAATAATCCAAAATTAAGCAGTTACCTGAGTTACTTTTATATAACTTTCTCCATCTTCATCATATTCTAGTATTATATGCAATTTTCCTAATTCTCCCTCAAAAAATTTTGTTATATTTAAGAGTCTTATTATTTTATTAACCTCTTTTATATTTTCTCCCTCTAAAATATCTAGTATATCGAGTTGAAACATCGACATATTCCTATAAATTTTCCTTATTTCTACATTTCTATTTATAGCCATTTCTGCTGTAATCTGTTTTTTAACTTCTATTTTCTCTATATATAGTGGTTTTATGTCTTGAGTTTCGTTTATGTCCACTTCTATTGTATTTATTATTTTCTTTATATTGCTTGATTCTTTAGGGATAATTTCTATTTCCAGGCTATCTTTTTTATTTTTTGCCACTTCTGCTGTAATATTCTCGAAATTCTTTGAAACATAATCTTTTATTAATTTATCTTTTGCTGCACTAAAGGCCATTTTTTGAATTTTGCCTTCTGAACCACACATTTTTATATAATCTTTATATACTTGGTCTTCTAAATTTTGTTTGTTTTTTAAGTCCAAACTATCAATAAAGTTTTTAATTTCAATATCATATTCTGTTATTTCAACTTCTCTAGTATCTTCTTCCAATACTTCAATTAACTTTAAATTTTCATTCTTGCCCGCTTTTGCTGTATTATTCTTTTGTTTTTGCATTATATAATCATCTGCCCAACCTTTTAAAAGTGCTTGAATCATATAGCTTCTTATATTTCCGACTTTTTGAATCTTCATATATTCGGCCACTAGTCTAATATGTTCAAAACCATATTGACGTATGCTATCTTTAATCACTTTAGGCAGTGTTTTTAATTCCCTCGCTTTTGGGGGTAGTATTTTTAATATTTCCTCTAACTTTTCATTTGTTGGAATTCTATCTATTGTCTCTGCTTTCACTGCTTCAAAATGTTTATTCCCATCATTTGGTAGATCTACACCACTATCTGTATGGGTTATCAATAGATTATCAAAATGATTTTTATCATCATAAAAATATGTTTGTTTAAGAGCATTATGACTTTCATTGAAATAAAATTCAAATTCAGACTCTATCCATTTACTATTTTTTATAATTTTATAATCTGTGATTAAATTCATTTTTTTTAAATCCTCACAACTTTTTTCTATCACTTTAATTGTTCTTCCTATTTTCTGAATATTTTCACTTAAAGGAATTCTTTTTATTAGATTTATTGAAAGTACTTTTATATACATCCTATTAAATCTTAATTTATTTATCAGCATATACAGTGCTCTTGTTATTGGATTCTCCATACTTAATAACAACTGAGAATCATATACTAGATACCCTTTTCTTATTATATTATCATAAAAATGTTCTGAGATTGAAACCTTTATAATTTCTTTTATCCTTCTATCTATAAACAATTCTTTTTCCGATTCATGTGCCTGTCTCATCGAAATCATATGTATATTCATTATATTCGTATTTATTTGCTCCTCTATTATTCCTTTTATTTTATTTGAGTACAAGGAATTTTTAAATGTGTAACTAGTCTGAGATAATCTAACTAAAGCCTTTGATATTCTTCCATAAAAACCTTTAAAAGAATCCTGTACAATTCCCATACTTGTCAGAATTTCGCTAACTGTTGTATAAAAAGTGCTATTATATCTCTTATCTCTCATTATTTTTAATAATGCTATAAAAACTCTTTCCTCAAGTTCTCCAGGTATATAGTCTCCTGATGTAGGATTTACTTGTATATATGCTTCTTTTGATCTATTAAAAAAATATCTTATAATTTGATTTTTCTTTTTACTTGTACTTTTTGTAAAAAGTGGATATTCTATCATATTTATATCTATTCTAACTAAACTGTGGTTTTTTTCATTTTCAATTTCCGAAACATCCAAAAATTTTTCAACAATTTCACTAGGTCCTGTATCTATTATCTGGTTCATAGGAATCTCAAATTTTTTTAATTTTTTCATTTTCACCAGTCCTTATATGTTGTATATTTCAATTCAACTGCCCTTATATGTTGTATATTTTACATGAAATTTCTGAAAAAAACAAGTTATTTTGACTCTTCTGTTGTATAAAAAATATTGTTTTTTAAAATTCTATTTTTGACCACTTGGCTTGTAAATATTTCAAAAAAAGCACAGCACTAAAGGATATTTTTTTAACTTTTTAAAATACAACACCTACGTCTATAGATATACAACACCTACGTCTTTTAAATACAGCATCTACGTCTATAGATATACAACACCTACGTCTATAGATATACAACACCTACGGTCATGATATTTTTCCCTTATTCACATATAAAACACTTAATTCTTCTAATGTTTCACGCTATAATTCCAAAAAAATTATTTCTGACAACAATATAAAACAACTATAAACAAAAAAAACAACTATAAACAGAATAAATCTTTAATTTAAAATTAATTTTAGCAATATTAAAATGATTTTATTTCTTAATCTTAAAAATCAATCTATTCTAATTTATAAAACTTTTGATTACACTAAATCTATATATTATTAAATCTTAGAAATAATTAAATAAATTGATAAAACACTATAGTAAAATAATAATGACAACAATATTTATTCTTTAGAATACATTAAAAAATAATATATTATGAATTATTTAAATAACCTAAAGTTCTAAGTAACATATAGTTTTCATTTAAAAATGATAGTAATAATAAGTAAGAAAAAATTGATAAAAAAAAATTGATAAAAAAATAAAAAAATCTTATTGACACGATTTAAATTTTATGATACTATTATTTTTGTCAGCGGACAAAACTGACAAAAATAATAGAGTACGGAATATAGCGCAGTCCGGTAGCGCACCTGCCTTGGGAGCAGGGGGCCGCAAGTTCGAATCTTGCTATTCCGACCATTTAATGGGGTGTCGCCAAGCGGTAAGGCAACGGACTTTGACTCCGTCATGCGTTGGTTCGAATCCAGCCACCCCAGCCAATATATTTTGCCCCGTTCGTTCAACGGTTAGGACAATAGATTTTCACTCTATAAACAGGGGTTCGATTCCCCTACGGGGTACCATACAACTTAATAAAATTTGGTGAGGTTCCCGAGCGGCCAAAGGGATCAGACTGTAAATCTGACGGCTCTGCCTTCGAAGGTTCGAATCCTTCTCTCACCACCATTAATTTAATAAAAAGCCGCTTTAGCTCATCTGGTAGAGCAACTGACTTGTAATCAGTAGGTGATTGGTTCGACTCCGATAAGCGGCACCATAAATAAGCGAGGGTGGCGGAATTGGCAGACGCACCAGACTTAGGATCTGGCGTTTCGACGTGAGGGTTCAAGTCCCTCCTCTCGCACCACTTAATTTTAATCAGAAGGACATTAACAACCGAATAGAGAAAATAGTCAGAAAGTTGCGGAAGCAAC
>NZ_CAMTIK010000018.1 GCF_947072685.1 uncultured Cetobacterium sp. | reverse complement strand
CTTGTTGCTTTCGCAACTTTCTGACTATTTTCTCTATTCGGTTGTTAATGTCCTTTATATTTTCGTCTGTGGTGTTTCCCACTGACAAAAATAATGATATCATAATTTTCAAAGAACGTCAACTGTTTTATTTTATTTTTTTTATTCTATATTTATTTTTTTTAATATTTGTTCCTCTTTTTCTTCGAACTCATCAATAAAAACAAGCTCTTTTTCTAATAATATTTTTTTTACATCATTATAAAATTTTTCTCCTAAACTATATTTCAGTGTTTCTCCATAGTTTATAATTAGCGGTTTATAATCTTTAAATTCAAACCCGTCAGGATTTTTCCTTCTAAAAGAAGCGCTTTGTGAAAGTTCTCTATTTACACAAACAGTATCATAGTAATCCTCAATTGTAAATCCTGTTGTGAAATCATCCGGAACAGTTATATACAGCAACTCCTCTTTTTCATCTATCACTATATCTATTGGCCATAGACTGCAAACTAACGGTTTAATATCTACAATATCTTTTACATCTAATGCTTTATTTAAGCAAAGAGAATGTAATGAACAAAGTGTAGACTTATTATTAGGTTTGTAAGAGCATGTACATAAAGAAACTTCCTCTTCTACATTTTCATCCGGTACCATTCCAAAATCATTTTCTATACTTGTAATAACATCTTCAAGTTCATGCCCTAACTCTAATAGAATATCTACATTTCTAGTTAACCCATTATATTCTTTCAAATTATCTAATACAAATTCTCTTGTATGTTTTTCATAAATAGTTGGATTGTCAGCACAACAAGGATCTTGGCAATTGAAACAATCAAAATTTCCAAGATTTGAAAAAGCCGAGTAATCAACTAACGCTCTATATCTTTCCCCTCTGACTTCTACCTCTGTCATTATTACATCAACTCTTTTAAAATGTTCTTTCAATAAATTTTCCCGCTCTTCACTTACTTTATAAACTTCTTCACCTTTAGGATGGTTTAAAAATAAAAAGTATTTCATTTTTTTTATCACCTTTTCTATTATATTTATTTTTACTCATTCGTATTTTAACATGTTTAAAATAATTTTTACACATTTTCTCTACAACTTATTCTACACTATTGTTTTTATATTGTAATTATAGTAATATATCTATAATTATAAATATAACCTTAAAATATATGGGAGGGATTTATTTTGAATAAAAAAATTGGTTTACAACCAGGAACTCTACTTTACACCGGGGACAAGCACCCAGCTGGAGAAATCCCTGTCACTCACTATATTTATAATAGTGAATCTTTTAAAAAGAATAGTTTTATTTTTAGAAATAATCTCTTAATAGAACTTCATCCATCTCATGTAAACTGGCTTAATATCGGTGGAATACACAATACCGATTTAATCAAACAAGTTGGAGATTCTTTCAATATCGATTCGCTTATATTAGAGGATTTGTTAAATAATTCTCAAAGACCCAAAGTTGAAATAAGAGAGGATTTTATTTTTATAACTTTAAAAATGATATCTCACTCTAGCAAAAAAAATGTATATGAATATGAACAGATTTCACTAGTTTTATTCTCAAATCTTTTAATCTCTTTTCAAGAAAATTCTTTTGATGTTTTTGACAGCATCAGGTGTCGAATAGAAAAAGGTATTGGGAGATTAAAAGATAGAAAAGAAGGGTATCTAACCTATTCTTTAATTGACAGAATTGTAGATAATTACTTTATTATTATCGATGACCTCGAAGAAAGAATTGATGATCTAGAAGAGAGGATTACAACAAATCCTAAAAAGATGAATTTTGATGAAATTTTAGATTTAAAAAAAGAACTTTTAAAATTTAAAAAATCAATTCTTCCACTTAGAGAACTTTCATCAAAACTTAGAGATTCTGATATCGAAGAGTATTTGGGTGAAAATATCGATATTTTTCTTAAAGATTTACAGGACCATATTGTCGTTGTTACTGAAGCTACTGAATCTCTCTTCAATAGAGGTAATGAGCTTTTACAACTTTATCATTCAACAATTAGCAACGGTATGAATGAAATTATGAAAGTTCTGACTATGATTTCTACAACATTTATTCCTCTTAGCTTTTTGGCTGGATTATATGGAATGAATTTTGAATTCATGCCCGAACTTAAGTTCAAATATGCATATTTTTTCCTCTTATCTCTTATGGGGGCACTTTTTTTAGGAACCATCTATTTTTTCAAAAGAAAAAAATGGTGGTAAAACATATTTATTTTAGGAGGATTTTTTTATGGAACAAGCTATATCAACATTTTTAAACGAGCTACTTAATGCACTGGCTAAGGCAGCTCCCGTAATTTTAAAAAAATTAGTTTTATTGGGTATTTTATGGGCTACTTATAAGCCTTTCAAAAAGTTTTGTTTTAGGGCTTTTAGGAAATTTTTATCACTAAAAAAAATAGATGAACTTTTAGTCCATTTCTTAGAATCTCTACTTAATATTGCTATTGTCATGTTTTATATCCTTGATGTTATACAGATAATAGGTATTGAGATGACATCTGTCTTAGCTCTTCTTGGATCTATCGGTATCGGTGTGGGACTTGCTTTAAAAGGGAGTTTATCCGACCTTGCTGGTGGTATGCAAATACTTGCTTCAAGATACTTTACAAAAGGGGATTATATTGTTACATGTGGTGTCGAAGGAATCGTTCAAAGAATAACTTTTTTATACACTGTGCTGCATACTGTTGACAATAAGTTTGTTGTTGTTCCCAACGGAAAACTTTCAGGAGAAGTTATTATAAATGCTGGAGCTAATGATGAAAGAAGGGTTGATTTTGTATTCTCTGTTTCATACGATACATCTATTGATAGAGTTAAGGAAATTTTAAGAGAGATCGCCGAGAATCACCCTCTTATTTTAAAAGATAAAGATATTTTTGTTAGACTTAGCAAACACAACTCTAGTTCACTTGATTTCACAATGAGAGTTTGGTCTAAAAAAGAGCACTATTGGGAAATTTTCTTTGACCTTCAAGAGACTGTTAAAAAGAGATTTGATCAAGAAGGAATTGAAATTCCATACAATAAAATAGATGTCTATCAAAAATAATAAAAATCAAGGAGTGTACAACTTTTGAAGAATTTTATATACAAGCTAATGAACCAAATAAAAAATGGACAAAATATATCTTTTGAAGAGGCTGAAACTCTTATAAATTTAGATTTAAATAAACAATCTGAAGATATTTTCTATCTATCGGAATGTGCAAACGAAGTTAGAAAGTTTTTTTGTGGTGATAAATTCAATCTTTGTACAATAATGAATGCTAAATCTGGAAAATGTCCAGAGGATTGCAAATACTGCGCTCAATCAGCTCACTTCACAACTCCTTCTCCTGTATACCCTTTAACAGGCAAAGTTGAGGCTTTAAATTTAGCCCAGGCTGTCAAGATGGAAGGAGCTAATCGTTTTTCTTTAGTTACTAGCGGAAGAGGTCTTCTAACAACTAAAGAAACATTAGAGATAATCGCTTTATACGAACATTTAAAAGCTAATTGTGATATACACCTTTGTGCTTCTCATGGTCTTTTAAATGAAGAATCAGCTAAGGCACTAAAAGAAGCTGGAGTTAAAACTTACCATCATAATTTAGAAACTTCCAGAAATTTCTACAATGACATTTGCACAACTCATTCATATCAGGATAGAGTTGATACTATAATTTTAGCTCAAGAAGCTGGAATGGAAGTTTGTAGCGGAGGAATCTTTGGATTAGGCGAAAGTCGAAAAGATCGTTTAGATATGGCGTTTGAACTAAAAACATTGAACATTAAGTCTATTCCACTAAACTTCTTAACTCCAATAGAGGGTACTCCTATGGAAAAATATCCGACTGTTGAACCATTAGAACTTATAAAAACTATTGCAGTCTATCGTTTTATTAACCCCGATGCATCTATTAGATATGCTGGTGGAAGATTGCAACTCGAAGGTTTAGAAATTCAAGGTATCAGAGGTGGAATCAATTCGGCTCTTACAGGAAACTTCTTAACAACAACCGGCAGCACTATTTCATCAGATAAAGAAATGTTATTAAAGGAGGGATTTGTTCTTGATAAATAAACTTAATGAAGGATATTTTATTATAGGGACAGATACTGATATAGGGAAGACATACGTGTCTTCCCTTATTTTCAAGTCATTATCTCCTCTAAATATTGGTTATTACAAACCTTTACAAACAGGGTGTTATAAAAAAAACAATGTTTTTGTTCCTCTAGATCCTCAATTTTTATGTGATTTTAGTGGGATTTCTCTAAAAGAAGATATGACAACATATCTTTTTGAAAATCCTGTCTCTCCACATCTTGCTTCTGAGATGGAAAATAAAGAAATAAATATTGAAACACTTTTAAACCACTGGAAAAATATGAAGAATAATTATCAAACATGTATTGTTGAAGCTGCTGGTGGAATATATGTTCCAATAATAAGAAACAAATACTATATGTATGATTTTGTAAGAGATTTAAACTTACCTGCCATCTTGGTTTGCTCTTCTAAAGTTGGAGCTATAAATCATACTATGTTGACTATTGATTTTCTAAAATCTAAAAATATTCATATACAAGGTATTATTTTCAATAATTATACAGATGAATTCTATGAAAAAGATAATATTAAAGTAGTTCTTGAGTGTAGTAAAATTACTAATTTCTTAATAATAAATAAAAATGATAACATCATTCCTCAAGAGAAACTTTTACACTTTTTAACTCTATAAAAAAAGGTTAATCAAATTTAATTTGATTAACCTTTTTTATTGTTTTATCTATTTTTCAATAAACTTTTTCCAGGTATTCCTGGTTTAGTCATTTCAAACGGATTTAATATTATATCCAGTTCAGCTCTTGTTAATAACTTTCTTTCTAAAATTAAATCTACAACTGAAACTCCTGTTTTTATAGATGTTTTTGCAATATCTGCAGCATTTTTATATCCAATATGTGGATTTAAAGCTGTTATTGTTCCTACACTTATATCAACTAGATGTTGGCATCTCTCTTTATTGGCAGTTATTCCTACTAAACAATTATCAATCAACGTATTTACTCCATTTTTCAGTATCTCAATCGATTGGAACAGATTAAAGAATAGTACTGGTTCAAAAACATTTAACTCTAACTGTCCTGCTTCAGCAGCTTTAGTTACTGTTTGATCATTTCCAAAAATTTGAAAACATATTTGATTCATAACCTCAGGTATAACTGGGTTCACTTTCCCAGGCATGATTGAAGATCCTGGTTGCTGTTGAGGTAAGTTGATTTCTGCTAATCCTGTTTTTGGTCCTGAAGCCATAAGTCTTAAATCATTAGCCATTTTCGACAGATTAACCGCTGCCACTTTCAGTGCTGATGATAACCATACAAATCCATCTAAGTTTCTTGTTCCATCAACTAAGTCATCAGCTTGAACAAAATCTACTCCTGATACTTCTGAAAGTATTCTAACTACATCTTCAACATATTTTGTATCAGCATTTATTCCAGTTCCAACTGCTGTTGCTCCCATATTCACAGTTTTTAAATCCTCAAGAGCTAGTTTAATCCTCTTGATATCTCTTGCTATTGGTTGAGCGTAGGCTTTGAACTCCTGTCCCAATCTAATAGGCACTGCATCTTGCAAATGAGTTCTACCCATTTTTATAACACCATCAAACTCCACACTTTTTTGAATTAATGTATCATATAATTTCTCTAAAGTGTTCAAAAGATCTTCAGACATTATTTGAATAGCTAATTTCCCTGCTGTTGGTATAACATCGTTTGTAGATTGTCCATAGTTTACATGGTCGTTAGGATGTACTTTATCGTACTTTCCTAACTCTCCACCTAGTAACTCTCCACCTCTATTTGCAATAACTTCATTTATATTCATATTCATAGATGTTCCAGCTCCACCCTGAATAACATCTGTTATAAACTGGTCCATAAATTTTCCATCAATAATCTCTTCTGATGCCGTAACTATCGCTTTCACTACATCCTCTGATAACATATCCGCTTCCAAGTTAGCAATCGCTGAAGCTTTCTTTACATATGCTAGAGCCTTTATAAAATCATTTCCCAATCTATACCCTGTTATAAAAAAATTATTTTTTCCTCTCAATGATTGAACTCCATAATAAGCCTCCATAGGTACTTGAATTGTTCCTATAGAATCACTCTCTAATCTAAATTTATTCAAAATCTCCACCGTCCTTTTAAAATTATCCCCCAGAACTTTAAAACTTTATTTTCATTTTTAAGTTTTTTGAAAATAAACATTTCGTTCTTTAATAGTTCACTTTAGTCATTTATGTTTTAAAGTATACTGTATTTTTTTTAAAAGTCAAGTCTTTTTCTAATATTTTTTTACTTTAACAAAATAAATGTATCCTCTTTAGAAACATCCTCTTTATTTTCAAAGTATTCCGGGTTTTCCGCCTCTAGTTTTTTCAATTTCAAAAGAGTTCTTCCCAAATGGTGTTCTAACATGCCTCTCAACTTATCTATATCTCTTTTTTCTAAATATTCCAATATCTCTTCATGCTCCTGAACTACTGAAATGTCACTAGTTTTATTTTTTGCATTCAAAACTCTTACACGCTGATAATGACCAGTTCCATTTATAGCTAACTCCCACAATCCTGGAATTCCAGCTTTTTCAAATATCATCTTATGAAAATCATTGTCCATTTTATGAAACTCTAAATAATTTCTATTCCCTTCACAATAGACTCTTTGCATCTTTATATTTGTTCTCAAATCTTCAATGAACTCTTCGTCTAAGTTTTCTACAACCCTTTCAAATGCTGCTGTTTCCAGTGCTACTCTCAACACTTTTGCCTCCAACACTTTTTGAGCACTAATCTTTGTTACAAACGTACCCTTTTGTGGAATACTCTCTATCAACTGATCGTGTTTCAATAAAATCAATGCTTCTCTTATAGGTGTTCTACTCATTCCAAGTTTTTCACCTATTACTTTTTCACTTAGCTCACTCCCTGGTTTTAAATTAAGTTCAAATATATTTCTCTTCAAAATTTTATACGCATACGCTGAATTACTATTTTCTCTAGACATAAAGCCCTCCTTTAAAATTATTTGTATATTTAATAGTAAAATATACTAGTCATTTTGTCAAATTAAATATTTCTAAAAAAAAGAAGAGATAATATACACCTATCTCTTCTTCTAAAACTTATAACTCGAATCCGTATGGTAACAGCTCTTCCATTGTCATAAGTATATATTCTTTTTTCAAATTCCCTAGAATGATAACCGTCTCTTCTGTAGCAAACTCTTTTATAACTTGTCTACATGCTCCGCATGGACTTACAGGTTTTGAAGTATCTGCGACCACAGCTATTATTTTAATGTTTCTCATACCTTTACTTGCTGCTGCAAATATTGCGCTCCTTTCAGCACAATTGGAAAGCCCATATGAAGCATTTTCAATATTTGCACCAGATGTTTCAACACCGTTTTCATCTACTAAAACAGCTCCGACCTTAAAGTTTGAATAAGGTGCATACGCTTTTTCTCTTGCTTCGATTGCTTTTTCTAAATATTGCAATATTATTTTTTTTTCTAACTTCATGACTATTCAGCTGCACTTTCTAAAGCTATCTCTATCATCTCTTTCAAAGTGGTTTGTCTCTCTTCCGATGTAGTTTCCTCACCAGTCACAAGAGAATCTGAAATCGTAAGTATAGTCAGAGCTTTTACATTATGTTTTGCTGCTATTGTATATAGAGCTGCAGTTTCCATCTCCACACATAAAACTCCAAAATCTGCCCATTTTTTATATGATTCAAAATTATCTCCATAAAACTCATCTGCCGTTAAAACATTTCCACCTTTTACAGCTATCCCTTTAGCTTTAGCAACCTCTGCCGCCTTCATAAACAATCCAAAATCTGCTGTAGGTGCATAGTCTGCTCCTCCAAATCTCAATCTATTCATCCCTGAAGTTGTAGAAGAAGACATTGCTAAAATTACATCTCTAACTTTTACATCCTCTCTATAAGAACCAGCTGTTCCAACTCTTATTAAGTTTTTTACTCCATAATCTCTTATAAGTTCATTCACATATATTGAAATCGAAGGTACTCCCATTCCAGTACCTTGAACTGATACTCTCTTCCCCTTATAAGTACCTGTATAACCGTACATCCCTCTAACCTCGTTATAACACACTACATCCTCTAAGAAAGTTTCCGCTATCCACTTCGCTCTCAACGGATCCCCTGGCAATAATACTGTTTCTGCTATCTCTCCCTTTTTTGCTCCTATGTGTATACTCATTATTTCCTCCTGTTGTTTCTACTTTTTTATTTTATCAGCAAAGCTTCCTACTAAATTTGTTTTCCCTAGAAGAAGTTCCTCCACTGTTGCTGCTATTGTTGAAAATCCATTTTGAATTTCTAAATCTATATTCTCTTTCAATTGCTTTCCATATACCAGAATTGGTATATACTCTCTCGTATGATCACTACCTCTATACGTAGGGTCACATCCATGATCTGCAGTCAATATTAAAATTTCGTTCTCTTTTAAATTCGACATGATTTCAGGTAAATAATTATCAAACTCTTCCAAAGCTAATTTATATCCCTTTGGATCTCTTCTATGCCCAAATTTCATATCAAAATCAACAAGATTTGTAAAAATCAACCCTTTAGTATCTTTTTTTAATTCATCAATTGTCTTTAGAATTCCATCCAAATTATCTTTATTCGTTCCTCTGCTCTCAGTTAGTCCAACTCCTGCAAAGATATCACTTGTTTTCCCTATACCAACCACATCTAATCCAGAATTTTTTATTCTATCTAACATACTTTCAATCGGTGGCTCAACAGAGTAGTCATGTCTATTTGATGTTCTTGTAAACTCTCCAGATTTTTTTCCTATATAAGGTCTTGCTATAACTCTTGCCACAGGTGATAATTCATTACAAATTTCTAAAGCCTTTTTACAAGCTGAATATAACTCCTCTAAAGATATCTGTTCTTCATTCGCAGCTATTTGTAACACTGGATCTGCAGATGTATATACTATCCAAGCCCCAGTAGCCAATTGTTCCTCTCCATAGACATCCAAAACATCTGTTCCTGAGTATGGTAAATTGCATATGATCTTTCTTCCTGTAGCCTCTTCAATAGCCTTTATTGTGGCTTCGGGAAATCCATTTGGATATGTTGGGAATGCTTTTTCCTGAACTATTCCTGCTATCTCCCAGTGCCCTGTCGTCGTATCTTTTCCTTTAGATAGCTCCAGCGCTTTTCCAAAAGCCCCTTTTGCTTTATCATTTCTTTCTACACCCAATATTTCAGTGATATTCCCAAGCCCTAACTCTTCCATATTCTTCAGATTTAATCCACCTGTTGTCAAAGCTATATTCGCCATTGTATTTGTTCCCTCATCTCCAAACTCTTTAGCATCTGGAAGTGCTCCTACTCCCGCACTATCTAAAACTATAATTGTAACTCTTTCTATTTTTTCCATTTTCTCTCTCCTCTCAAAAGGTAACAAAAGGCTGATCAATAAATTAATCAGCCCCCATTTATTTTTTATTTATCACTAACTTTAATTTCCCCTGACATAAGTTTAGCTTTTATCTCTTCAAATTTCTGAAGTTTTTCTGCACCAATAATATCTTTTGTAAATTCAAAATCAGTTACTCCCACTCCATTTTCTTGAGCTCCATAAACTGCTACTCCTGGAACAAAATTTCCTGAAATTAGATTTTTGATACTGTCATAAACTGCAACGTCTACATTTTTTAACATAGATGTTAAAACTGTTCCTGGTTCTACAGCATCTTGATTCGAGTCAACACCAATAGCGAAAACTCCCTTTTCTTTTGCTGCTGCAAAAACTCCCATACCTGTTCCCCCTGCTGCATGATATATAACATCTGCACCTTGGTTGATTTCAGAAATAGCATTTTCTTTTCCTCTAACTGGATCGTTAAATGGATTTGGTCCTGTTGTGTAAACTGAGAAGAATTTAACTTTAGGATTTACATACTCTGCACCTTGCTTAAATCCAACTTCAAATTTCTTTATCAAAGGATTTTCCATCCCACCAACAAATCCAACAGCATTATTTTTCGTCATCAATCCTGCGATAACTCCAACTAAGAAAGAACCCTCTTCCTCTTTAAAAATCAATGATTTTACATTAGGTAGATCTACAACATCATCAATCATTAAAAACTTAACATCCGAATAATCTGCAGCCACTGCTCTTGCTGACTCTGTCATTTGGAATCCAGTTGCAATAATCAAATCATATCCAGCCTCTGCATATTCTCTTAAAAACTCTTCATCTTCAGCTGGTGACGCAGGTTCAACATATTTAAATTCAATTCCTAAATCTTTTTTAGCTTGCTCTAACCCTCTATAAGCAGCATCATTAAAAGACTTATCTCCTAACCCTCCAGTTGAAAGAACTATTCCAACTTTAAGTGGCTTCGCTGCAAATAAACCAATAGCTAATATCATAGACATTATAAACGTAACTATTTTTCTCATTAACACCCTCCCTAAAAACTTTATACTATAAGAATTTTAACATATTATTTCTTTAATTTAAAGAAAAATTTAGACTTATTTCATCATTTTTCCCAATGTGTATATAAGCTCGTCGATAACTTTGTTCTCTTCGTTGTTTTTTATACCTGATACAACACACTTTCTTAAATGATTTTCTAGTATAACTTTTGCTACTCCATCCAAAGCGGCTTTTGCTGAGGCTATTTGATTCAAAACATCATCACAATATGACTCCTCTTCAATCATCCTCTTTATCCCTCTAATCTGACCCTCTATTCTGTTAACTCTAGTTATTAATTTTTTTTTATCTCCGCAAATTTTATTAGAACAATTCTCTTCCATATCTCCTCCTCGTATTATTTAAACCACTTCAATCTCAACGCATTTGAAACTACTGAAACAGAGCTCATTGCCATTGCTGCACCTGCTATCATAGGATTTAAAAGATGTCCTGTAAATGGGTATAGTAATCCCGCTGCAACCGGTATCCCTAATCCATTATAGATAAATGCCCAAAACAAGTTTTGTTTTATATTTTTCATAGTAGCTCTACTCAGCTCTATAGCTTTTGGAACATCCTTTATGTTTTTACTCATCAATACTATATCTGCACTTTCTAGTGCGATGTCAGCTCCACCACCGACTGCAATTCCAACATTCGCTTGTGTTAAAGCTGGAGAATCATTTATTCCATCCCCCACCATAGCTACATTTTTTCCTGATATTTGTATTTTTTTTATCTGAGAATACTTTTGTTCTGGCGATACTTCTGCAATTACCTTTTCCACACCAACTTCTCTAGCTATCGCTCTAGCCGTTCTCTCATTATCTCCTGTCAACATGATGACATCTATTCCCATTTTTTTCAACTCTTCAATAACCTCTTTGGAATTCTCTCTAACTTTATCCGCTATTGCAATTAAACCTAGATATCTATTTTTAGTAGCCACATAGATTACTGTTTTTCCTTCATCGAACAGTTTTTCACTCTCTTTTAAATGTTCCTCCACATCGATAGAATATTTATCCATCATCTTTTTACTACCTATTATTACTTCTACATCTCCAACTTTTGTATTTTCTAAAGTTCCTACAACTCCCTTTCCTGTTCGAGAGTTGAAATTTCTTACTGTGTACAGTTCAAGATTTCTTATATTTATCTCTCTCATAATAGCATCAGCTAATGGGTGTTCAGAATTTTGTTCCAAACTTCCAACAACTTTAAGAAGTATTTCCTCCTCTAATTCAGTTGTTATAATATCGGTAACTGTCGGTTTTCCCACTGTTATTGTCCCTGTTTTATCAAAAACAACGGTGTCTACCTTACATGCCTTTTCAAGTGCTTCCCCAGATTTAATAAGTATTCCTAATTCAGCTCCTCTACCAGTTCCTACCATTATAGCTGTTGGAGTTGCTAACCCCAACGAGCATGGACAGGCTATAACCAGTACCGAAATCAAGATTTTCAAAGCAAAAACACTCGGCTGCGAATCCAGATTGACCCATCCTAGCGAACCTATAAAATACCATGTCAGACTTGATAGAACAGCGATTATCATAACTGCGGGTACAAAATATCCAGATAATACGTCGGCCATTCGAGCTATTGGAGCTTTTGATCCCTGAGCATTTTCAACAAGTCTTATTATTTTTGAAAGTGTTGTGTTCTCTCCAGTTTCTGTAACCTTCATTTTCAGACTACCTGTTCCATTTATTGTTGCTCCATAAAGCTTTGATCCTATGATTTTTTTTACAGGGATACTTTCTCCTGTCAGCATAGCTTCATCCACACTTGAAATCCCTTCCACTACCAATCCATCTGTTGGAATTGATTCTCCAGGTTTTATCAGCAGAACATCTCCTATTTCAATCTCTTCTATATCAACACTTACAACCTTTCCATCTCTGAATAGGTTTGCTCTTTTGCTCTGTAAACCCATCAATTTTTTTATAGCTTCTGACGTTTTCCCCTTGCTCAATTTTTCCAAGTATTTACCTAAAGAGATTAAAGCTATAATCACTACACCGGATTCATAGTAAAGATTGTGAACATATTGAATATCCCCTTCATATATTTTAACAGTGCTGTATAAACTATAGGCAAATGCAGCACCCGTTCCTAAAGCTATTAAAGAATCCATACTTGGAGCTCCAGCTTTTATCTTTTGAAATCCTGATGTATAAAAATGTCTTCCCACATACACTACTGGAATAGACAAAACAAGTTGAACCATTGCAAATAAAAATGGATCTGTATTGTAGTGAAGGAAATTCGGTATAGGTAATCCAATCATACTTCCCATTGATATATAAAAAATTATAGCTCCCAAAGAGATAGCTACTAAAAATTCATTGAACTCTCTTTTGAGTTCTTTTTGGTTTTCTTGTTCTCTTCTATCAACTGTTTCCTCAGTTATTCTTTCACCTGTATAGCCAAAATTTTGGATGCTGTGAAAAATTTCAGATAGTTTTACTAGACTTGAATCATATGTCACTGTAGCTTTTTCTGTAGCTAAGTTAACATTCACCGACTCAACCCCGTCCATTCCCGAAATAACTTTTTCAGACATAGAAACACAGCTCTGGCAGTGTAATCCCTTTATCAAAAATGTCACTGTTTTCAATTTTTTCACTTCATTTACACTATAACCCAAAACTGTTATTTTATTTTTAAAACTATCTTCATTTATAGTTTTTTCATCAAAATCTACAAACAATTCTTCCGTCGCTAAATTTACTCTCGCTTCATTCACTCCATCTGTAGAGTTAAGTATTTTTTCAATAAGTGCAACGCAACTCTGGCAAGTTACATTTCCCACTCTATATTTCTTTTTCATTTTACACCTCCATCAATATAGGGTACACCCCTATACCATAATATAACATAGATAAATAAAAAAATCTACTAAAAAAAGTAGATTTTTATTTCTCCAATTCAACAGTTACCTTCAGTCTTTTTAATCCTGTTTGAATAGCTTTTATTTTAAACTTACTGATTCCTTTTATTTCTAAAAGCTCTTCTGTTGAGGCTTCTTGAATTTTAGAAAGATTTCCATAGGTATTAACTATTTTATCTATATCTCTTTTTGTAAGTTTTGTAATTTTATCTAATATTCTATACCCTTTAGGTGTTACCCTATTTCCTAGTGCAGAATATGTTTTTCCATAATCCAAAGTGGATGACAATTTTTCTAATTCTTTTAATTCATCATCTGTTAACTTAGATAATCTGTCCGTTATTTCTGCCATATCAAAACCAGTATTCACATCATTCCAATAATCTTTCAAGAAATCCTCTTTCTCATTTTCGATATCTTGAATTAAATCATTTAAGTGAAGTTTTACAAGTCTTCCATCTAATCCCAACTCAGTCATATAAGTTCCCATCTCTTGAAAGATTCTAGTTACTTTTTCAAATCTTTGTAAAACCACTGTCACTTCATATAGAGTTACCAGGTCATCCAGCTCCAGTATTGTCAAGTTCCCTAAAGCTCTATCCAATACAAAACGATAACGTTCCAAAGTATTTAGCCCTTGTGATGCCTCTCCCATAAGATCGGTTGTACTTCTCAATCTGTGCTTCATTTCACCCTTATATATAGTTACAACTTTTTTTCTTTCCGATATAGCTATAACCAGTTTATCAGTTTGCTTAGCAACCCTTTGAGCGGTTCTATGTCTTGTTCCACTTTCATTTGTAGAAAATCTCATGCTAGGTTGAAGGTGCACATTCGCCGAATGAATTCTAGTTATATCTGAATCAATTATTATCGCCCCATCCATTTTACACAGTTCAAATAACTTCTCCGGAGTGTAGTCACAGCTTATTTCAAATCCTCCGTCCATTATCTTCTGAACTTCTGAATCTAGTCCTACAACTATTAAGGCTCCCATCTCTCCATCTAAAACATTGTGTATCCCCTCTCTCAACTTTGTACCTGGAGCCAAAAGAGAAAGGATATCTAATAATTGCGGGTTATTCATCTTTACTCATCCTTTCTAAAAGTTCTTCTAAATTTTTCAAATATATTATTTTCAGTTTATAACTATTTTTTTCAATCTCTTTTCTATTTGTTTCAGGGACATAGACACCTTTAAATCCAAGCTTTTCTAGCTCTCTTAATCTTCTATCTATAAAGAAAGCTTTTCTTATCTCTCCCCTCAATCCAAGTTCACCAATAGCGGCAATCTTTTGACTTATAGCAATATTTCTATAGAGTGAAACTATTGATATCAATGCTCCTAAATCGGCTGCTGGATCATTTATTGATAATCCACCAGGAATATTTATAAATAGATCTTTCATTCCTAAATGAAGCCCCATTCTTTTTTCAGCAATAGCTGTCAATATTTGCATCCTATTTCTATCAAATCCTTGAACAATTCTCTTAGGTATTCCAATTGTACAATCCGTTAGGAGAGTTTGTATCTCCAGTAAAAAAACTTTTGTTCCTTCTAAAACTGGAACTACCATACTTCCTATATTCTTTTCATCTCTTTCACTTAAAAAAAACTCCGATGAATTTTTCACCTCATGAATACCTGTGTCCTCCATGCTAAATACTGCAAGTTCATTTGTTGATCCAAATCTATTTTTTAAACTTCTTAAAATTCTATAGAACAGTCCCTCTTCACCTTCAAAATGAAAAACAGCGTCAACCATATGCTCTAAAAGCTTCGGCCCTGCAACTTTCCCATCTTTTGTAATATGACCAACTATAAAAAATGAAACTTCATTTTTTTTAGCTAGCTCAATTATTTTTAGCGTACACTCTCTTATCTGTGTCGGAGTCCCTGGAATCGAATCCACTTCTGAATTATAAAGAGTTTGAATTGAATCTATAATGACAATTTTTGGTTTTCTTGTTAGAACATACTCATAGATTCCTTGAATATCTGTTTCGGACATAAGATAAAGATCATTTGAATCTATCCCTAATCTCTCCCCTCTAGATTTTATCTGAGCTGGTGATTCCTCCCCAGAAACATATAAAACATCTCCATAAACAGTGTATTCTTTAGCGGTTTGTAACAGCAAAGTGGATTTCCCAATCCCAGGACTTCCTGTTATTAGAACAACCTCTCCTTTTACTAATCCACCTCCTAGAAGTCTATCAAATTCCGATATTGTTGTTTTGTACCGAAAATTCTTTTCTAACTGAACATTGGCAAAGGATACTACTTTATCTTGAATATTCACCATTGAATTGGATGATGTTTTCATAGTTTTTGATGAACTTGCAGGAAGCTCTATCTCTTCTTCAAAAGTTCCCCATTCACCACAATTATCACACTTCCCCATCCATTTAATTGTTTTATATCCACACTCACCACATACATAAAAACTTTTTGCCTTCGCCATTTAGCTACTCCTTAACTTTATCTCTAACCTTTTCAATCACATAGCTATCCAAATAATCGTCTAACTTCCCATTATAAACCGCTAACTCTCTAACTATAGTAGAACTAACATATAAAAACTGTTTGGATGCAGGAATAAAAACTGTTTCAATCTCTTTTTCAGAAATATCAAAATTTCCATAAGCCAACGATAGTTCGTATTCGTAATCAACAACAGCTCTCAATCCTCTTATTATATACTTGCAATCTCTTTGTTTCATATAGTCAACTAATAAGCCGCTATACTCAATAACTTCGACATTTAAAATATCCTCTAAACTTTTTTCCACCATATCTTTTCTTTCTTCTAAAGTAAATAAAGTTTTTTTAGAAACATTATTTAATACAGCCACTATTAACTTATCACACATTCTACTCGCTCTTTTTATAATATCTTTATGCCCCTTCGTTATAGGGTCAAATGTTCCTGAATATAAGGCTAGCTTCACCTTTCCACCTATCTTTCCATCAATATTTCATAATCTTTAACTATCTCTTTCCCTTGGCTTAGAATTTCAATTTTTTTCCCATGTTGAGCCAATAAAGATTTTATAAAATCCAAGTAAATCTCTTCTATTTTCTGTTTTACAGAGGCTTTTGTCACTATCTTTATCTTGCTGATATCTTTTTCTTCAACCACTTCTTTTAGTTCTTTTATTATATTTTCTACAATAGATCTACTTCCTTTTACTTTTCCAGTCCCTTTACACATTGGACATTCATCTTGAAAGTAATAACTTAGTGGTTTGCCTATCCTTTTTCTGGTCATTTCAACTAACCCCAAATCTGTGAAGTGAATAATATTTGTTTTTACTCGATCTTTAGCTAAATGTTCATCTAAAACTTTCAAAACTTTCTCTTTGTCCTCTTCCACTTTCATGTCTATAAAGTCAATTATTATTATTCCACTTAAATTTCTTATACGGAGTTGTCTTGCGATTTCCTCGGCTGCTTCTATGTTAGTTTTCACAACTGTCTCTTCTAAATTCATACTACCTATATTTTTTCCAGTATTCACATCAACACTGACCAATGCCTCTGTTTTTTCTATAACTATAGAACCACCACACTCTAGCCAAACTGTTTCTTCTAGGGATTTTTCAATCTCTTGTTGAATTCCATAGTTATCAAATATATCTTTCTTGTCGCTATATAATTTTATTTTAGTTTTTAATTTACCATCACTAAATGCCATAGTATAGTCTATTATTTCCCAATAAACACTCTCATCATCCACGATTATTTCATCGATTTCATTATTTATAATATCTCTTAAAACTTTACTCACGATTCCATTATCTTTATATAGAAGTTCTCCTATTTTAGCTTTTTTTATCTTCACTTCTATCTCTTCCCATTTTTTAATTAAATATTGTAGCTCTTTTTCAAAATGGTAGATACTTTTACCCTCAGCAGCAGTCCTTATTATAACTCCCATCCCTTCGGGTACAATTTCAGAAAAAACTTTCTCCAATCTTTCTCTTTCAGATTCATCTCTTATTTTTTTAGATATAGCTATATGTGTATTGTTTGGCATAAGTACTAAAAATTTTCCAGGTATTGTGTAGTGCGTTGTAACTCTTGCCCCTTTACTTCCTCTGGGATCACTCAACACTTGCACTACAACATCGTCTCCAACAGTCAAAAGTTCCTCTATTGGCTTTACACTATTTGCTATTCCTGTTAAATATTTTTCTTCAAAATCTCTTAAATCTTTCACATATAAAAATCCATTTTTTTCTAATCCTATTTTTACAAAAGCCGATTCCATACCGGGTAACACATTGGCAACTTTTCCTTTATATATATTTCCGTTTAAAGTTCCCTCTCCCGCTCTTTCAATGTGGACTTCCATCACTTTTCCATGCTCTAATACTGCAGCTCTAGTTTTAAATCTATTCGTATTTATTATTATCTGGTTCATTTATCTCTCCCCTAAGAACCTGTTTCCATAAATAGCTTTTTCCATTTACCACAATTGTATCTAAACTCAATGAGTGATCTATCTTTATAATTAATTTTTCTCCAAATCTCACTCTATTAATTTTTTTATTTCCTACAATTTTGGAAACATTCTTTTCGTTTATTTCTACACTTATTTTTCCGTCTGATAAATCAAATTTTTTAAGAAAATCATAATATATCTCTCCTACAACAAGCTCTCTAAAAGCTGGATGGAAAGGTCCCCCCAATACATTTTCACTATCATTTAATTCATCTGTTGGTTGAAGTCCAACTCTTACAATATTTATATCATTATATTCTAAGAGTGAATATATTTTTTTACATCTTTGAACCGCTTCCTCTATAGAGAGTGGTTTATAGTTGCCATTTTTAAACATCTCTGCCATCTCAGTCTCTTTTATAACAAGTGTTGGATAAATTCTTGCTATATCAGGCTTTATCTCCACTGTCTTTAAAGCACTCATATAGTCACTTTCTTCTGTAGCTCCAGGCAAACCTAGCATCAACTGTATCCCAAGTTCTATTCCCGCATCTTTAATCAGTTTTGAAGCTGTATAAACCTTTTCCAATGGGTAAAATCTATGTGTTTTTTTCAAAACACTTTCATCCAAAGACTGCACCCCTAACTCCACGGTTGTAACTCCGTAACTCACAAGCATATCCACTATCTCTTTATCAATATAGTCCGGTCTTGTTGAAAGTCTTATCCCATCAATCAATCCTTTTTCTATATATTCATGCACAACTGAAAGATACTCCTTTTGTAAATTAAAAGAAATTCCTGTAAAAGTTCCACCAAAAAAAGCCACCTCTTTCTTGGATTTTTTTGGAAGAGTTTTTAAGTATGTTTCTATAATGTTTTTAACATCTTCTAAACTCACATCTGTTTCTCTACCATTGATTTTTTTTTGATTGCAAAATACACAGTCATTCGGACACCCAAAATGACTTATAAATATCGGGATGTTATAGTGTTTCATAAAGTTTAACTCCTAATTTTTTACAGATATCTTTAGCTGCTGCCTGCTCTGCACCCTTTTTATTTTTCCCTTTTCCATAGCCCTTCAATTCATCTTTTATAATTACAACAACTTCAAAAATCTTCAAATGATCTGGACCATCTTCACTTACCACCTGATAAGTCGGAATAATCTTATACTCTTTTTGACTATACTCCTGTAAAATTGTTTTAAAATCTAAAATATCCTCATTTTCATTCACATGTTCTATTGGATGTTTTAAATATTCCATCGCAATATTTTTTACTGTAACAAAATCTGAATCTAAATATATGGCTCCCAATATAGCTTCAAAAACATCACCTAATATTGAATTTCTTTCTCTTCCACCTGTTAACTCTTCACCTTTACTCAACATTAGATACTGTCCAAATCCTAACGTTTTAGATATTCTTGCAAGTACAGGCTCACTAACAACCATAGCTTTTAGTTTTGCTAAATCCCCTTCCAATGCATTGGGATAGCTTTTATAAAGATACTCTGTCACAATAAGATCTAGAACTGCATCACCTAGCAGTTCTAATCTCTCATTATTTAACTTTTTATATCTTGTATGTTCATTACCAAAAGATCTATGGATAAGCGAGTTTTTCAACAAGTCTTTATTTTTAAATACATAACCTATTTTTTTTTCTAACTCTAGATATGACTTTTTCACTTATCTCTCCCTTAAATCTATTATTTATATTTTCTCATTGCTATTACAGCATTGTGTCCACCAAATCCTAATGAACTTGACATTCCTACCTCTATATCTCTTTTAACTGCTACATTTGGAGTATAGTTTAAATCTAGAGTTTCATCTGGATTGTCCTGATTGATTGTCGGTGGAACTACTCCCTCCGCTATTGAAAGTGCCAATAAAACTCCTTCAATTCCTCCAGCAGCCCCAAGACCATGCCCTGTTGCTCCTTTTGTTGAAGAGATGTTCATTTTATATGCCGATTCTCCAAAAGCAGTTTTAATAGCAGCTGTTTCGTTTCTGTCATTTGCTGGCGTAGAAGTTCCATGTGCATTTATATACCCTACTTCTTCAGGTTTTATTTTCCCCTCTTCCATAGCCATTACGAATGCTCTGACTGCTCCTTCTCCACCTTCTGATGGAGATGTGATATGATATGCGTCACAAGTTTCTCCATATCCCACAACTTCAGCATAAATTTTAGCTCCTCTT
Source organism: uncultured Cetobacterium sp. (assembly GCF_947072685.1). GTDB lineage: Bacteria > Fusobacteriota > Fusobacteriia > Fusobacteriales > Fusobacteriaceae > Cetobacterium_A. The sequence continues at coordinate 22,105 of NZ_CAMTIK010000018.1, read as the reverse complement.
GCCTTTGCAGTTTCAAGCTCTTCTAGGATTAAAACTCCTGCTCCTTCTCCCATTACAAACCCATCTCTATCAGCTGTGAAAGGTCTTGATGCCTTCTGTGGATCATCATTTCTTGTAGATAGTGCTTTCATATTAGCAAAAGCATTTATTGCAAACTTTGTTATACAAGCCTCTGTTCCACCTGCAATCATTGCGTCTGTTCTACCTGATTTGATCATCTCATAAGAATCTCCTATCGAGTGCGTTCCTGCTGCACATGCTGTTACCACAGCTTTGTTCGGTCCCTTTGCACCAAAATATATACCCACATTTCCAGATGCCATATTGTTTATCATAGCTGGTATTGTAAACGGAGATATTCTTCTAACTCCTTTTTCAAGCATATTTTGATACTGCTCTTCAAACACTTCGATTCCACCTATTCCTGATGAAACTATAGTTCCTATTTTTGTAGCATTTGTTTCGTCAATAACAAGACCTGAATCTTCTAATGCCATTTTTGTAGCTGCTATTGCAAACTGTGTATTTCTCGCTAATTTTTTAACCTCTTTTTTTTCAATTCCAAACTCTGTAGGGTCAAAATCAGTAACTTCTCCAGCTATTTTTACGGCACTTTCCGTTGCATCAAAAGATGTTATCTCTTTTATCCCACATGCACCTGATTTTATAGCTTCCCAAGATTTTTTCGTCCCAGTTCCTAGTGAAGTTATTAAACCCACTCCCGTTACAACTACTCTTCTCATTATATATTCACCTCTTTTTATTTTTCCAAAAAATATAACTAAAGGGGTACTTTCATACCCCTTTGAATTTATCTTACTTATTTGCCTCGATGTAGTTTACAACATCTTTTACAGTTTTAATTTTTTCTGCGTCTGTATCAGGTATTTCGATATCAAATTCCTCTTCGAAAGCCATTATTAACTCAACAGTATCAAGTGAATCTGCTCCTAAATCTTCTACGAAGTTTGACTCTAAAGTTACTTGATCAGCGTCCACACCTAATTGCTCTACAACTATTTCTCTTATTTTATCTAACATTTGTTTCCTCCTAAATAATTTAATAATTTATATAAATATATTAGCAAATTTAATATATTTTTTCAAGTTTTATCAATCAGATTAATCTAAATCTACAAGTTTTTCTATATTTACAACTTCTAGCTCTTTATCTATCTTTTTAATTAAGCCGTTCAAAACTTTTCCAGGCCCAATCTCATATATTTTTGTTACTCCAGCCTCTTTCAAAGCGTTTATTGTATCCACCCATTTTACTGGTCCAAAACTTTGTCTATATAGCTCATCTTTTAATGAGTTTATATCTGTTATCTCTTTTGCTGTTGTATTTGCTATTAAAGGTATATTTGCAACTTTAAAGTCAAACTCCTCCAGTGCAGTTTTCAATATCTCTCCTGCTGGCTTCATCAATGATGAATGAAACGGTCCTGACACTGCAAGTTCCATAGCTCTTCTTGCTCCTGCTTCTTTAAGAATCACACAAGCTTTCCCAATCGCTTCTTTTTCTCCTGCTATAACAGTTTGTTTAGGTTCGTTAAAATTAACCGCCTCTACAATACCATCTACATTTTTTAAAGCCTCTTCAATTTTATCGGAATCTAATCCTATTATTGCTGCCATAGAACCTTTTACTTGAGCTGAAACTTCACTCATAGCTTTCCCTCTTAAAGCGGTCAATTTAACAGCATCCTCTGCAGTTAAAAACCCTGCTGATCCCACTGCCGCATACTCTCCAACCGAGTGACCTGCAACATAGTTTGGAGTTATACCTTTCTCTCTTAAAAGTCTTTCTAGAACTAAACTCATTGCAACTATTGCTGGTTGAGTATTTTTAGTATCTTTTAACTCCTCTTCACTCCCTTCAAACATAACTGTTTTAAGGTCCATATCTAAATTAGAAAATATTTTATCAAACTCTTTTCTAGCGATATCATTGTTTTCATAAAGTTCTTTTCCCATTCCAATATATTGAGTTCCTTGTCCTGGAAAAACAAAAGCTATTTTGCTCATATTAACTCCTTTTTTTAAAATAACATGTGTTTTTTAATATAACATAATATTTTTTAACTGTCAATTTATTTTATTTAATAACACCACTTCAAAATCATTGAGGCGTAAGTAAGTCCCGCACCAAACCCAGTTAATGCGATTGTGTCACCTTTTTTTACCAGTCCTTTTTCTAGAGCTTCTCCCAGTGCAAGTCCAATTGATGCTGAAGATGTATTTCCATATCTATTTAGATTTAAATAGAACTTATCCATTGGAATTCCTAATCTTTTTGATGCTGCCTCGATTATTCTTACATTTGCTTGATGTGGGAAAACCATATCTATATCTTCCGCTACCATTCCCGCTGCTTCTAAAGCTTCTAAAGTAGCTTTAGGTAATGCTTTTACAGCAAATTTAAATACATCTTGCCCTTTCATTTGTAAGAAATTCAATCTTTCATCCAAAACTTGTTGACTTAAAGGCATTCTTGTTCCACCTGCCGGAGTTCTAAGTGCTCCCTTAACGTCCGCTTCAGCTCCTAAAAATTGAGATAGTATTCCAGTTCCATCTTCAACTTCTGACACCACTGCTGCTGCCGCTCCATCTCCAAACAGAACACAAGTATTTCTATCTTTCATATCCACACATTTAGACAACACCTCTGCTCCTATAACCAATACATTTTTATTCATTCCAGATGAAATCAATGCTTTAGCCATAGTTAATGCATATACAAATCCGCTACAAGCAGCGTTTATATCCACTGCTGCCGCATTTTTAGCTCCTATTAGTTCCTGTACAACACACGCCGTACTCTGAATAGGATAATCTGGTGTTGTTGTAGCTAGGATTATCATATCTATATCCTCGGCTGTTAATCCTGCTTTTTCTAGAGCTTTAAGAGAAGCTGCTGCCCCCAAATCTGATGTTGCTTGAGTTTCATCTGCAAATCTTCTTTCCTCTATTCCTGTTCTAGTTCTAATCCACTCATCTGATGTATCTATAATTTTTTCAAAATCAAAATTTGTCATTATTCTTTCTGGAACATAAGTTCCTAATCCAATTATTCCTACATTTTTAAGCTTCATTACTTCCTCCTTGATCTTGTTTCATAACCTCTGTCAATCTCTCAATAAATTTATCTTCAGCAAATTTATTTGCAACTTTAATTGCATTTTTGATTCCATTGGCCGTTGAATTCCCATGTGCTTTTATCGAGATACCATTTATCCCTAAAAATAAAGCTCCTCCATATTCTGAAGAATCCATTTTACTTTTCAAATTTTTAAAAACAGGCTTTAAAAATAACGCCCCTATCTTACCTAAAAAACTTTTACTAATTTCTTCTTTTAAAAGTGTAAATATGTATTTAGATACGCCTTCCGCTGTTTTCAAAACCATATTTCCAGTAAAACCATCGGTAACAACTACATCCACATCCACATCCATTATATCTCTACTCTCAATGTTTCCTATAAAATTAATTTTATCATTCTCTTTCAAAAGGTTAAAGGCCTCTCTTGTTATCTCGTTTCCTTTTCCCTCTTCTGTTCCAATATTTAAAAGTCCAACTTTTGGTTTTTGCACTCCAAACAACTCTTCAAAATAAAGAGATCCCATTGTTGCAAATTGATTTATAAACTCTGGTCGAGAATCTGAATTAGCACCTACATCCATCAAAACTATATCTCTTTTTTTAGCTGGAAATATTGTTGTGATAGCCGGTCTTAAAACACCTTTTACTCTTCTTAATTTTAACTGGCTCGTACTTATAAGTGCACCTGTATTTCCTGCTGAAACACAAGCATCGGCCGTTCCATTTTTCACAAGTTCTAAGGTTCTATTCATCGATGAATCTTTTTTTGTTTTTATAGTAGTTATTGGGTCATCTGTCATTTCAACAACCTCTCTGGCATCTACTATCTCTATTTTTTCTTTATTGTAGTTGTATTTTGTTAATTCCTTTTCAATTATCTCTTTTTTCCCTACAAGTATTATCGTAACATCCGACAAATCCTGTAAAGCCTGAACTGCACCTTTGACAGTTTCTAGAGGGGCATAATCTCCACCCATGGCATCTAATGCAATTTTCATAACTTCTCCTCAATATAACTATTATTAATTATTTATTATTATTAATATATTATATCATATTTTTGAAAATAAAAAAAAGCAAGATTTAGTTATCCCGCTTTTTTTTATAAGCTATTACTCTGCTTCTGTAGCTAGAACTTGCTTTCCGTTGTAATCTCCACATGCAAGACAAATTCTGTGAGGTCTTCTTGGAGCTCCACACTTATCACAAGTTGCTAATGTAGAACCTTTTAATGCGTGGTGAGATCTTCTCATATTTTTCTTAGCTTTCGAAGTTTTCTTCTTAGGTACTGCCATCTTAGTTTCCCTCCTAATACATTCATATTTTAAAATTTAAAATTTTATGTCTAATAATTGCTGCCACCTAGGGTCAACATCATCCTTCAAGTACTTCTCAACTTCAGAAGCGTCAGTACATTCTGGAAGACATGCCTCATATTGTGACAAATCAAGTATTATATATTCTCTGACCAGATTAGATATATTGATCTCGCTGTTAACAGCCTCTTCAAAATGGTTTTCACCAAACTCTTCCTCCGGTTTTAGGCTCGACATGTATTTAGAATATTCTTTCGGTTCTAAATAAAACCCTTGAAAATCCGATTGGATTAATGGTTCTATCTCCGTTAGACATCTAACACACTCTAACCTCAGTACTGCTCTATAAGAACCTTCAACTATATATTGATCTCCCTCTTTATAGGCTCTCCCTTTTATAACTATTCCCTCAGGAATATCTAAAGAATCCATAGTTTGTTCAACATAATCAAAGACAACCTCTGATTCGTTAATTATTTCATTAAGCTTTATTATCAAAGTTATCCTCCTTATAATTACAATACCATAATATTTTACTAGTTTTTTTAAAGGTTGTCAAGTAATTTTTCTTAACAACCAGTTTTATATTTTACACGTTAAATAAAAACTCCATCAGGTCGCCATCTTTAACAATATATTCTTTTCCTTCAAGTCTAAGCACCCCTGCTTCTTGTGCTCCTTTCCATCCAGAATACTTTATAAAGTCATCATATGCAACAACTTTTGCTCTGATAAATCCTCTTTCAAAATCTGTATGGATCTCTCCAGCTGCTTTTGGAGCTGTATCTCCAACTTTTATAGTCCAAGCTCTAACCTCTTTAACTCCTGCTGTGAAGTATGTCTGAAGTCCTAAAAGCTTAAACCCTGCTCTTATTAATCTATTTAATCCAGGTTCTTCTACTCCTAAAGCCTCTAAGAACTCTTTTTTATCTTCATCTTCCATTTCTTGAAGTTCCGACTCAACTCTTGCTGAAACAACAACAACTTCTGCTCCTAAAGTAGTAGCATATTCTTTAACTTTTTCAACAAACTCATTTCCAGTTGCCAAATCATCCTCTGATACGTTGGCTGCAAACATCATAGGTTTTTGAGTTAAAAGTTGATATGTTCTCATTAATTCCTGCTCTTCTGCTGTCAATACAAGTGTTCTTAACATCTGATACTCATCTAGATGGGCTTTACACTTTTCCAAAGCTGGCATTATAGCCATAGCCTCTTTATTTTTAGCTTTAAATAGCTTTGATTGCTTCTCTATAGCCTTTTCAACTGTTTCCATGTCAGCTAAGATTAACTCTCCATTTATTATCTCTATATCTCTTATTGGATCAACACTTCCACTTACGTGAATAATATTCTCATCTTCAAAGCATCTTACAACTTGACAAATTGCAGCTGTTGTTCTGATATTTGATAAAAATTTATTTCCTAATCCTTCACCTTTAGCCGCACCTTCAACAAGTCCAGCAATATCTACGAACTCAACTGTTGCATTTTGAACTCTTTGAGGATTGATTATTTTTGATAATTCATCCAGTCTTGTATCTGGAACAGTAACCATTCCCACGTTAGGCTCTATCGTACAAAATGGGTAGTTAGCTGCTTCTGCTGCTCCTGCTTTTGTTATTGCATTAAAAAGTGTTGACTTTCCAACGTTTGGAAGTCCTACAATTCCTATACCTATCATTAGAGATTCCTCCTGAAATTTTATTTTACTTTAGATTTTATCATATATAAAAGCTTTTGTAAATAAAAAAACCCCCACTTTAAAAAGTGAAGGTTTTATATTTTACACTGTCTCTGTAACTACTGTACTTTTCATAGATTTTTTCAATTTTACCTTCGGTTCACTCGGCAATCCAAATCTTGGAATAAATCTATCTAAACCTGTCAATGTAGCTAACAATATTGTTGAAACAGCTATCATTGCTAAGAAATTATACTTTATTATATCTATAGCCCTAAACGTATACAGTGGATATACCGCTTGAACAATTCCCAGGTAAAACCCTATATAAACGTGCCAAGGAATAAGTTGCGATCCGAAAACACCCAAAGCATCACTAAATGTTGCATTTCTAAGTCTTAGCACCTCTATATCCTCCGGTGATCCCTCTACGTTCTTCTCAACAATCTCTCTTATGATAGGTCCTATCGTAACTATTTGTGCCATTTCATCTGCTAACCCCGCATTTCCTAATATTGATAGCATTCCATTGCAAAACATAAGCTGTCTAACATTGCTTGAGATTTTTACAACTATGTTTGATAGAGGTCTAAACGCATCCATAAGCTTCATAATACCGCCAAATGCCGCTACCCACATCATCATAACGATAACCCAAGATCCTGCACCTGCAAATCCCGACATAACCATATTTAAAAACTCACCTGTATCTGTCACTGTTCCAGCCATTAATCCCAATCCATAAGCTGAAAATATCCCTATGAATAGACAAAGTAATGTTGTCATCCCTTTAAAAGCTGCTATTAAAACAAGAACTAAAGGTATTATCATGTAAGTTGGAACCCCATCCTTCACCTGATTTAAAAGAATCACTGCCGATTCTCTTTTTTCTGCTAAAACTGCCCAAACACCTTCAGGAATTTGTGTTATCGCTGTTGCTGCATCTCCAGTTGTAGTTGGTAACCCCATTACCACACCAGCCACATAAAATGCTATAATCCCTAAAATCAATACAAACAGTGACCAGAACCCTTGATGTCTAATTCTTTTTATAACTTCTACTTTTTGTATTCCAGAACTCACTATTGTTGTATCTGAAATAAGTCCTATATTATCTCCAAAACAAGCTCCACCTGCTATTGCTCCAACTGTCAAATCAATATTTCCACCAACAATATGATTCAACCATAAAAATATTGGTGCACATGCTGCAAACGTTCCCCAGCTAGTTCCCGTTGCTATTGAAAGTACAGATGTCACAACTATTCCAACTACCGCAACAGTTCTTCCAGTCAACCCTACATTCAAGGCCAAATTTATTATTGATGCTCCCACACCCGTTGCCATAAATACCTCTGCCATAGCATAAGCTACCATAAGAATAAAAAATGCTATCTGCATCTCTTTGGCGTTGTTTATAACTGCATCCATAATATCGTTAATTTTTTTTCTTTCAATTATCACAGCCACCAAAGCTGCATATATTGTTGCAAGAGGGGCTGCTATCAACGCATCATAGCCCATAAACATCAATATTGCCAACAGTGCTACTGGACTTAATTTTAATAATTCTGAAATTCTGCTCATTCCTAAAACCTCCAAGTTTTTATGTTTTTAGCTTCATCGAAATTTTAGGTAAAAAAAACTACCGTATTAAAATACGGTAGCTAATCTGCAATTATATTACAAATTTTGGATAGCACAACACTAGAAACCTCTTTCTAATGACAGTCATATAGATATTCTCCATATGCCCAACAAGAACTTTTGACACAATTCTTGTTTCGGCAAACTACCCTTTCATTCAAGTTCAACGTTTTGTCTAACTCACTTAAATTACTCTTGTTGTCTGCAACCTCTACCTAAATATTATTTTTTCGAAACTTATATTATAGTAACACTATTATTTCTAGCTGTCAATTATTTTTTTATAAGCGAAACACCGTTCATTTCGGCAGGTTTCTCAATATTTAAAATTTCTAACATTGTTGGAGCTATATCAGCTAACTTTCCTTTATTCAATTCTCCGTGGAAATTATTTGATACATAGATCAATGGCACATCATATATTGTGTGAGCTGTGAATACACCATGAGTTTCAGGATCTTCCATCTTCTCAGCATTCCCATGATCTGCTGTTATAAGAACCGTTCCGTCCAACTCTAACACTTTATCTACTATCTTAGCCATTCCATTATCTACAGCTTTAATAGCTTTGATAGCCGCTTCGAATACACCTGTATGACCAACCATATCAGCATTTGCAAAATTCATTACGATAACATCATATTTATCTTCAGATAATGCCTCCAATACAGCTTCCGTTAATTTTGGTGCAGACATTTCCGGTTGAAGATCATATGTTGCAACTTTTGGTGAAGCTACTAGTTTTCTTCCCTCTCCAACAAACTCAGTTTCTTTTCCACCATTAAAGAAAAATGTAACATGGGCATACTTTTCAGTTTCAGCTGTTCTCAGTTGAGTCAATCCGTGAGCTGAAACAACCTCTCCTAAAGTATTATTTATGTCTCTATCCTTATATATAACCTCAGCATCTATTGTTGAGTCGTACTGTCTCATACAATAATATTTTGGAGCTAAATATTTTCTTTCAAACCCTTTGAATTCTTTATCATCTAGAGCTCTAGTTATCTGTCTAGCTCTATCTGGTCTAAAGTTAAAGTTGATAATAACATCCCCTTCACCTATAACTCCAGCTTTTGTCAATAAAGTTGGTTCAATAAACTCATCTGTCACTTTATCAGCATATGATTTTTCAATAACTTCATCGGCTGTTTCAGAAGTGACATCCACGTTTCCAACCATAGCATCGTAAGCCTTTTTAGTTCTTTCCCAGTTAGTATCTCTATCCATAGCATAGTATCTTCCAGAAATACTGGCAATTGTTCCAACACCTAATTCGGCTATTTTAGCCTCAAGCTGTTTCATAAAACCAAGACCTGAGCTCGGTGCTGTGTCTCTTCCATCCATAAATGCGTGTATGTAAACTTTTGATAGCCCTGTTCTTTTAGCCATTTCTAAAAGACCAAAAAGATGATTTATATGTGAATGAACTCCACCATCAGAAAGAAGACCAATAAAATGAATCGATTTTTCACTTTCTTTAGCGAGTTTAAACGCCTCAACAACCTTATTTTTTTCAAAAAATTCTCCGTCTCTAATCTCTTTAGAAATCTCTACAAGAGGTTGATACACAACTCTTCCAGCTCCTAAGTTTAGATGTCCTACCTCAGAATTTCCCATCTGACCATCTGGAAGTCCAACAGCTTCCCCAGAGGCTTTTATTGCTGTATGCGGATACTTTTCGTATAATCTGTTAAAATTCTCAGGATTTGCCGCTGTTATAGCATTTTTTTCACTTGAATTAGGGTTTGTTCCCCAACCATCCAATATCATTAACATTAAAGGTTTTTTAGCCATTTTAAGCCTCCTATTTTAAATTATCTAGCTCCTGCTTTGATTACCTGAATGAACATGTCTGCCTCCAATGAAGCTCCACCTACAAGTCCACCGTCTATATTTTCCATCGCTAATAACTCTTCAGCATTTTTAGCATTCATTGAACCACCATATTGGATTGTAATCTCTGCGGCTGCCTCTGCTCCAAACATAGATACCAAAACATCTCTAATCTCTTTATGAGTCTCTTCTGCCATCTCCGGAGTTGCTGTTTTACCTGTTCCAATAGCCCATACCGGCTCGTAGGCAACTACAACTTTAACCGCTTGCTCAGCTGTTAATCCTGCCATTCCTTCTCTAACTTGCTTTTCGTTTACTTCCATAGTCTTTCCAGACTCTCTCTCTTCTAACTTCTCTCCAACACATAAAATTGGTGTTATATCGTGAGATAATGCTGATTTTACTTTTTCATTTATAAATAGATTTGACTCATGGAAGTATTCTCTTCTCTCTGAGTGTCCTAAAATTACATATTTAACTCCTAACTCTTTCAACATAACTGGTGAAACTTCTCCAGTATAAGCTCCAGAATCCTTAGGATACATATTTTGAGCTGCAATAGCAATATTTGACCCTTCCACTGTCTTAACTGCTGATTCTAATGCTGTAAATGGAGCTCCAATTACAACCTCTACACCCTCCACTCCATTTGTTAACTCTTTTAACTCAGATAACATAGCTTTTGTTTCAGATACAGTTTTATTCATTTTCCAGTTTCCTGCAATTATTGTCTTTCTCATTGTTGGTTCCTCCCAAAATATTTTTTTATTTAAATAATAACATAGTTTTTTATTTTTTAACAAGACGCATCGTGTCTATATTTTCATCCTAATTTGAGTATTTTTTTCTCTAATTAAAAAGATTTTTCTTACTTTCCTCTTTCATAATCTCTCTTAAATAATCTTTAGAGTTTGCTCTCAAGTCTTCTATCAAATCAAATATTGCCCCATCAAATAGTTCAATCACCTCTTCGTAATCCTCTTTTTTAAAGGCTTCTGACATCTCTTCAGCAAATTTTTTAAACTCCAGAACATACTCATCAAAATCTGAATAAAGCATATCTATTTTCGTAGCTTCTTTAATTGAAAACACTATCCCTGAAGTCCACTCGACAAAACTTACCAATTCAAATATTTTTGTTATATCTTCAGGATTTTCTTCCAACTCTTCAAAAGATTTGTGAAATTTTTCTGCATAGGCCTCAAAGAGATATAGTGATTCTATAAGTATCTGTCTATGAGAACGTGTTTTCATCTCTAGTACTTTGACTTTTTTATTCAACGGTAACTCTCTTCCATCAACACTTTCACCATCAAGTCTTAACTCGACAATCACCTCTCCGTGTTTCATAATTTTAGTTTCTATCCTTTGCAAAACCGTCATAAGCTTTCCGCTTTTTATCCCGATATCTACCTTTTCTCCATTTATAAAAATATCCATTTTCACTCATCCCTTTTATTTTTTAAAATACTTTCTCACTACGGTCAGTGTAAACAAAACTACTTCTGCAACATCGTGTTTTGACTCCAGTTCCTCTTTTAACTCCATCAAAGTAGCACCACTTGTGACTATATCATCCACTATCAAGACTCTTTTCCCAGAGCAATCAGTTTTTATTAAAAATGCACCTTTTATATTTTCACGTCTTTTTTCTGGACTTTTTAAATTATACATATGCTCTGTATTTCTAACTCTTTCAATACTTTCAAACTTAATTTTGCAAGCTTCAAGTATCTCTTCAACTTGATTATACCCCCTCTCCAGTCTTCTTTTCTCACTTACTGGAACAGGTATTACCAAATCAATTTTCTCATCCTCTATGAGAGTTGCAATCAAATCTTTTATGTATATCTTTAAATTTTCAGCTAACAATCTACGATTTTTAAATTTAAAATCCCAGAGAACATCCCTAAAATCTGAGTATAGATAGATATAGTACAGACCATTTCTCTTTTTTAAAAAACTCATCTCTTTTAATTTTAAATCACACTGTTTACAAATATAACCCTGGCTCACTCTATTTTTCCCACACATAGAACAACTGTTATCAAACAGTATTTTTCTAAGGAGTTGCCTTAGCATACTTTCTCACTCTTTTATTTTTTTCAAACTCTTTATCCACTATTTTGGCAGAATAAAACTCTGTGTAGCCACACTCTACACAGGTTTTTACATAATAACTTCCAATCTCTAATTTGAGCCCTGGGTTTTTTTCTGGTATTATTGCAGTCTTTACGGTATATCTGTCTCCTCCACATTTCAAACATTTATATTCCAAGATCATCACCCCAAAAAATATTTTTAAGCCATTGAATCTCTTCGCCTAAAAATACAACCGCATCAAATCTAATCTTTTCGTTTTCTAGCCTATTTTTTTTTATAAACTCTCTTGCAGTTTTATATATTTTCAATCGTTTTCGTTTATCTATGGCTTCTTGTGGCATTCCAAAAAAATTGTTTTTTCTGTATTTAACTTCAAAAAAAACAAGGGTAGTATTTTCATATCCAATAATATCTATCTCTCCAAGAGCTCCTTGATAGTTCATATCCAGGACTTTAACTCCAGTTTCCTCTAAATATTCTCTTGCTTTTACTTCATACATATGACCCTTGCTTCTATTGTTCATAATTACTCTCCTAAAATCTTTTTTAAGAAACTTTTTCTATGAATTTTTTTTACACCTTTTTCTAATATTGCTTCTCTGTGTACTTTGGTTCCATATCCTTTATGTTTTGCTAATCCATATCCTGGATACTCTCTATCGCATTCTATCATAATTCTATCCCTTGTAACTTTTGCTATAATTGAAGCTGCTGCTATGGATAAACTTTTAGAATCACCTTTAACAATAGGTTCTTGTTCTAATGAGAACTCTCTTATCTTATGATTCCCATCAACTAAAACTTTTTCAAATTTGACGTCTTCAGATATATCTTCTATCGCTCTTCTCATAGCTAAAAAAGTTGCATTTAAAATGTTTATTTCATCTATCTCTTCAACTGTTGCTATCCCTACACCTATCTCAAAATTTGATAAAATTACATCAAACAATTCCTCTCTGACCTTTTCAGATAACTTTTTAGAATCGTTAATTTTATCCAATCTCTTATCATAGTTTTTTAATTTGGCTACTGCTGCAACTACTGGTCCGGCTAGTGGCCCTCTTCCAGCTTCATCTACACCTATTATATCACCTTTTTCCAAATCAAATAAATACATTTCATTTTTTATCTCCATTAAACACTTCAACTCCATATTCTACAGATTTTACCTTTATAAAAGTTTTTTTCCTTTTTATTTATTTAATCTCAATACCTTTTTCAAATCCAATTTCAATCTTTTGGCTACATTTTTAAAATCCTCTTTTAACTCCCCAATTATTACAAGTTCTTCACCTGTTATAGGGTGATTAAATTTCAAATAATAGGAATGTAACATCTGTCTTTTGGCGATATCTGTTGCATTTCCATAAGTTGTATCCCCAACAATTGGATGATTCAAACTTTTCATATGAACCCTTATCTGATGTGTTCTTCCAGTTTCAATTCCCACCTCTACCAAAGAGTAATTGTCCACACTGTCTATAACTTCATAATTGCTTATTGCAACTTTTCCATTTTCTGTTACCACAGCCATTTTTTTCCTATCTTTTGGATCTCTTCCTATTAAGGTTTCCACTCTTCCTTTTATATTTTTAAAGTTCCCCTTACATATACATAGATATCGCTTTTCAATTGTTTTATCTCTAAACATCTCTGTCAACCTAACGTGTGCCACATCATTTTTAGCTACCACTATTAGACCACTCGTATCTTTATCCAATCTATGCACAATCCCTGGTCTTATTACTCCGTTTATTGTGGATAAATCTTTTATATGATATAGAACAGCATTCACTAAAGTCCCTGTATAAAACCCTTGAGCTGGATGCACTATAACACCAGGATCTTTATTTATTATAACCATGTGCTTATCTTCATAGACAATATCTAGCGGTAAATCTTCTGGTAACACTTCTAATATTTCATCCTCGGGAATTCTAATAACTATCAGTTCATTACCTTTAAGTTTAACTCCATTTTTAATTTTATTTTTCCCATCTATTGTAACATTTTGATTATCTATTAATTTTTGAATATAATTTCTTGTTGTATTTTCAAAAAATTCACTTAAAAAAGCGTCCAATCTTTTACCTCTATCATCCTGACAAACCCTTACTTCTACTAACTCTTTAAACCCTTCCATTCTTTCACATCCCAACCTTTAATACTTTTTTCTTACTAAAAATTATATCACAACTTATTTTGCTTTACAAAAATATTCAAATAAAAAAAAGAAAATTTTTTTTTCTCCGTATAACAAGAAATGAATGGTATTTTTTACTATTTCATTTTAAGATTTTCTAAATAAGCATTTATAACGAGGAGGTTTATTTTATGAAAAAATTAACACTTTTAGCATGTTCTTTATTCGCTTTTACTGCAGTAGCACAAGCCAAAGAGGCTATGACTCCTGTAAGCAGATCCAAAGAGGTTATGGCAGCCCCTGTCAGTTCTAAAGAGGTTCTTGTTGAGCCAATAGTTGTAGAAGAAGTTATTGTTGCTCCAGTTGTTGAAAATCCTTGGGGATATGTTAACCTAAGAGCTGGATGGGATTTCTGGGGTGAATATGGAAATTTCAAAAGACATGAAACATATGATACAACTCTTTCTAAAAAGACTAAAGATTTTGGTGGAGAACTAGCAATTGAAGCTTATAAGCATTGGGATTATGTGGATTTAGGACTTGGAGTTGCTTATCAAAGTCATATGAAAAGAAAAACTAGTAATTTCGAATCTGTAGATTATTCAGGTGCTGAATATAAATCTGTACCTATTTATGTAACTGGTAGATATAATATAAACTATTGGGATTGGGCAGCTACTCCATATTTAAAAGCTAACCTTGGATACTCTTTCAATTTCAATTCAAAAGATGTTGATGCTGGATCTACTAGTTATGGAACTAAAGTTGACGACGGTCTATACTGGGCAGCTGGATTTGGTGTTCAATATGAAGACTTCAACGTAGATGTTCTTTATGGAGCTAACTACGCTAAAACTAAAGTTGATAACCCAACAGGAGGATCGGATAAATTTGATAACGACTACGAGAGAGTTACTCTTTCTGTAGGTTATAAATTTGACATCCAATAAAAAATAATATAAATTCAATTCTGTCGAGAGTTTTTAAACTCTCGACTTTTTTATTTGTGTAAAATCTTATCGAATGTACTGATTTTTTTTACTTTTCCTTCTTTTGTATAAAAAAACTGTTATAAAACAGTTTAAACAAACTTTTATTGACTTAGTTACGTATTCCGTTGTATTATACGCTCGTGGTTCGAAAAAAGACCACAAACTGTTTCAACATCCTTTTTCAACACGGTAGGATGTTCATTTTTAGGAGGGAATTAAAATGAAAAAATTAGCACTACTTACTTGTGCATTACTTTCTATCGGAAGCATAGCACAAGCTAAAGAAATTGTTCAACAACCTGTTATCACAAGCTCAAAAGAGGTTATATCTGAACCTGTTGAAGTTATCGAGGAAGTAACTTTAGTTACAGAAGCTCCTGCTCCTGTTATCGCTGAACAACTACCTAGCTACATCAACTTAAGAGTTGGAGGAGATGTTTGGTCTAGATATAGCAAACATGAATTCTTAAATAAGAATACAAAAGATCTTGGATATGAAATTGCTGCAGAAGCATACAAACCTTATCAGTATGTTGATTTAGGTTTAGGAGTGGCTTATCAAAGTCATGCTAAAAGAGATGGTAGTGCAGACGGTGGAGAATATAAATCTATACCAGTTTATTTAACTGCTAGACACAACATGGATTACTTCAACCTTCCATTTACACCATACTTAAAAGCTAATGCTGGATACTCTTTCAACTTTGATCAAAAAGATATAAACTCTGGAATACACAAAGGGTCTGCATCTATTGATGATGGAGCTTACTGGGCAGCTGGTTTAGGAGCAGAATATCAAAACGTTAATGTAGATGTTCTTTATGGTGTTAACTACGCTAAATTAAAAACTAACAATGAAAAAATTGATAACAACTACCAAAGAGTAACTCTTTCTGTAGGTTATAAATTTGATATATAAAAAAACGGCTAACCTTCAATGAGGTTAGCCATTTTTTTATTTATACGCTATTACTCTTGTGTTGTCTAGAATTCTAAATGTAAATGTTTCAGTCACAAATAATTCAACCTCTTTATTGTCATGACCTTGATAACCTAAAGAGAAATCCTCGCCTAAAATCAACTCAATATTTTCATTGTCAAACGGTAACATAATAGCTTCTGTTATGGTATTTGATACTATTATTGGCATACCCAATATCTTTTCCAATCTTTTTGCTAAAGAATCATTTAAATTTATCATATTTAAATAAATAAATTTCTCAAGTCCTACAACCAGAGCATAAGGTCCTTTACTAAATCCTGTATTTCTTAATTTCGATACCCCATACATCAAGTTTTTTATAGTTTCTGCTTCCGTTTTTCCAAACTCCAATCTTTCTTTTTCACCTTTTAAAAGACCAACTATACAGGCTTTGTCAAGTCCAGAAAAAACAGCTTTCTCCTCAAATTTAGCAGCCTTCTTTAAAGCTTCGTCCAAATTTGTATAATCAATATCTTTTGCTCCCCTTTCAATGTTATCCAGTTCCCATCTATTCAATTTAAATGTTATTCTATTTTCTACAAAAGGTTGAATTTGATGGATTCCATAAGATATTCCATCCTCAGTTTGAATGGATAATCTTCCCGAATTCACTCCTCCTTTTTCCTTTCCAATAGGTCCTGTTACTCTAACAAACCTTCTAGCTGAAAGTTGTGTTCCTAAGACCTCTTTTGCTCTTTCTTCTATCTCTTCCCAAACTTTTGCACTTATTGGAGCTAGCTCCTTTTTTAAAAAATCCATCTCTATACCTCCTAAATATCTCTCTATTTTAAAGAACCTATATTCAACGACAAACTTGAAGCTTTTTCGGTCGGTTTATCCTCTCCGCCAGAAACTCTTCCCATCAGCTGAGCTTCCACGCCTATTATTTTCCCTTGAGTGAAAAGATAATCCTCAATCTCCCCACCAAATTCCAATTGATTTCTACGAATCCATTCAACTATCATCGCCGCATGTTCCATCTCCTCATTTCTATTGTGTAGCATAATCTCTTTGAGCTCAGGGTCAACCGCCATCTCAGCTCTTTGATTATAGTCATCCACCGCTTGTAACTCCTCTTTTAAGCTTTGTATTGCAAAATCTAAGTCCGCTGCTTTTTTGCTGATTCCACTTAACATATAAACACCTCCACTTACTACTTATTACTGTTTATATTATTCCGATACTTCTTTTCCTTTTTTTATTATTTTTTTAAATTTTTTCAGAATATATATCAAATAATATTGTAATTTAAGAAAATTTGGAATATAGATATTTTCTCCTTTAAATGGTATCATTATCTAGTAAAAGTTGTGTGTGAATTTAAATTTAGGTATGTGGTTGTTTAAAATGTCAGCTAATTTATAACTATTTTATTTTAATTTCTGAGAAGTCGGGGGACGGAACTATGATTGAAAGAGAAGATATTATTTTAGCACAAAATGGAAACGAAGAGTCTATCGAAAAAATCATCAAAGAGTATCAAGGAACTATTTACAGAAACAATAGATCCTTTTTCTTAAAAGGTGGCGATAGCGATGATTTAATGCAAGAAGGATTTATAGGGCTTATAAAAGCTATCAAATCCTATGACGAAACAAGAAATGCTTGTTTTAGTACTTTTGCCAATCTTTGTATTAGAAGACAGATGATCACAGCAGTAAAGAATTACAATTCAGATAAATATAAAAATCTGAATTTAGCTATGCAAGGAGACGGTTATTCAAATCACGAAGAAAGTGTCAAATATAACTCTCCATCACTAAGATTTTACTCTCCTGAAGATATATTTTTAGGTAAAGAGTTAGTTAATCTTTTAACAGATTTTCTTAGTGAAAATTTGAGTGGGCTCGAAAAGAAAGTTTTTAAACATCTTTGTCAAGAATACTCGTATATTGAAATAGCTGAACTTTTAAGCGAACCACCTAAAAAAATAGACAACACTATTCAAAGAATCAAGAAAAAAATCTTGTTATACCTAGATTCTTATACACACTAATCAGAAATGTAACTGCTCAGTTGGCTGAGCAGTTACTAAAAAAGAGAGATTGAATAAAACAATCTCTCTTTTTTATTTTTTAATTAATATTGCTTCATTAACTCTTTAACTTTAGAAAGAACATCCTCTTTTGAAACTTCAAGAGTTTCATTCGTTCTTCTTATTTTTAGCTCCACTATTCCTTCAGCAGCTTTTTTTCCACAAACTACTTTGAACGGATAACCAATCAGATCACCATCTTTAAATTTAAATCCAATTCTTTCATCTCTATCATCTAAAGCTACATCAATATTTGATTCCTGAAACTCTTTATACAACTCCTCAGCTAAAGACACTTGCTCTTCTGCCTTCATATTAGCTGGAATAACCTCCACAACAAACGGAGCTATTGCAGCTGGCCAAATGATTCCATTTTCATCATTATTTTGCTCTATTGCAGCAGCCATAGTTCTAGAAACTCCGATACCGTAACATCCCATCTCCATAACTTGACTCTTTCCATTTGTATCTAAAAACGTTGCATTTAAAGCTCTTGAATACTTATCTCCCAATTTGAAGATATGCCCGCTTTCTATTCCTCTAGCACTAGCTAACTCTCCCTCACACTTAGGGCATCTCTCTCCAACAACTACTGTTCTTACATCTGTCACAACTGAAGCCTCATAATCTCTACCGTAATTTGCATTTACAAAATGAGTATCAACTTTGTTCCCACCTGCTGTATGATTAGATATTCCAACAACACTCTTATCTGCAATAATTTTTATTTTAGATAAGTCCGTGTCTATTGGTCCAATAAACCCTTTAACAAGTCCTAAATCCTCTAACTCATTGTCAGTTAACATAACTACATCCAATGTATCAATTATATTTTTTAACTTAACCTCATTAACTTCAAAGTCTCCTCTTATAAGAACCATATAAACCTCATCAGTTACAACATCTTTATACATCATTGCTTTAACTGTTTGCTCAACTGGAACATTTAAGAATTCAACTACATCAACTATTTTAGAAACATTTGGAGTATCCACTAACTTTTTCTCCAACATCTCCGCTTTTGGTAAATCTGTTATTACACTTGTTGCAGTCTCTACGTTTGCAGCATAATCACATGTTGTACAATATATAATTTCGTCCTCTCCAGACTCTGCCAGTACATGGAACTCTTGAGATCCGCTTCCACCAATAGCTCCTGAATCAGCTTCTACAGCTCTAAATTTAAGTCCACATCTTTCAAAGACTCTTGTATAAGCTGCTTTCATATTTTCAAACTCATCATCTAGTGATTCTTTATTTGCATGGAATGAGTAGGCATCCTTCATAAGAAACTCTCTACCTCTCATAAGTCCAAATCTAGGTCTTCTCTCATCTCTAAATTTAGTTTGAATTTGATATAGATTTAAAGGTAATGATTTATATGAAGATATATCATTTCTTATAATATCAGTTATAACCTCTTCATGAGTTGGTCCAAGTGCAAACTCTCTTGAGTGTCTGTCTTGTATTCTCATCATTTCAGCACCCATAGCGTCCCATCTTCCGCTCTCTTTCCAAAGCTCAGCCGGTTGTAAAACTGGCATGAATATCTCCTGTGCTCCTGCTCTATTCATCTCTTCTCTCACTATACCTTCAACCTTTTTCAAAGCTTTTAATCCTAAAGGAAGGTAAGTATAAACTCCACTTGCTAATCTTTTGATCATTCCTGATCTAAGTAATAACTTGTGACTGATTACTTCCGCCTCTTTAGGAGTTTCCTTAAGAGTTTTAACATAATATTTACTTAATCTCATTTTCTCCTCCACTTCAATTTAATTTTACCTCATATTTTATCATAACTTCTTTTACGAGGTCAAACTTTTGTTAAATTTTTCCTCTATGTCGCATTCTAAAATACTATTTTTTATTTTTCCCTCATTCAATTTTAGATACTCTGTACAGATATCCTTCACCAAACGAATCGTTTTAACATCATGAACTATATCTACAAATTTCAAATCACTCAGCCCACTCTGTTTTACACCAAAAATTTCTCCAGCTTTACGAAGTCTCAAATCCTCTTCAGCAATTTTAAATCCATCTTCAGTACTCTCTAAAACTTTAAGTCTTGCCCCAGAGCTGTCATTTTCAGTTGCTGATATTAAAAAGCAATAGGATTGATGCTCTCCTCTTCCGACTCTTCCCCTTAACTGGTGAAGAGTTGAAAGACCAAATCTTTCAGAGTTTGTTATCACCATCACACTTGAATTAGGAACATTCACTCCTACCTCTATTACAAGTGTTGAAACAAGTATATCCAAACTATGATTTTTAAAAAGATGCATAACCTCATCCTTTTCTTTATTTTTCATTCTACCGTGTAAAATTCCAACCCGATAGTTTGGTAGCTTATTCGTAACCTCGTTATAAAGTTCCTCTGTCGATTTTGCCGAGAGCTTTTCACTTTCATCTATAAGAGAAGCCACAAAATATGCCTGCCTTCCCTCTTTTAATTTCTTATCTATGAACCCATACATCTTATCTTCATCCTCTTCACTTGATATCCACTTAGTTTTTATAGGTTTTCGTCCTGGTGGAAGCTCATCTATAACTGCCACATCCAGATCCCCATATATGCTAAGAGCAAGTGATCTTGGAATAGGGGTCGCACTCATTACAATCAAATTTGCTAAGACACCCTTGTCTCTTAATCTTTTTCTTTGAAGTACACCAAATCTATGTTGTTCATCTATTACAATTAATCCTAACTTATCAAATTCAACACTGTCCTCTATAATGGCATGGGTTCCTACAACTATATTGATCTCTCCTGAGGATAAATCTCTTAAAAGTGTCTCTCTTTTTTTACCCTTTACACTTCCAGTCAACAGCTCCACTCTCACTCCCAGTTTTTCCAAAGTTTCATATATAGATAGATAGTGTTGAGTTGCAAGTATCTCTGTTGGCGCCATCATAACACCTTGGTAACCATTTTCTACCATGTATAGAAGTAGAAGTACAGCCACTATCGTCTTTCCACTCCCCACATCTCCTTGAATCAAATAGTTAATAAGCTTTCCCTCATTTAATCCTCTATATATCTCAGTTATGACTCTCTTTTGAGCTGATGTCAAATCAAAGGATAAAGATTCCACAAATTTTGATACAAGTTTTTTATACCCTGGAAGAGTATATGTTCCTCTATTGGCTAAATCTATTTCAAATCTTTTCTGTAAAATACCCATCTCTAAAACAAGTAGCTCCTCTATCGCAAATCTTCTTTTAGCTTCCTCTAACGCTCTTGGGCTTGTTGGGAAATGAATCTCTTTTAAAGCTTCCTCTCTTGCCATAATCTTATATCTTTTAACTATATCTTTTGGAATATTTTCTAAAAAAGCTCCGCTGTACTCCTGCATAGCTCCTTTTATTATCTTCCTTAAAACGTTTTGATTGATCTCTTTTATTGAACTGTATATAGGTAGAATTTCGCCACTGTTTTGCTGTCCTTTATAGAGTTTAAACTCTGGATTTACCATTTGAAATGTGTACCCTCTTTTTATATTTCCAATGAAGATATACTCCTCCCCAATCTGTAAACTCTTTCTTAGATATGGTCTTTGAAACCAAATGACTTCAAGCATTCCTGTCCCATCATTAACTGTTGCCTTCACCATTTTTAGTCCCGTTCTTGTTGGCGGAGCTGAAACACTCATTATGCTACCCTTTAGCACAACGTATTCGTCCCCTCTTAGCTCCCCTATTTTTTTTAAATTTGTTCTATCATCATAGGCTCTTGGGAAGTAATAAAACAGATCATATAAGCTAGTTATTCCTAATTTTCTTAACTTTGTATATGTAGCTGTCACCACACCTTTTATGCTAAAACTCTCTATGTCTTTATAAATATTTTTATACATCCAATTCCACCTTTCTTTTTTATTTATTATATCATATCAAAAATTTTGATAACACTTTTTTATATGTGTCATTGTATTAAAGTTAATTTGAATCAATTCCCCTTTATACAACAAGCATTTGTGAAAAATTTATTTACTTGATTTGTGTATTTTTTGTATTGACATTTTTTATTTTTTAATATATTATAACTGTATAAATTAAACTTTGGCAAAGTAGAGGAAACTCTATGACGCAAAACTACAGGGTCTTTAAAATGACAGCCAGTTGCATATCTACTCTTTGAAGAGTAGTTGCAACTGGCTTTTTTATTTATACTTATAAAGTTCTTTTAAAATTGGAGGAGGAAAAAAATAATGAAAAAATTAATTACACTTTTATCTTTAACTATGGCTATGACAGCTTTTGGAGC
>NZ_CAMTIK010000017.1 GCF_947072685.1 uncultured Cetobacterium sp. | reverse complement strand
ACTATAATTGGTTTAGGATATGTTATAAGTTATAATGTTACCTACAATATCCCTTTTACAAATATTGTTGTTATTCCAACTCTTACAGGAACTGCTTTTATTATCATAATGGCATTTATCATTAGAAATCTTCCTGTGGGAATAAGGTCTGGTATCAGTTCATTGCAACAAATAGATCCTTCTATTGAAGAAGCTGCTCATATTTTAGGAGCTTCTAGTAGCACTGTCATCAGAACAGTAACTATTCCTATGATCAAAGATGCTTTTTTCAGTGGTTTAATCTACTCTTTTGCTCGTAGTATGACTTTAGTAAGTACAATTATCTTCTTAATTTCTGCTAAATGGAAACTTTTAACTCCTGCTATCATGAATAATATAGATACTGGTAGAATTGGTGTCGCTTCTGCATATTGTACGATACTTATTGTTATTGTTTCATTTGTTATGTTTGCAATAAAATTAACACTAGATTTTAAAAAGACAGGAGCTGAATAATGAATAATCCAAAGAAAGTAACTATAAAAAATTTAACTAAAGTTTTCACTTCAAATAAAAAAGAAGTGATTGCTGTTGATAATATTGATCTTGAAATTCAGCCTGGAGAATTCGTTTGTCTTTTAGGTCCTTCAGGATGTGGAAAAACTACAACTTTGAGAATGCTTGCAGGTTTTGAAGTTCCTACATCAGGAAATATTTTTATAGGTGATAAAGATATTGCCAATTTAACTCCTGATAAAAGAAATACTGCGATGGTTTTTCAGAACTATGCTCTTTTTCCACATATGAATGTTTATGATAATATTTCATACGGTTTAAAAATTCAAAAAAGATCAAAATCTGAAATTGAAGAGAGGGTTAAAGAAATTCTAAAAATTATGAAAATGGAAGACTTCGCTTATAGAGTTCCCTCTCAAATGTCTGGTGGACAACAGCAAAGAGTCTCTTTAGCCAGAGCTCTTATTATGAACTCAGAAGTTCTACTTTTTGACGAACCTCTATCAAACTTAGATGCCAAATTAAGATTACATATGAGAGATGAAATTAGAAAGTTACAACAAAGAGTTGGTATTACTTCTATCTATGTTACTCATGATCAGGCTGAAGCTATGGCTCTTTCTGATAAAATAGTCATAATGAAAGATGGAAAAATTATGCAGGTTGGAAGTCCTAAAGACATCTATCAAAAACCTAATAGTGAATTTATAGCAAAATTTATTGGAAGAGCTAATATAGTTAAAGGTATTGTTATTAGTCAAGACTCAAATTTCAAAGATATTGATATTCATGGGGTAATTTATAAAATTGAAAGTGATAAAGTTCTAAATGTTGGTGATAGTGTTGAAGTTGTTGTTAGACCTGAATCTATTACTACAAATCAACCTGGTCATTCTGGAAAAGTTGTAAAAAGTATTTTTATGGGAGAGGTTCACGAATATGAAGTTATTTTAAATAATCAATTAATTGAAATTTGTGTTCACAGCCCACTTGGAAAAATTATAAAGAATGTGGATGAGACATTAGATTTTAAATTTGATAATTTAGCAATGCATATAATTTAGATGTAAACTCTAAACGCCCAAATAGATGGCTGAGCTTTGCAGAAAATCTTTTCTACTATTTTTAATTTTGTGATTGTATTTGTTAAAGAGAGGAGTTTATCCTCTCTTTTTTATTTAAAGTTTAATTCCCCTCTGCTATAAACTTAAATCTATATTTTTTTTGATTATAATATATTTTAGAATATTCTAAAATATCACCATTTTTTAAATAAGTGATATTTTCTGCCAAAAGAATAGGTTCATTTCTTTTAAGTTTTAAAGCACTTGCCACATAATCACTGGGAATTTCTGCCGAAATCTCTCTATCACTATTTCCAATCTCCAAACCTAAGCTTTTTATATAATCAAATTTAGATTTTAATAAATTTTTTTCTTTTAAATTTGGAAGTAGTTTTACACTTATATAACTCTCTTCAAATACCGCCGGAACCTTATCTATTTGCCGAACTCTTTCCATTCTCCAAATACTATCTCCCTCTTTAATTCCTAAAATATTACAGATGTTTTTAGGACAAGGAATTTTTTCAAACGTTAAAACTTTATTCTCCGGAGTTAATCCCATTTCACAAACTCTTTGAGTAAAACCACGAAGTCTATTTATTGGTAACTCTATTTTCTTTTCATGACTAGAAACATACGTCCCCTTTCCTTGGGATCTTTCTACCAATCCCCTTACTGTCAATGAATCTATCGCTTTTTTAGCTGTCATTCTACTGATACTATATTTTTTTGAAAGCTCATTTTCTGATGGAACCATATCCCCTGGTTTTAATTCTCCACTTTCTATCATCTCTAATAGAATACTTTCGAGTTGATAATATATTGGAATGTGTGAATTTTTATCAATCATTATAAAAGCCTCCTAATCTATATTTTTATAATATCTTAACATATTTTCAAAAAAAGAAGCTAGCATTTTATACTAGCTTCCCAAATTTTAATATTCTGTATTAAGCTTTTGCTGAAAATATATAGTCATCAACAAGATTTCTCATTTTAGTAACTCTTCCACCATAAACTATATGAACGTTGTTGTTGTCAGGAATAATAATTCCGTTTGGCTTAGATTTTTTTATAAGTTCTTCATTAACTAAAGATTTATCTTGTATCTCTATTCTAAGTCTAGAGATACAGTTATCTACATCAACAATATTTTTAATTCCTCCAAGACCAGTTATTAAGTTTTCAGCAACTTTACTGTCCTCTGTACCCAAAACTTTATCATCGTTTGAAATCTCTTCAACTTCTTCAAAATCACTATAACTTCTTCCCATTGTCATAACATTAAATTTTTTAATTACAAAGCTGTATGCAAAGTAGTAAAGTCCAAAGAAGATTGGGCCTAAGAACAAGTATAAATACCATTTTGTCTGCATTCCTTGCAAAGTTCCAAATACAAACCAGTCAATTATTCCACCTTGAATATTTCCTATTGTAACATTAAACATAGCTGGTATCATAAATGATAGTCCTGCAAGAATTGAGTTAACAAACCAAAGCATCGGTGATATAAATATAAAAGTAAACTCTATAGGCTCAGTTATTCCTGTTAAAATAACTGCTGTTAATCCTGGAATAAAATATTTAACTAGCTGTTGTCTTTTTTCAGGTAAAGCACACTTATACATTGCAAATATAACTGCAGGCATTCCAAAGACCATATGTAAAATTTTTCCTTGAGCTAAATATTGAGTGGCTCTTGGAGAGAAAACTACATGATTTTCTAATTCAGCAAAATAAATATTTAAAGCACCAACTTGAGTATGTCCTGCCACATTTTCAATTCCACCAAGAGCTGTAAATCTAAAAGCTTGGTTTAAAATATGATGAAGTCCAGTTGGATTTATTGCTTTTTCTAAAAATCCATATAGAAAAACTCCAAAAATTTGAAATTTTGATATTACTGTTCCCAAACTCATGATAGCATCATTTATAAGTGGCCATATATGAACTAAAGCCATTCCCACTAAAGGCATAAAAAGTGCTGCAGCTATAGGAACAAATCTTTTTCCACTATAGAATGTAAGTGATGGATGTAGTTCTATTTGTCTAAACTTATTATGAATAACAACACCCAAAATTCCGGCAATCATACCACCAATAACATTCATATTATATACAAAGATTCCTAGAACATTTGTAAATTGTGAGTTATGAAGAGTTGCATCAACTGCTGACATGCCTACTGTATCCATCAAATATTTTACGCTAGTTGTAGATGAATTATATCCTTGTACCCCTAAAAGATAGTTCATACCAACTAACATGGCTATATAACCAACAACTGATGAATAAACCGCAACTTCTTTATCTCTTTTAACAACTCCAAGTGGAATAGCCATAGCAAATAATAGTGGAAGTTGTCCAAATGGGATTCCAGCTAATTTTCTGATAAACCCTAAAAACGTTTGTGCTCCACTTCCCTGAAGGAAAGGTAGGAACTGAACTATATTTGGATTTTGTAAAGCTGCTGATAATCCCAAAAATATTGCCATAAATGATAATATTGATATTGGAAATAATAATGTTTTTCCAAAACTTTGAAGACCTTTTTTTAAATTTTGCATATTAATACCCCTTTTGCTATTTTCTCTCAATTAATATATTTAAAATCTCCTGACTTTTTATTTTATATTTTTTTAATGTTTCTAACTTTTCCTCAAACATATTGCTTAAGAAAACTCCCTCGTTAAATAATAATTCTACTTTTTCTTTTGTTGGATTGAACACTCTTATAAATGTTTCACCAGTTTTTTCACTCTCTTTTATTGTACTTAATACACACCCGTTTAGTTTTAACTCTAAATTAGTAGTTATATTTTTTCTAACGTTTGGAATATTGATATTGAATCTATTAAATTCTTTTAATTGATATCCCATTACTGGAGTTAAAAACTCTTTTGCTTTCTCACTATTATTTTTATCAGTCTTTATAAAAGTAAATCCTAATTTAAAATTAAACTTTTCTTTAAATAACTGATTATCTGGAGTTTCAATTTCTATTCCAGAAGGTCTTCCAGGTCTATTTATAAGTTCTCTCTTCCCTAGATGTGAGAAAGTTCTGAATAGAGTTATAAATATTTTTTTATCTACAACCTCATACTCTTTTAATCCATATGAGAACATTGTCGCTTCTTTTTCTTCATTTTTAAGTGATACGTATGAGTTGAAAGTTTCAATGGATACTGGTTTCTCCGCCCATTTATCATCTTCCCAAATATTTAATTCTTTTTTTAAATATACTGGTTTTTCAACTACGCAAAGATGTGAATCAGATTCCACTGTTTCTGTTAAAATCTCTGTATTTAAAACAGCTCTAAACCTTGTATCTTCTAGGTAGTTTGTACAATCTATATCTAATTTTGCTACATCTTCTTTCTCTAAAGAGATGCTTACATTAAATCTAACCTCGCCATCTAAAACTTTTAAATCTCTTGAATCTTGATTTTTAGGAAGATTGTATACTAAATCATAGTTTAAAATAGATTGAATATTTGATTTTAAAACTTCACAATTTTCTATTTTTACA
The DNA here is from genome assembly GCF_947072685.1 of uncultured Cetobacterium sp. Lineage (GTDB taxonomy): Bacteria > Fusobacteriota > Fusobacteriia > Fusobacteriales > Fusobacteriaceae > Cetobacterium_A. Next base: position 37,787 of record NZ_CAMTIK010000017.1, on the reverse strand, counting down.
TCCTTAGAATCTAAAACTAAATCTTTATGAGGAGGTGAATAATCGTAACTATCCCCTGCATCTCCACTAGTTTCAATATAGAATACATTTTCGACAACCCTTTTTTCATCTTTTATCAAAAGATTAAGTTTGTTATTTTCTACAGATATTTTATAGAAAGAATTTTCTATATATGTATCAGATTTTTTCTCAAACTTCAATGAGTGGTCGTCGCCATCTTTATAGTTTAAATATTTAACTGCTAACCCATCAATTTCATCTATTATAAAGGTAATCTTACTTTTGAAAACTTTAATGTCTAAAAGTCTTGCAGCCACTTGTCTATCTATAAGACCTGCATCGACAATCTCTTGATTTAATAGCAAATATTTTATTTCTTTATCTCCATTAAAAATCTTAAAATCACTAGTCCTTGTAATAAATTCAATTTCAACTTTTTCATTGTATCTTTTGTATGGCAAATAGTTATAAAGAGTTATTATATCTCTGTCTTCATTAGTAGAAGCTAAAGATATAAGTCTCATATAAAGTTCAATTTGAGTATCTAATATCTCTTTTATCTGAGTCAATCTTTGTTTTATATCTCTATTTACTAGATCAGAATTACATCCTCCGATACTATCATGAGCATGGGCTCCAAAAAGTTCTTTTAAACACTTTTCAAATATCTCATGTGGATAGTCTATATTTAATTCTTTTCCGAGTAAAGCTAGTGGCTCTAAAATATTATAAATTTTATATTCCAACTCAGTATTTAGTAGTTTTATATCCATTCTAGTCGATGTTATAGTCTTATGAATTCTTGCGTGTTTACTATGATTTAATTCACCCTCTACACTTTCTAAAACTAACCCTTTTAAACTTTCTATATAACTTTCAAAGTCCGAGATAGAAACATTATCTTCACTATAAAAATCTTTTATATTTTCCATGATTGAATGGATATTTTTTTGAATTGGCATTTGGTCATGACCATTCATTATAAGTCTAGCATCTCCGGCTGAATACTTATCCAGAACTTTCATTATCTTATCCATTCTAACTTTTAACTCATCTTTATCACTTTCTAAATATTTAGCTCCTTGATAACCAGTAGCTAAATTAACTCCAAATATGACACTTCCATCGATACCTTTCCAAAGAAAATCTGATTTTTCAGCTTTCAGTTCACTATAACCTCTCCAGAAAAAAGTACTATCTATTCCGAATTGAGAATATATCTGTGGCATTTGAGCTGAATGACCAAAAGTATCTGGTGCATATCCTACGTTCATCACATCTCCATACTCACTAGCTTTTTTTATACCATAGTATAGATTTCTAATAATAGATTCTCCATGTACTAGCAGTAGGTCTGTTTGAGTGTACCAAGGGCCCACTCTAAGTGCCCCTTTTTTCACTAAATCTTCTGTTCTCTCTCTCCATTTTGGAGCGAATTCTATAAAATCATCAAGCATTATGCTTTGACCATCTAAAATATAGATTATATCCTCATTTTTTTCTAAAAATTCAATAACTTCAAACATGTGATTTCTCAGAAGTACCTGTGTTTCAGCTTTTGTAAAATACCATTCTCTATCCCAATGCGTATGCATCAATAACTTTATATCTCTACTCATTTAATTACCTCTTTGTTCTTTTTTTAAAACTATTATAATCTAATAGAACAAAATATTGTAATCCTATTTTATGGATAATTATCCGTTTTGAATTCTATTTATTAACTCATTAACCATAATTATCATATGTAGCTGTTGTTCCCGAGATATAGCGTCTAATTTATCTATTGAAATATTATGGGTAAAGGTAAAATCACACAGTTCATCGAGTGAACTTTCAGCTTTTGTTATAGCTATGACAGTTTTTCCACTTTCTTTAAATTTTTTAGCTACATGTTTAACTCTTAAAGTTTCTCCTGAGCTCGATAAAATAAAAAGTATAAAATCATCAAACTGTTCTATCATTCTTTCCTCACTCACCACAATAGTTTGAAATCCTAGATATAGTAACTGTCTTTGAAAATATGAAGCTGTTATCTGAGAAGCTCCTAGTCCATATATCAATATTTTCCGATTTTCTTTTATTATTTCTGCTATTCCCTGAACATCTTGAAAATTTATATTTTTTATATAAAAAAATGTATTGTTCATACTTAGACTTTTTGAACTTTCCATCTTTTCTAAATCCTGCTCAATGGAGTATTTCAATTCACTAAACCCCTTAAATCCAAGTTTTTTACAAACTCTATTTACACTTGCTTGAGAGGCATAAGCTTCTGTACATAGTTTAATTACAGAGTATTTAGGAATCTTATTGAAGTTTTTTTCGATAAAATCTAAAATGCTCTCCTCACTTTTAGTAAATTTTGCTTTTAATTCTCTTGTTTGTAATAGATTTATAACTTTATACTCCATTGAAACCACCCTTTTACTTTTATGTTAATTAAATATTAACATATTATTTTAATGTTGGCCAATAATCCTTATTTGCTTTAATTAATTCGTCTAAAATCCTTCTAGCTTTTTTAGCATCAACTATTGTTCTATTCAATGTTAGTGCTTGAAGTGCTTTAGAATACGATCCTTCAAACCATGCTTCAACTGTTAATCTTTCATAAGCAAATTGTTGTTCTATAAGTCCTTTGTAGAATGTTCCAATCTTTCCTACTCCAAATGCTCTAGGGCCATTAATACCTAAATTAGCTGCTACTTCAACCATTACATCATCATCTAAGTTAGAGATTAATCCATTATTTTGAACTATTACTATATAGACTTTATTTTCATTGAAGGCGATAGATTCAGCAACTTCAACAATCATCTCTCCGTGAGCATCGTTATGAACTACATTGGATTCTCCCATACTTCCTCTTGTAGCAATCTCTTTACACTCTTCAAATACCCTTTTTTCTCTTCCATTCATAACTTCGTTAGCTCTAGTGTACTCTGGATTAAGCTTTGACTTTTTATACTCTGGATAGTAGTAATATTGTAAATATGTATTTGGCATATAGTCAGGAAAATCAACCAGCATATCTCTTACCATTGCATATGTGTCAAGCCAAGACTGATCTCTTTGCTCGGCATCAGCTGGTTTAAATCCAGAATTTAAAGTTATATCCTTTAATTTAGGAACTAAATCCACTCCATTTTTATCATATATATTTGTGAACCATCCAAAGTGATTTAAGCCAAAATAAACAGGTTCAAACTCAGTTGAATCCATTCCTAAAAGTCTACCGTATGATCTAAGAAGGTTTATTGGTTGATCACAGATATTTAAAATTTTATTATCATTTGGAAAAGCTTTTTTAAGTGCATCTGCCACGATAGCAGCTGGGTTTGTATAATTTAAAAACCAAGCATCTGGAGCATACTTTCTTACCTCTTCTATAAGTTTTATCATATCTCCAATAGATCTCATACCATAGGCAAAACCACCTGGACCACAAGTTTCCTGTCCAATAGCTCCAAGACTTAAAGGAATTTTTTCATCTAGCTCTCTCATTTTATATCCACCAGTTCTGATTTGACAAAATATAAAATCTGTTCCTGTAAAGGCTACCTCTGGAGATGTTGTATATTCGAAATCCACTGTTGGATATTCCTCTTTAAAAAGAACTTTTGCAAATTCTCCGATAACCGCTTGTCTTTCTGTATTGTTATCAAAAAGCACAACTCTCTTTAGTGGAAAAGTCCCTTTTCTTTTACAAAGAGCCTTTAAAAGACCTGGTGTCCAAGTACTTCCACCACCTGCAATCGTTATAGTAAACTCCTTTTTATTCATAAAACTCACCCCTCAAAATTTGTATAGTTGTATATACAACAAATATACATCAAAAAAAATATCTTGTCAAATTTTTTATAAAAAAATATCTAGATAAAATATATTAATATTCTATCTAGATACTTTTGATATAATCAATTTTATTTTTTTATTTTTGATTTTAAAACTTTATATATTGTATTGAATTCTATATTTTCAAATTTTCCAAAATATGGATCATTCCCTTTATTTCCAAATTTTGGAGTATTTATCCCACTCAAATATTTAATAACTCCTATTAAACTCCAAAACTCTCCCATCAAGTCTTTTAGATATGACAACTCTTCAAAGTCCAGTTTTTCTAATTCTAAAAGTTCTTTAGAATCAATCTCTGGTATTTTTATAGGTTCTCCTTTACAAACTGAACAATGCCCACACTTTTGAATTTTGTTTGTCTCTCCAAAATGAGATGATAGTTTCATGCTCAAACAATCTGTACTCTCAAAAAAATCAATCATTTTATCAAATCTTTCAATCTCTTTTTTCACATTGTTTATAAATAGGTCATAAATTGTTTCAAGTATCAACTCCACCTCTGACGGTCTATTTATTATCCTAAATAATTGATATGTTTCTTTTACCCTATATTCTATTATTTCAGTTTTCTCTAAAATTTTTATAATCTCAGTCAAATCGCTTTTTCTTATTCTTAAATCCTTATTCTCAAAGCCATCAACTTCTAAATAACTCCAAACTTTTTTTCTATCTAAAGATTTAAAAAAATGTTCAACTATCTCTTTAGATATTTTACTTTCAAGGACATTTTTTATAATTTCATCCTGCTCTAAAAACTTTATCTGTAATTTTTTAAATGAATATGACACCGGCATTAAAATATTATTCATCTCTAAATATACCATGAGCGTTTTTAATGGCAACACCTTTATATTATAATCCCGACTTGCATGATATTCACTCAGTTCAAATAGATCTCCCTCAGTTTTTTCTAAATCTATCAAAAACTTTTTCAAAGTATTTTTTTCAATAAAATCTCCATATATAAAGTTTTTAAGTATTGCTAAATCCTCTTTGGTAGCAAGTACTTTACAGAAAGATTTTTCCCCATCTCTTCCTGCCCTCCCAATCTCTTGAGCATAATTCTCTAAAGATTTCGGAAGGTTATAATGTATTACATTTCTTATATCACTCTTATCAATTCCCATTCCAAAAGCTATTGTAGCAACAATAATCTTTGTCTCTCCACACATAAATTTATTTTGAATATTCTCTCTTTGACCACTATTTTTACCAGCATGATAAGACTCTGAAATAAAACCATTACTGCTTAGAAAATTAGATAATCTATCCGCTGTTTTTTGTTGTGTCACATATACAATTGTAGACTCGTGCTTTTTTAACTCCAACTCTTTCAATAGTTTTTTATCCTTTAAATAGTTCTCTACTCCTTCTACATTAAGTTCCAAATTGCTTCTATAAAATCCTGTTATGATAACATCTTCTTCTAAAATATCAAACTCTTTTTTCATATCTTCAATAACTTTTGGAGTAGCTGTCGCAGTAAGTAGCAATACGTTTTTTATATTAAACTCTTTTTTATAGATAGGTAGCTTCAAATAATCTGGTCGGAAATTATGTCCCCACTCAGATATCGAATGTGCTTCATCAATAACCATCAAATCAACTTTTATCTCCTTCAAATGAGATCTAAAAATCTCATTTTTAAATCTTTCTGGACTGATCATCAGAATTTTAATCTGATTTTTTTTAGCTAACTCAATAGCTTTTATAAACTCATCTCTCGTTTGAGATGAATCTATTCTTACGGCTGGAATATTTTTTCTATTTAAAAAATCTAATTGATCTTGCATTAAACTTACTAGCGGAGATACTACTAAGGTTATATTTTTCAATTTCAATGCCGGAAGTTGGTAGCATAAAGATTTTCCACTTCCAGTTGCAAATATAGCAATAGCTGATTTATCATTTAAAATTTTACCTATTACCTCTTTTTGCCCTTCTCTAAAATGGGTAAAGCCAAAATATTTTTGTAGCGTATCTTCCATAATATCTCCCTTTTATTCTTAATTGGTCCTTATATTATAACATAAAAAACAATAAAGACTAATATTTCTTGTCATCATACTCTTTTTTCTTAACTATTCGATAAAAAAGTTGAGAAAAAGTTGAAACACTAAGAATACCAATTGCAATAGAACCAGATATTATAAATGTTTCGATTCCCTTCCCTACAGCTTGGGAAATATTATCTTGAACTATGTAATACATTGTATAATATATCCCCCCGCCAGGAACAAGTGGAATCATTCCAGGATATAAAAATGCTACTGTTGGAACTTTCATTTTTCTTGATAAAAGTTCTGAATATATTGTTATTGACGCGGCTGCGGCTGTATATGATATAAAATAAGTAAAACCTTTTTGATTTAGTAAACTATATACCAACCAACCTATTCCTGCTCCAAAGCTTCCAAATATATTTTTTTTGCCTCTAACATTAAAGATTATCCCAAATCCATATGTTGCAAATATTGCTGCAATGACTTGAATTATTATATAGTTCATAGGAATCCTCCTAATGTTTTTATGATAGATAATGTAATTCCAGAACCAATGGCAAGCGCAGTTCCAATCATAAACGCCTCTACCCCTCTCGCTATACCAGAAACTAAATCTCCGGCTATCAAATCTCTTATTGAATTAGTAAATGCTATTCCTGGAACTAAAAGCATAAGCGTTGAAATAACTGAAATTGAAATATTAAATATAATTCCCCATTTAAAACAAATGTATGCTGACAATGAGCAAACTATACCTCCAACTAAGTTCAAAAAGAAATTGTTTATCTGTAATTTTGCTGAATAATATCCCAACATTGAAATAGACAGCGCTCCTATTATAGAAGCTATACAGTCCCTATAATTTCCATTAAAATAAAATGCAAATGCTCCTGCAGCTAAACAGTTCCCTATCAAAGTATATACAAATCTATTTGCTTTTTGTTCATCTATCTCTTGTATTTGAGTTAAAAACTCTTTAAATGTATATTTATCTATATCTCTAACCAAATTACTTAATTGTGTTATTTTATCCACATTGATTGTCCTGATTCTAATTTTTTCTATATTTGTAAAAAATCGCCTCTCTTTGCCTCTTATTGTTGTTAAAATACTTGACAACACTGCGAAGGAGTTTGATTGGAGACCGTAATAACTACATATTTTATCCACCATATCCTCTGCTCTATAAGTTTCTCCACCAGATTCCAATATTAGCTTTCCAACATAACTAGCTAAATAAAGAATATCATTTTCATTGATCGCCGTTAAATTGTCATTAAGTTTATCCATGAATCTTCCCCTTAAAATAAGTTATAAACAAATATTCAGAAGTTTAACTTTGTTTCCTTGAAAAATTTTAAAATATGTTCTATAATATAAGTAATTTTTATATAGAATGGAGAAATAATATGACAAATTTACCAAATTGCCCAAAATGTAATTCAGAATACACTTATGAGGATGGAAATCTTCTTGTTTGTCCTGAATGTAGTTATGAGTGGTCTATGGAATCGAATGATGACTCTGAGGATACACTTACTGTTAAAGATGCAAATGGAACTCTTTTAGTTGATGGAGATACTGTTTCAGTTATTAAAGACTTAAAAATAAAAGGTAGTTCATCTGTTGTTAAAATTGGTACAAAAGTAAAAAATATCAGATTAGTTGATGGAGATCACAATATCGATTGTAAAATTGATGGTATTGGTGCTATGAAACTAAAATCTGAATTTGTAAAAAAAATCTAAGAGAGCTTATCGCTCTCTTATTTTTTTACAACCAATTTTTAAATTTTTTAATATAATATTTTTTCATAGCTAAAATAAGAAGAAAATATCCAAACAACATTAAAGCAACCCACATAAAATAAGATGGTGTAATTGGAACAAATCCTAGACTTATATTTAATCTTGTATAGGGTACAATTATTGCAAATATCATCACTATAGAGGTCAATAATATCACTTTTATATTGGCATTAGATTCTATAAATGGTATTTTTCTTGTTCTTATCAAATGAATTATCAGTGTTTGCGAAAGAATACTCTCTATAAACCAGCCCGTATGAAATAGTGCCTGTGTCTCTATCGTATTTGCCTTAAATACATAAAACATCAATAAAAATGTTAATACATCAAAAATAGAACTAATAGGACCTATATATATCATGAATGTCCCTATGCTTTCTGCACTCCAATTTTTAGGTTTTAAAATCTCATCTTCATCTACATTATCCCATGGAATTGAGATTTGTGAGATATCATACAAAAGATTTTGAAACAATATCTGGATTGGTAACATTGGTAAAAATGGTAAGAATGCACTCGCTATAACTACACTAAAGACATTTCCAAAATTTGATGAAGCTGTCATTTTCAAATATTTTGTCATATTTGTAAATACCTTCCTTCCACCAATAACCCCTTCTAATAAAACAGTTAGATCCTTTTCCAAAAGAATTATTTCAGCTGATTCTTTAGCTATATCTACCCCTGTATCTACGGATATTCCAACATCCGCCCGTCTTAAAGCAGGGGAATCATTTATTCCATCCCCCATAAATCCAACTGTATTTCCCATCTCTTGGAGTAGCTTTATAATCCTAGACTTATTTGTCGGTGATAATTTACAAAATATTGTAGTGTTGTTCAAAAGTTTTTTCAATTCGATATCTTTTAAACTGTCTATTAGCTCGCCATCTATTGTATTACTTGTATCAATTCCTATATCTCTACAAACCTTTCTAGTAACTAATTCATTATCTCCTGTAAGAATTTTAACACTCACACCATACTCGCTTAGTGATTTCAAAACATCTCCAACGCCGTCCTTAGCTGGGTCTAAAAATCCTAAAACTCCTATAAAAATTACATCTGCTTCATCTTTAACTGTAAAATTCAACTCTCTTTCCATCGATAGTATTTTTTTACTGATTCCTATAACTCTCATTCCGTCATTATTCAAATCATTAACTAAACTCTTTATTCTATTACCTACCTCATCTTCCAAAGGCATTATTACTCCATCAATCTCTGCAAATTTAGATATTGCCAACATCTCTTCAATAGCTCCCTTAGTTATCATAACTCTTTGTTTTGAGTTATTTTCTAAAATAACTGACATTCTTCGTCTATCAAAATCAAAAGGAAGTTCATCTATTTTTTTATATTCATTTTTTATATGCGAATGCTGATCTTCAAAATCAAGAATTGCTCTATCCATAAGATTTTTTAATCCTGTTTGAAAAAAACTATTTAAATATCCAAAATATAACACGTTTTCATCTTGTTCTCCATGTAAATTTAAATATTTTACAACAGATACTTTATCCAGTGTTAAAGTCCCTGTCTTATCAGTACAAAGGATATTCATTGCTCCAAAATTGTGTATTGAATCAAGTTTTTTTACTATTGTTTTCTTCTTAGATAGCTCAATAGCTCCTTTAGTCAAATTTCCAGTCACTATCATAGGTAACATCTCTGGTGTTAATCCAATTGCAACAGATAAACTAAAAAGAAGAGATTCAAACCACTCATTTTTTAAATATCCATTTATAAAAAATACAATTGGAACCATTAAAAACATAAACTTAATTAAAAGTTTTGAGATATCATCAATCCCTTTTTCAAAACTAGTTTCAATCTTCACTCCGCTTAAGCTTTCACTTATTGTGCTTAAAAACGTCATCCCACCTGTATGTAAAACTATCCCCACAGCAGACCCACTGAGTACATTTGTTCCCATCAATGCCAAATTGGATATTTCAGATATTATAATACTTTCTTTTGCTAAATTTACAGACTTCTCTACAGGATCTGATTCCCCTGTTAAAACCGATTGGCTTATAAATAAATCTTTACTTTTAATAACTCTTAAATCTCCAGGTACAATATCTCCTGCTGCTAATTTTATCAAATCTCCAGGTACAATTTTTTTTAAGTCTATATCTTTCCAAACACTATCTCTTAAAACTGAAACCTTAGTCACTATCAATGCTTTTAAATGTTCCGCTGTTTTATTGGATTTATACTCCTGTATAAATTTTATTAAACTGCTGACAAGAATCATAGATAGTATTAAAAATATAGAAACCCAACTCCTATTTTCTTTACTGACAAAAATTACATCCGTAAAAATTGAAACTATAGCTAAGGTCCCCAGTATAAAATTAAATGGATTTATAAATGCTAAAAACAATTGAATATACCACACTTTAGATTTTTGACTAGATATTTCATTTAGTCCATATATCTTTAATTTTTCCTCTGCGATATTTGAATTCAATCCCTCTTCTCCACTTTTAAACTCTTGATATAAAGCTTCTATATTAGATTTTGAATAGAATATCAATGATTGTTTTATCTGCTTTTCCATTTCATATTTTTCCATATGCACCGCCTTTAAAATTAGACTACTTATTTTTATAGTACTCCTCAAATATATTTTATCCTTTAAAAGTGGTCTTAACAAAATACGCTCTTAAGTCGTGAAATTTACAACTTAAGAGCGTATTAGAATATTTTTATTTAATTTTTTCTAAAAAATATAGATATATAATTTTATTATTATTCTTAAATCTATAAAAATCATCTTTTAACTCTATTTTATATTCTTTAAATTTTTTTTCATCTATTTTTCTTCCACTTAAATAATAAAATTTATTTGGTAATTTTTTTTCAGGTGTTAACTTAATCACTTCTTTTCCAACATTCCAAACATCTTCAATTGAAAAATCTTCAGAATATATGGGGTATTCTAATTTAGATTTTTGTAATGTTTCTAACAATAAATGTTCATTCTTATTTTTTCCTCTTATATCCTTCTCAATTATCCAAGTTAAACTCACGTTCACTAATACCAATATTAACCCACTGTATAAAACTATTTTTTTCTTAAATTTATCTTTTTCTCTGAGATAACTTTTAAATAAATCAACTACTATATATATAAATAACCCTATAAATATTAAAAATAACCAATAATTTTTAAAATTAAGCGAATATGATTTCCATTTTAATATAAATACTCCCGCTAAACTCACAATCACTATCAAAATAAATTGAATATAGAAGATAATTCGATCAAATTTTTTAAAAAGCTCCCATTTTTTATTTAGATAATAATCTAAAATTATTCCGACAGGAATGGTTGAGACTATATAAATTGGCAATCCATATCTTTCTTTCTTCATTTTTATAAGCGATAAAAAGAGCAATGTCAAAAGATTCCAAATTATTCCAAATCTAAAAAATTTATTTCTTTTTTCATCCCTAAAATTCCATTTTTTTAAAAATGGAACTATTGAGAAGATTGCCCAAGAACCCATGTATGCAAAATAATTAAAATAATAAAAAAATCCTCTGACATGTTTACTTGTCCAAGTATCTTTCTCTTTATTTAAAACCGAGAAAAAAAGGTCTTTATTCTCAATTATCATTCCAACAGGCCAAATTATTGCTAATAAAATACCTATTACAAAAGATAATAATATTCCAGTTTTGTTCTTTCGTATCTCCTCAAATTTATATATATAGATATATGACAGTACAAACGGAAGAAGCATCCCATAAATAGCTACAGGTCCTTTGCTTAAAAGTGAACAGGCAAATAAAACTCCACTCAATAAAAAATCTGATAATTTTTGAGTTTTAACTCCTGTAACCAAATAAGTTATTACTCCAAACATAAATACATACGGATATGCATCCCACGCATTTTCAGCACCTATTTTTGTTAACATAAACGTTGTTGCCGCAACAAAAGATGTTATAAAAGCTAGATTTTCAGAGTTTGAAAATATCTTTACCAGCTTATATATATAATAGATTAACAGTAAGCAAATTAATGCGACTGGTAGTCGTAGTAACCATTCATCAGAAAAATTATTAGAAATTTTCATAACTGCTGCTGTTAGCCATGTGGGTAGTGGGGGCTTTTCAAATCTATACTCTCCATTAAGTGTTGTCACAAACCACTCATTATTTATAACAATCTCTCTGGCTGAAATAAAATTTCTAGACTCCATTAAGTCCGCTCCTCTTATCCAGAGTGTACTAAAAAATGATATGACACTCAACAACGATATTAACAATATTTTTTTATTTTTTGACACAACTCCTCCAGATGTTAAATTAAATTTTAATTTATTTTTATTAAAATACTGTACTCTTTATTTGTATAAACCTCTTCTACCTTTAATCTCTCCAATTCAGCTCTATATTTGTTTTTAACTACAATCAAATCTCCTTCAGAAAGTTTTTCTACCCTATCCAAAGGTATTTCCTCTATAAAATCTCTTTTAATTTCGTAAGTTATATTTTTAGCATCTACAAACCTATAGCTAAAAACTCTATCGTTTGATTCTACTAAAAAATCCACCACAGGTTTTAATGTATAATTTTTATTATAATATGGCAGTGCTAGTAACAAAATAAATATAACCGATAAATTTATATACAATATTTTTTTTAGTATTTTTTCCTTTGTTCCACTCCAAGTTTTCTCTACAAATCTTAATGATATTATAACTATTGCTGGGTATAGAGGTAACATATAGATCTCTAATTTTCCACTTAAAAAACTAAAAAATACAAGATTTGGAACAAACCAACAAAAACTTATTTTATCGATGCTCTTCCAAGTTTTAAAACTCTTTATTTTTTTCAAAAGAGAATAAATCCCCATTATAAAAAATGGTGCTAATGGTAGAGTTGTTAATGGAAGCTGACGAATATAATAATAGATTGGTTTTGTGTGTGCTTTAGCCTTGACCATTCTTCCCAATGTTTCCTGTCCTAATAATAACTTCACATACTCTTTCCCATCTTCATTTAGTGATAATGCAAAAAACCATCCGCCTAAAATAGCCATTAAAATTATTAAACCCAGAAATGGTCTTAATTTTTTTAAAAACTTCAAATTCTTATCTAAAAATAAAAAGGTGAGTATGGTTATCATTGGGATTGCAAATGCGCCACCACCTTTTACTAAAATCCCTGAGCCAATTGAAAAGTAAAAAATTATTATTTGCTTATCACTTATGACTTCTTTATTATAATATGAATCAAAAAATATATATAAAGTTATAACTATAAACATCATCATCAAGTAATCCATTCTTAAAACTAAAGAAACTCCAAATAGGTAGGGAAGGGTTATCAAAACTGAAGTCGATAAATATGCCATCTCTTCTCCCCAAAGTTTTTTTAAAATTTTAAAACTAAAAAAAGCTGATATCCCCGCTGGTATTACTCCTCCACATATCAAAGCTAAAGGATAAAAATTTTCTTTAGATATTGATCTCAAAAAAGATAATAACCAAAAATATACAGGTGGCTTATCTGGATATAACTCATTGAAATATTTCAATACTAAAAACCTGTTATTTTCTAACATTTGGTCAGTTATTACAAAATATTTCAATTCATTTCTTATATCAGGAAATCTTAAAAATGCTATACCAATAATCAATGCAAAATAACCAATAAAAAATATTTTATATTTTTCCTTAAAAACACTCTCTAATTTTTTCATTTTATCTCCTAATATTGTCCCACAGGAAAATACTTAAACAATGCTCTTACATTGTCATCTTTACTGTGAATATTTCTCAAGTCAAAATAAAAATTATTTCGCATTCTCTTCTTTAATCCCTCTAAGTCCATTCCTCTGAACTGATTCCATTCAGTCATAAGTACAATTCCATCTACACCTTCAGAACACTTAATTTCACTTTCACAAAACTCTATATTTCCTTTTAAATCTTTTAATCTCCATCGTGCTTCCTCAATACCTTTAGGGCAATAAGCTTTTATTTTCACTCCATTTTTTATAAGTCCTCTAATTATATCAATACTTGGTGCATCCCTCATATCATCCGTCTCCGGCTTAAATGTCAGTCCTAAAATCCCTATTATTTTTTCCGAAACAGTTTCCATCTCTTTCAATATTTTTTCTATCATCTTTTGTTTTTGCTTTTCATTTGCACTAATAGCTGCAGATATTACAGACATATTCTCTCCATATTTTTTTCCAATCTCTACAATTGCTTTTGTATCTTTCGGAAAACATGATCCCCCATATCCTGGACCACAATGTAAAAATTTTGGAGATATTCTACCATCCATACCCATAGCTTGTGCAATTTCTTGAGTATTGGCTCCTACCTTTTCTGCTAGAAGTGCCATCTCATTAATATATGAAATTTTTACTGCTAAAAATGCATTGGATGCATATTTTATCATTTCTGAAGTTCTTCTATTTGTAAAAACAAAAGGAGTTTTATTTATATATAGAACATTATAAATTTTTTTCATAATGTCTAGTGCTCTTAAACTTTCAGACCCAACAACCACTCTATCAGGTCTTAAACAGTCATTTACTGCTTTTCCTTCTCTTAAAAATTCTGGATTTGAAACAACATCAAATTCAACTATTTTCCCATTTTTTTCCAGTACTTTTTTTATCTCTTTTTCTACTAGGTCTCCAGTTCCAACTGGAACAGTCGATTTATTGACAACCACCTTATACTCCTCAAGATTTTCACCAATATTTTTAGCACATTCTAAAACATATTTTAAATCTGCTGAACCATCCTCTGCTGGAGGTGTCCCAACCGCTATAAATATGACTTCAGAATTTTCAACTGCTTCCTTTATATCTGTTGTAAAAGTTAATCTTTTTTCTTTTACATTATTTTCCAATATATCTTTTAATCCGGGTTCATATATTGGAAGAACTCCTTTTTTTAAATTTTCTATCTTCAATTTGTCTATATCCATGCAAATTACTCTATGCCCAAACTCGCTCAAAATAACACCTTGAACCAATCCCACATACCCTGTTCCAATTACAGTAACATTCATTATTTACCTCCTAAATACCAATTGACAAACTTTTGTATTCCATCTTTAAAATCTGTTTTTGGAGTATATCCTAAAAGAGATTTTGCTTTATCTATATTTGCAAATGTTCTTTTTACATCTCCTGGTTGCATAGGTAATCTGTTTAAAACAGCTTTTTTATTCAATGTCATCTCAATTATTTCTACCATCTCTTTTAACGATATAGCATCAGATTCTCCTAAGTTAATAATCTCATACACATCTTTATTCTTCTCTAAATATAAAACACCTTTCATAACCCCATCTATAATATCATCTATATATGTATAATCTCGATAGGTATCTCCGGTTCCAAAAAATGGAATACTCTCATTCTTTAAAATTCTATCTACAAATTTATAAATAGCTAAATCCGGTCTTTGTCTTGGACCATAAACAGTAAAGAATCTAAACTGTAATGTGTCTATTCCGTAGAGTTTAAAATAGACATGTCCAAAAACTTCACAAGATTTTTTTGTAGCTGCATAGGGAGAGATTGCAAAGTCAACAACTGCGTCCTCTCTGAATGGAACCTCTTTATTATTTCCGTAAACAGAGCTCGATGAGGCTTGAATAAACTTTTGTACTCCATATTTTTTACAGCACTCAAGTAGATTTAAATAGCCTTTAACGTTAACCTCTTCATACTCCATAGGTTTTTCCAAAGAGGGTCTCACCCCTGCAAGGCCCGCTAAATTGATCACTAAGTCTATTTTGTTATCTTTAAAAAGTCTATCTAAAGTGTCAATATCTCTAAGATCTGAAAAACTAAGATAGTATCCCTCACACTGAGTGATTTCAAGTAATTTTTTAATTTTTTTATCTCTATTCTTTTCTATTAATACTTCAGATAATTTTTCAACTTTATTCAAACTTTCTAAAACATTCTTTACCTTTATATCCTCTGAATAAAAATCATGAAAATTATCAATCCCAATAACTTTATGCCCATGTTTCAACAATTTCTCTACCAAATGCGAACCTATAAATCCTGCAGCTCCCGTCACAATTATTTTCATCTTTCTCCTCCAAGTTTTTCTCTTTTTATTAGATATATATTTCTAGAATAAATCAATACATTTGGGGCCTGCCCTAAAATAAATACTGGATCTTTTTTATAGATTGCATAGATCAATAAAAGAATACTTCCAAACAAACTAAATATCCAAAATGAAAAAGGAATTACACTTTTTTTTGCTTTTTCACTAGCTATCCATTGAATAATAAATCTCATAGAAAAAAGCCCCTGTCCTACAAACCCTATAATTAAAAAAATATTCCAGTTATCAAGCATTTAATTCTCCTTCTATTCGCCAATTTAACATTCTGCTTTTCATCCATCTAGTTGCAAATACATCTTTGAAGGCTTTAAATCCTCTTCCAAAAACTTTATATTTTGATTTCCCATAAAGTCTATCATAATGTCTTACTGGAACTTCTTTTACCTTGTAATCCATATATTTAGCGAGTGTCGGTAAAAATCTATGACTTCCATTAAACATTTTATATGATTTTACGACCTCTTTTTTAAAGAGTTTTAATGGACATCCAGTATCTTCAATATTATCTCCAGTTACAAAATTTCTAAACCCGTTCCCTATTTTGGAAGCTAGTTTTCTTTTAAATCCATCCTCTCTTGTTGCTCTTTTTCCATTCACCATATCGTATTCTGGAATATATTTTAACAGCTCATATACATCTTCTGGATCTGTTTGTAAATCCCCATCCATCATAAGAACTAGTTCCCCGCTAGCTTTTTTAAATCCAGCTTCTATCGCAGCACTCTGTCCATTATTTTTTGTAAAATGGTAAACTTTTATATTTAGGTTATTTTTTTTTAACTCTTCTAAAACTTCATAGCTTCCATCTTTGCTACCATCGTTTACAAATATAATTTCATAATTTTTAAAACCTTTTTTTAAAGCGGTTTCTACTGCATCAACCATGGGATAAATATTATCCTTTTCGTTATAAACAGGAATTACTGCTGAAATTTCCATTTTCCCCTCCACAAATTTAAGTTTTTCTTATTGTACATTGCAAAAATAAAATTTTGGTAAACTTTTAATTTTTTTAATTCTCTATCTTTATATACCCTATCACTTATAAATTGTCAATAGTTGAGTATTTATCAAAAAAATAAAGGAGTGAAGTTTTTTTAAAGTATATTTAAAATATACTTTAAAAAAGGATGGTGATGTATGCACAATCTATTCTCTAAAGAAATTAAAGATTTTTTAGAAGAACTTGATAGTTCTTCTACTGGATTAAATTCATCAATATTAGAGTCTAAAGAAAATAAATTTGGCAAAAATATAATTACTGATATCCCACAAAAAACTTTCCTTACAAGAGTTATTGTCGCTCTTTCAGAACCTATGGTAAAAGTTTTAGTTTTCGCAATATTTTTAACTGTTATAATAAATTTTCTAAAAATTTCTAAAGGCGAACCCCCTGACTGGCCTGAAACTATCGGGGTTACTCTGTCTGTTATTCTAGCTAGCTCTATAACTGTTCTTATGGAGATGAAATCTCAAAAATCTTTTGACCTTCTTAAAAAGATTGGTGAAAAAACTTTTGTAAAAACTATTCGAGATGATAAAATTTTAGAAATTTCTAAAGAAAATATTTATCCCGGTGATATTATTATTTTAAGTATTGGAGATAAAATTCCAGCCGATGGAGTTGTCATTGAAAGCTTTAACTTGGAAGTAGAAGAGGGCATTTTAACAGGCGAAAGTTTTCCCGTTAAAAAACAAATTTTTTCTTTAGATTCAAATCTTGATTTTAAAGTATTTGCCGAAACGTATGTTGTTGATGGAAGCGGTCAATTTGTCATAACAAATACTGGAGATAATACCGAATTTGGAAAGATATCCAAATCAATTCAAAAAGACTATGAAATTTTAACACCGCTACAAAAAGAACTGGGTCTTTTAGGCAAAAAAATCGCTTTAATTGGAACATCTATAGCTATTGTCGTATTTTTATTAAAAATATTTAATTTTAGCGTTCATCAAAAAATATCTTTAGAGAATATCATCGAAGCCTTAACTTTGAGTATTGTTTTAATCGTTTCTACTATTCCAGAAGGTCTTTCTACTATGGTTGCAACAACTCTTGCCTTATCTATGATTAAACTCAGTAAAGAAAATGCTCTTGTTAAAAAATTAGTTAGCTGTGAAGCTATTGGATCTATTGATTTAATATGTTCTGATAAAACTGGAACAATCACTCAAAATAAAATGACTGTCACAGATTCTTTTATCATTAATAATCAATTTTTGCTTTTAAATATTAAATTTAATAATAACTCTTTTTTAAAAAATGAAAATGGTATCGATAAATATTTTGGTAATCCCACAGAAGTAGCTCTTTTAAATCACACAACCCTTGAAGAGCCTCCTAAAAATATTTCAGTCATTCACAAATATCCTTTTAGCTCTGAAAAGAAAAAAATGAGTACAATTATTAAGTTTGAAGATCGTTTTATATATTTGATCAAAGGTGCCCCTGAAATAATTTTAGAATCTTTAAATATTGAAAATAAACAAGAAGTTGAAGAGGAGATTCAGCAATATCAAAAACAAGCTAAAAGAATCATTGCTTTTGCTCACTCTATTATTGATGACAATTCTCATTTTGATGGAGAGATAAACTTTGAAAAAAAACTTATTTTTGATGGTTTCATGGCTATTACAGATCCTATTAGACCTGAAGTTTTTCCTGCAATTAAAATCTGTAAAGATGCTGGCATAGATATAAAAATATTGACAGGCGATAATCTTTTTACAGCAACTTCAATTGCTCAACAATTAAATCTAATAAAAACAAACAATTTAATTCTTGAGGCTAGTGATATTGATAAAATGACAGATAACGAGCTCCAACTACAACTCGAAAACATCTCAATTATTGCACGAAGCAATCCCATGACAAAGTTAAGGATTGTGGATTCTTTAATGAAATCTGGAAAGTCTGTGGCTGTTACCGGAGATGGTGTCAACGATGCTCCTGCTCTTAAAAGAGCTGAAGTTGGTATATCAATGGGAATTACTGGTACTGAAGTGGCTAAAGAAACAGCTGATATAGTTCTTTTAAATGACTCTTTTGCTACCATTGTAAAAGCAATAAAAGAAGGAAGAGGTCTTTATGAAAATTTTCAAAAATTTATTCAATTTCAACAAACTGTTAATTTAAGTGCTCTTTTTTTAATTTTACTTTTTGAAATTTTTGACTGGACTACTCCTCTAAGACCAATACAAATCCT
This sequence comes from uncultured Cetobacterium sp., assembly GCF_947072685.1. Taxonomy (GTDB): domain Bacteria; phylum Fusobacteriota; class Fusobacteriia; order Fusobacteriales; family Fusobacteriaceae; genus Cetobacterium_A. The sequence continues at coordinate 18,771 of NZ_CAMTIK010000017.1, read as the reverse complement.
TTGGATAAATATAATGATGGACGGTCCTCTAGCAATTTCACTAGGATTTGAAAAAACTAGAGATAATATTATGCAAGAAAAACCAAGAGATAAGAAAAAAAGTATTTTAACTGCAAATATGTGGATCAATACTCTTAGTAATTCTCTTTTCATTGTTTGCTTTTCTACATTTATTATCAGATTTTTAAAAATACCTCCTTTTTACATTCCCACTTATATCTTTAACTTTTTCACATTTATGGTGATAATAAATGTTTTTAATTGTAAAGAAATTGGGAAAACATCTATTCTAAATAGAGCTTTTGACAATAGAAATCTTAACATTGTATTCTGTCTAATGTTCTTTGTTCAAATAACTATTAACATATTTCTTCCAGAATTTTTCTCTGTCCATAAGTTAAGTTTCTACGAATACTTTAAAATCATTTCTTTTAGCTGTAGTATTATTTTTTTTAATGAATTAGTTAGATTTATTCGACGAAATACAAAATAAAAGGAGTTTTAAATATGGAGAATTTATTAAAACGAAAGTTAAGAATAGGAATATCTGCTTGCCAATTTGGATCTAAAGTTAGATACAATGGTAAAGGTATTGATTTAACTCAATGTCTAGGTCGAGATAGAGGGCAATTCATTTGGACCCCTGTCTGCCCTGAAATTATGAGTGGAATGGGTGTCCCTCGAGCGAGTATTAAACTCTCTGGAGGCGATGGTTTTGATTTTTGGAGAGGAAAAGCTATAATTAAAAATAAAGAGGGTAAAAATAAATCTGAAGTGATTAAAAGTGGGGCTCATGCTTGTTTGGAAACTCTTGAAAGAGCAAATATTGATGCATATATTTTTATGGAAGGAAGTCCATCTTGCGGTGTTTATAGAACAAGTTTAAAAAATCAAAGACTCGGAAATCCACCTGGAGTTTTTGGAGCTCTTTTGCTAGATAGGAACATTTTTTTAATAAGCTCTGTTGATTTACAAAGCCCTATTAGATGGTGGGATTGGAAAAGAAGACTCGTTGCCTTCGTTTGGGTAAAGGAACAAAACATTTGTTCAAAAGATTCTCTAAAAGAGATTTGGGATAAGATCAAATATGTTCTCTATGAACTACACGAAGAGGAAACAACCAAACTAAAAAATAAATTTCATGAAGTATTAAAAAAAGAAGCCATCGACAACGTGGAATTTAATAAAATAAAAGAGGACTTTTTAACACTTCTCAGAAAGCCTGCCGAAATAGAAAATATAAAAAAATATCTTTGGAAAAATTATATTGATTTAAAAAATAAAGAGGGGATTATTGTTGAAAATGTTTTTGAACCTCATATTTTAAGAAATATGACACATATTGCAGAAGAGCTCTTAGGAGTCGAGAAAGAAGCCAGAAAAGCGAATCTATTTTTCAAGAGTTCTCCAATAAATTACAAACCCGATAGATAGTTATAAAATAAAAAAAGACTGCGTCTACTCAGTCTTTTTTTATTTCATCATCACACTTTATCTAAAATAGTTTATCTCATTTTGTTTATTACAAAATTCACATTTTGATTACTTACATCTGAAAGTCCTTCTTCAGTAATAGGTTTTAACTCTGAACTTTTATTTAAATAATTAAAAATCTCTGTTGTTTTTGCAATTGTAGATCTCTTCAAAGAAAATTGTCTATCCTCAGTTGTATCACTCTTTAAACCCTTTGCATATATATTAATAGCTACAGCCATTCCTAAAATAACATATACAATTTTCTTGTTCATCTATATCTTCCTCCATATATTTCTTATAGAGTAAATATACCTCTTTTCATATAAAATGTCAATGACATTATATAAATAATGAATAGTTCAACTATATATGGGGTGAATAGTAAGTATATTAAAAATAAATGTTTTGCAAGATTACATTTAACATATTTTTTATACTATTTAATTATTTATTGTACATATAAATATCATTACTGTCTTATAAATAAAATTTACTCCTATATATTCATTTCATATATTTTAAAAGTTCCAACAGATTTGAGAATTCTAGGGGGTATTCTATCTCTGGTCTAGATAATAAAATAGATTTAGCTCCTACTTCTAACGTGGCATCTAGCTTTTCTTTTTCTCCTCCAGTATTCCCACCTTTTTTACTTATCATATATTTTATATCCAGTTGCCTCATCATTGCAATATTTAATTCTTTACTAAATGGCCCCTGCATTGCAACTATATTTTTTGGCAAAACTCCTATATCTTCTACCTTTTTTATCATATCCCATTTTGGTAAAATTCTAAAATATATCTTTTGTAAATTTTTTAATCCTTTAAATTTTTCAATATTATTGCTTCCCAACGTCACAAATATATTTCCATCAAGTTCTTCAATATACTTCACTAAAGAATTAACCTCTTTAAATTCTAAAATCCCATTTTCATGAAAGAGATTTTCTCTTTCAAATCTTATATACTCCAATTCCAAAGTTTCAGAACATTCAATTGCATTTCTAGAAACCTCTATAGCATAGGGATGAGATAAGTCTACTATTTTTTCTATTTTCATCTCTTTTATAAATTCAACCATCTCTTTCTGGTCCATTCTTTTACAAAAAACTTTTAACTCTTTAAACCCCTCCAATAATTTACCACCATACTCTGTTGCAGTAGTAACTATCAGTTTTTCTTTAAAAGGAAAGGACTCTATAAAATCTCTAGAGTCCTTTGTTCCACCTATAACCCAAATCATATATGATATCCTCTTGGAGTTATCATTCTATCATTTGAAATGTATGTTTTAGAATTTCCTACTACAACTACAGTAAACATATCTATATCATGATTTAAAAATTCACCTAAATTTGTTAGAGTATAATTCTCTTCCTCTCTTCCTACATGTCTTAATAGAGCTACTGGTGTTTTTTCCGCTTTATGTTTTAACATTAATTCTCTAGCCTCTACTATTTGAGTTGTTCTTCCTTTACTTTTAGGATTATAAAGAGATATTATGAAGTCCCCTTCAGCTGCCTTATCTATTCTTTTTGTTATTACATCCCAGTCAGTTAAAAGATCACTTAAACTTATCGTAGCATGATCGTGCATAAGTGGTGCCCCCACGATAGCGGCTCCTGCAACTGATGAAGTAACTCCAGGAATAACTTCAACGTCATATCCTTCTTTTTGTGCAACCTCTATCATTATTCCAGCCATACCATATATTCCAGCATCTCCACTACTTATAAGAGCAACATCTTTACCAGATTTTGCAATTTCTAAAACCTGCTCACATCTCGCTACTTCTTTTTTCATTCCAGAAACATAGAACTCTTTCTCTGAAAATTCATCCCTTACTAAATCAATATATGTTATATATCCCGCGATAACATCCACATTTTTTAAAGTGTTATATGCTCTTACAGTGATATCTTGCATGTTTCCTGGTCCAATTCCTACTACGTATATCTTACCTTTTTTCATATATAAATCTCTCCTCATAAATTGAAAGGGTTACACCCTTATATTTTGCTTTCATTTCTAAAAACTTACCATCTTTTGAAGAAGTTAAAAAAGCACATGGTTCTGATACCGCTCTAACTCCTATCTCTTTTTTTACAAAATCTGATCCTTCAAATAAATTTTCAACCTCTAAAATTTCACTTCGAGAAACAATTTTTAACTCTTTACCCAACTCTTTTACTACCTCTAAAATTCCAACTTCATCAGCTTTTAAATCTACTGTAGCAAAATGTTTAATGCTTTTTAAGGAAAGATTATTTTTATTAAATATTTCTTTTAAAAAATCAAAGATAATCTCTTTTTCGATACCTCTTCTAGCACCTATACCTACTATAATATTTTGAGGGTATAACTGTATCATTTCTACTTTCTCACGATTTGAAACAACTATAACTCCTTCACTACATCCCTCTGAGCATATATTTCTGGGTAAATGCAACTCTATATCCTTCCCATCCACTATTAAAGCTGTTATATTTTTGGCTTTCTCAAGCGATTCTAATTGACATTTTAATTTTTGAGATAGAGTATCAACTGCTATTTTTCCTGTTATATCTGAGCTCGTTGTAACTATAGGTACCACTCCTAAACGACCTCCTAGGTGTTCTACAAGTTCATTTGCACCACCTAAATGTCCTGATAAAAGAGATATTGCAAAATTTAATCCTTCATCTATTACAACAACTGCAGGATCTGTATCTTTAGAAACAATCAATTCAGATATTTTTCTAACTACAATTCCTGTTGCCATTATAAATATATGTCCATCAAATTCATGAAATTTTTCATTTAAAGTTTCTGTAAAGTTTTCCATTTGAATACTTTCATCTATATTAAATTTATTCAGCGTGAAAAGGGTGGAGTTTGGAATTTTTTTTGAAATTCCAACTCCAATAAATCCGGCTCCTCTTGTTACACTCCATATAGCCAGTTTCATTTTAGATTCCTTTTCTATATTCATGTGTAAAGTGCTTATCATATAACAATGACTTTTCGTACTCATCTCCTAAAAAATCCCCTACTAGAATTTGAGCTGTTTTTGTTATATTAGCTTCTTTTACCTTTTCTTCAATTGTCTCTAAAGTTCCTAGAACAATCTTTTGATCCTCCCAAGTTGCTCTTTGAACAATAGCAATAGGAGTTGTCATTGGATAATGTACTCCTAATTTTTTCACAACATCCCCAATCATATGAACAGATAAAAATATTGCCATTGAAGCTCTATGAGAAGCAAGAGACTCCAAACTCTCTTTTTCTGGAACAGGAGTTCTTCCCTCCATTCTCGTACAGATAACTGTTTGAGATATACTTGGTAATGTAAACTCTTTTTTTACTGCTGCTGCGGATGCTAAGAATGAACTTACTCCAGGTACAACTTCATACTCAATTTCGTACTCATCTAACATATCCATCTGTTCTCTATGAGCCCCAAATATAGCTGGATCTCCTGTGTGAACTCTAGCTACTTTCTTTCCCGCTTTTATCCCTGCAACCATTACATCTATAACCTCTTCTAAGGTCATCGAAGCAGAGTTATGAATCTCAGCTCCCTCTTTATGGCACTCTATTACTTGTCTTGGCACTAAAGACCCTGCATATACTATTACATCTGCCTCTTTTACAAGTCTTTGCCCTTTTACTGTTATTAATTCAGGATCCCCAGGTCCTGCTCCTATGAAATAAACTTTTTCCATTGATTGATACCACCTTTTTTTAATATTAAAGTTGTGAAGTAAGGAATAGTTTCCTCTTCTTTTTTTGTTAAATCGAAATTTATTTCTTGTATATCTTTTCCACAGTTTGAAACCATTATTACATTTTCTAAATTTCCTGTCGCCTCTAATCCAGCTCTTAATTTATTAAAATTTCTAGATACTTTCATAAATACAATATTATCTGCTGAATTAATCTCTCCAACTATATCTGTATCTCCATTTAAAGAAACAACCTTTAAAGATTCCTCTCCCATAACTAGAGGCAGATTAAATCTTGATGACATATCTGAAAAAGATGATATTCCCGGCACAGTTTCCACTGGAATTTTCCCATCTAAATATTCTAATATATAAACATAAGTACTATAAGTCATCGGATCCCCTATTGTTAAAAATCCAACTTTCTTACCTGCGTTTAAATGCGCAATAATCTCTTCCGCATTCTTTTGTCTAAATTCTTTTCTAGCTTCAACACTTTTTAGCATTGGAAACTCAACAAATAAAGTTTCTGCTCCCTCTTTCAAATACTCTTTTGCTATTTCATAAGCTGTACTCCCCTCAGCTTTTTTAGCTTCAGGTAAAACAACCACATCTAACTCCTTAAATGCTTTTATAGCCTTTAATGTTAGCATATCGGGATCTCCAACCCCTACTCCTATTCCATAAAATCTTGCTGTTGACATTACTTTATTTCCTCCTTATCTGCTGTTATTATATAAATTGGATTTTCTCCATACATCATTGTGTATGGTCCGATATTTTTCCCTCTAGATACAACAACATTTACAACTTCTATATTTTTAAAATTTAACTCTTTTAATAACTTTGTAGCATCTGCTAAAGTTTCCAATGTTATAGCATTTATAACAATTCTTGCATCTTCTTTAGCATATTTTTTAAAATGATCTAAAATGCTTCTCATCGATCCGGTTGATCCTCCGATAAACATCCTATCATAATTTATTTCTGGAATTGCTTCTGGTGCTCTTCCTACAATAACCTTTATATTTTCTAGTCTAAATCTTTTAATATTTTCTTTAAGAGTTTCAATGCCTTTCTCCTCTTTTTCAACGGAATAAACCATACCATTTCTAAGGTATGTAGCACCTTCAATTCCTATAGTTCCTGTTCCTGCACCCACATCAATAAGGATAGAGTCATCTTTTAGCTGTAATTTAGCTATAGATATTGCTCTTATCTCTTGTTTAGTCATAGGTAATTCTTTTTGAATAAAATCCTTGTCATAAATATGTCCCATATAAACACCTATATCTTTCTTAAAATTGTCACATTCATAAGGTACTCTCTATCGTACCGCTCATAATCTTTTACATCAAATCTTGTTATACACTCATCTTCATAGGATAATCTCTCTCCTACAATAACCTCTATATTCTCAATCCCATTTTTTAAAAGTACTTTTGATATTTCAATAGGATTATTAATACTATCTGTTAAAAGTATAACCCCATTTTTACTATTTTCAAGAGCTTTTATATAATCAAATTCTCTTCCATGAACGCTATGCGGTGAAAAATATTCCCATGTCATCTCTATTTTTGAAAAAAGATACTGAAATGAAGATATTCCTGGTACAACACCAAATTTTATGTCCATAAAATTATTTTTTAAATATGTTAGTAGGCTGTAGTATCCAGTATCACCAGAAACTATAAACGCAATCTTTTTATCTAGATTTTCTAAAACAAATTCTTTCATCAACTGAAGTTTTCCAAGTGTGTATTGCTCTTGATTTTTTAAAAGAGTTTCTATCTCCTCTAATTGTCTTTTTCCACCGATAATAATCTCTGAATCTTGAATTGCTTTTATCCCAGCTCCTGTTATATAGTCTAGGTTTCCAGGGCCTAACCCTATCACCTTTATCTCTCTATTCTTCACTTCTTAACTCCTCTATCATACTATAGAATCCATCACTACTTCCCAAACTTTCTCCTCTATAGTTAAACATCATATTTTCAAATCGAATCTCATCTCTTGAAAATTCTTTGCATCTGCTTGCTACTTTATTTGACAATAAATTAAATAGCTCATCTTTTCTACTGACATATTCACAAGCTTCTTCAGCTGTGTTAGATTTTAATATTTTCAGTATATTTTCTCTTGGTTCATCAACTAAAACTGCATTTGCAGCTAAAATTTCAAGTCTCCCATCTGCTACTCTACTATGAGTATTAAATATTCCACCAGCTATTTTTATAGCTTTACCTATATGACCAATCAACAGCACCTTCTTAAACCCCAATTTCACTGCTGAATCTATCATAAATCCTATATAATTACTAGTTACGACCATATGCTCAATATCAATGTTATTATCCATACAAAACTGTTTTCCATGATTTCCAAAAGCAAATATCACCCAATCTCTTGAGCTATTCTCTTTCAATACCTTTAATTCTGCAAACATTGATTTTGTTAGAGCATCTTCACTCATAGGTTTTACTATTCCTGTTGAACCTAAAATCGATATTCCGCCCAGTATCCCCAACTTTGCATTGAATGTCTTTAAAGCTTTTTCTCTTCCTTTGGGCACATACACAGTAACAACTACATATGTATTTTCATCTAATATTGTTTTTAGCGCTTTTACAATCATCTCTTGAGGTCCTGGATTTATAGCCGACTTTCCTGGTTCAACTTTTAACCCTTTCTTAGTTACTAATCCAACACCTCTTCCACCCAATATAAGTATATTTGAATGTCTATGAGCTTTTTTTATATCTGGTAGACCCTTAACAATTCTCACCTTAGCACATATCTCTATACCATTAGTAACATCTGGATCATCTCCCGCATCCTTTAAAACAACCGCTCTTGCCCAACCATTACCAAGTTTTTTAGAATGCACTGGCACTTTCAAAGTTATTCCATTTAGAGTTACAATTTCAATTTCATTCTCTACTTCTCTACCAAGCAATAAACTAAGAGCAACATATGCAGCCACACTAGCACAAGTTCCAGTTGTATAACCAGATCTTAGTTCTTTATCCATATTAGAATCCTTCTCTCTTATATATTTGATATAAAATTCCATGTAATATTGAAACGGCTACTGGACTTCCTCCTTTTCTCCCTTTTACTATTATATATGGAATTCCACTCCCCGGTAAAATCTCTTTAGACTCTGCAGCTCCAACAAATCCCACCGGAACTCCAACTATTAAAGCCGGTTTTGGAACCTCCCCTGAATCTATAAGCTCCTTTAATCTAAACAGAGCTGTGGGGGCATTCCCAATCAAATATATTTTTGTATCCGGGTCTTTTGCTGCATGTTCTATTCCTACTATAGATCTAGTCACTCCTCTTTCTTTGGCTTCTACTGCAACATCTTTATCCGAAACTAACGAATATGAAGAATATCCAAATTTATTTAGTGTAATTTTACTAAGTCCATTAGAAATCATATTTGTATCACAATAGATTTTACCGCCCTCTTTCAAAGCCTTTATACAAGATTTTACAGCATCCTCCGAAAATTCCAATAGATCTGCATATTCAAAATCTGCTGTGGTGTGTATTACCCTTTTTACAACTGGAAGATGTTCTGCTGAAAATTCATATGCTTTTTCTCCCATCTCTTCCTCTATAATTTCAAAACTTCTTATTTCTATATCTTGTGGTCTTTTTATGTATGACATCTTCTTACTCCTTCTAATATTTCTAAAATTATGTCTAAACTTTTAAAAAAGTGTATATGAGGATAACCAGCTATTAAATTTTTATTTTTATATCCACACATCCATTCTCTTCCATCTTGTTTTATTACCCTAAAAACTCTTTCATCTAAACCTTGATTATCTATTGTCGAATAGTGGAATTCATGAGCTTTGCCTTTCAAGTCGCCCCACTCTACATCCACATAACCAAATCTTTTTATAAAAAGTTTTCCTGTCATTTTAACATCACAATCTAAAATATTTGCCATTGTGTATCTTTGTTCTGATAGGTCTTTTATAGCGGAACTTAAGTACATAAATCCACCACATTCTCCATATATAAACCCACCTTTTTCATGGTAAGATTTTAAAGAATCTATAAATAATATATTTTCTGAAAGTTCTGATAAATAATTTTCAGGATATCCTCCACCAAAATACAATAAATCTACATCTGGAACTTTTTTATCTTTGATAGGTGAAAATTCTAAAATTTCAATCCCCATCTTTTGAAGTAACTCTATATTATCCTCATAATAAAATGAAAATGCCGAATCTTTTGCTATTCCTACCTTTAAACCTCTATATTTATTTTCAAACTCACTAAATAGATCTTGCTCTTTCTTTAAAGAGATATTTGTAGCAATTTCAAATATTTGTTTTAAATCTATTGTTCTTTTTATCTCTTCTTTTAAAATTGATTTTTTTTCTTCTAAATCTTCTATCTCTTCAGCTTGTAAAAGTCCTAAATGTCTGCTACTTATTGCTAATTTTTCATCATTTTTTAAATAACCCACACAAGGAATTCCGGTATACTTTTCTATAGCTTCTTTTAACATAAAATAAAGCTTCTCACTATTCACTTTATTTATAATAACCCCTGCAATATTTACCTTTGGATCTAATAACTTATACCCTAAAATCTCTGCGGCTATACTTGTACTCTTCCCTCCAGAATCTACTACTAATATAACAGGAAGATTAAGAACCCTTGAAAGATGAGCTGTACTAAAATTATCTAAATCATTTCCCAAGCCATCATATAATCCCATAACACCCTCGACAATAGATATTTGTTTAGAATGTTTATAGAAGCTATATTCTACACCCTCTTTTCCCATCAAAAAAAGGTCTAGGTTATAACTTTTATTTCCTGTTACAAATTTATGAAAACTTGGATCTATATAATCCGGCCCTACTTTAAAAGGTGAAACATCTTCAAAAGCTGACATCAATCCCATTGAAATAGTTGTTTTCCCTATCCCACTCCTTGTTCCTGCTAAAACAAATCCTTTCATGCCTCCATCACCTTTTTTAAAGCATCTAAAACCTTTTGGTTTTTATCCCTATCTTTTATTGCAAGCCTTATATAGCTCTCATCCAAAAACATAAAATTGGAAGCATCCCTAACTAGAACACCCGCTTCTATCATTTTTTTTCTAAAACTTTTAGCATTATCTTCCAATAATTTTACAAGTATAAAATTTGTTTCTGTAGGGCTAACCTCCACTTTATCTAACTTTAAAAGTTCTTGATAAAACCAAATTTTTTCCTCTTTTATCCACTCTTCTGTTTCTCTTATATATTTTTTATCCAACAGCATTGTTTTTCCTGCAATTTCTGCTACACCGTTTACACTCCAAGGTTCTCTAATCTCTTTTATTTTTTCTAAAAGTTCTAAATCTAAAGTTATTCCATAACCTAGTCTTACTCCTGGAAGAGCAAAAAATTTAGTTAACGCTCTCAATATAAAAATATTTTTATGTTTAAGGAGGGCTGCTGTCTTTTCTTCCCAACCATCTACAAATTCAACAAAAGCTTCATCTATAAATAATTTTTTTCCCTTTTTTTCCAAAGCATTCGCTATTTTCTCTATTTTTTCTAATTTTTGAAACTTTCCTGTAGGATTATTCGGATTACAAATTACTACAACCTCTTCATCTGTTATAAAATCAAGCAATAAATTTTCGTTCAAAGAAAAGTCTTTACTCAAAGGAAAAAATTTCACATCTCTTCCTGCCGATTTTGCTGCTCTTTCATATTCAGCAAAAGTTGGCGCTATTATCAATACTTTTTTAGCCGCAATAGCTTTCATATAAAGAAATAAAACCTCTGTTGCTCCGTTGCCTACCACTATATTTTCAATTGAACAATCATTATATTTTGCAATTGCTTGTCTCAATTCTGTATAATCTATATCTGGATATCTTTCTAAAGAATCAAAATTTTTTATAACTGCATCTTTAAAACTCTCTGGAACTCCTAATGGATTTATATTTGAACTATAATCCAAAACTTCAATCCCTTTTTCTCTTTTTAATTTATAAATATTTCCTCCATGTAAATCCATCTCTTCACTTCCTATATGATTTGAATTAAACCTGAAAATAAAATTATCCCTACTAAAGATGTTGTAAACATAATTTTATACGATTTTTTTATATCCTCTGCTTCAAACTCTTTAATTTTATCTCCTATCGTGGGCTTATCAAAATATTTACCAAAATATTTTGTTTTTCCACCAAATTGAACTCCAATGGCTCCTGCAAAAGCGGATTCTGGGTGCCCAGAATTAGGACTTGCATGATTTTTTCTGTCTCTTAAACAAATTTTAAAAGGATTTTTAAATCCCATCCCCAAAATTAATGTCGCTATAGGTATTATTAAAAATCCGGATATTCTAGCTGGTACAAGATTAAAGAAATCATCAATTTTTGCTGAAACCATACCAAAATCAATATATTTTTCATTTTTATATCCTACCATTGAATCTAATGTATTGACAGCCTTATAGCCCATTGCAAATGGTAATGCTAGACTAATTCCACCTATACTGATTAAACTTCCTACAAACGCATAAAACATTGGGGCTATAATCCCATCCACACTATTTTCTGCAATAGTTTCCATAGTACTTCTTACAACTTGAATCTCATCCATCTCCCCAGTATCTCTACTCACAAGATATGACAGTTCTTTTTGTGCTTTTTTTAAATCGCCACTTTTCAATATATTGTAAACTTTTATCCCTTCTGAACCCAAGCTATTAGTAGCTAGTGTTGTATAAAGAAAAAATATCTCTAAATATTTTGATGTTTTAGCAAGGTAATAGGATACTATCCCCGTTGTTAAAATAACAATCACTGCTAAAACTCCACCAAAAAAAATTTTATTCTCTCTCTTATAAAAAAGTTTTTCTAAAAAGTTTATATATTTTCCAATTACTCTTACAGGATGTGGAAACCATTGTGGATCTCCCAATATCAAATCCAAAATATACGCTACCCAAACTTTTAGAATAAAACTCATTTAATTTTCCTCCAAAATTTTATAAATAGCTTTCATATCCACATTTTCTCTCAATATTTGCTCAAGTTTATCGAGTTCCTGTAATCTATATTCATCAAAACTTACCTCACTATTCTTCGCTTCTAATCCCTTCTTTTCTCTAATTTTATTTAAAATAAAATCTGTAAATTCAAGATTATCAAATATTCCATGAAGATAAGTTCCCATTATATTATCCTTTACTACCGCTACAAATCTTCCATCTTCTGTCACTGAAACTTCATTTCCAGTGGTAACACCTTGATGTATTTCATAACCATTTATAGATACATCCCCTAAACCTTCAAGCAAACCTGCTTTTCCTAACAATGTCCCAGAGTATTGTTTAGTTAATTTTTCTCTCTCCATAACAGTTTCCATATCTAGTAACCCCAATCCTGGTAACTCTTTTATATCTCCTTCTATTCCATAAGGATCAAGAACTCTTTGACCCAAGATTTGGAAGCCACCACACACACCTATAATAGGAGTGCCTTTTCTTGAGGCTTTTATTATTTCTTGAGCTATACCCTTTTCTTTTATATCTTTTAAATCATCTATAGTATTTTTCGATCCAGGAATTATAATTAAATCTTCATCTCCAATCTCGTGAAATGATGTCACATAATTTATATTTACATCCTTATTTACCATCAAAGCATCAATGTCCGTAAAATTAGATATATGCTTTAATTTTATGACAGATATATTTATTTGTCCCTTTTTATCTTTTATTTTATTAAACTTTTCAGTTACTCCATCCTCATCCTCTATGTCTAGTTCAAAGTATGGCATCACTCCTAAAATTGGAACTCCCGTCAATTCTTCTATCTTTTTAAGACCTGGCCTTAATATATCAACGTTTCCTCGAAACTTATTTATGACAACCCCTTTGACACGCTGTTTTTCATGAGGTTCCATCAGCTCTATTGTCCCATAAATCGAAGCAAAAACTCCTCCTCTATCTATATCAGCAACTAGGATAACTGGCGCATTTACCATCTCAGCCAATCCCATATTTACAATATCATCATGTTTCATATTTAATTCTACTGGACTTCCAGCTCCTTCAATAACACAGATATCATAGTCTTTTTTTATTCCTTCGTATGCTTTTAATATATCTTTTTTTAAACTCTCCTTATATTCACCATATTCGAAGCCTCCCATATTACCCACAGATTTTCCATTTAGTATAACCTGTATTCTTCTATCTCCTGTAGGTTTTAATAAAATTGGGTTCATAGAGTAGTGAGCTTCAATCTCACAAGCCATAGCTTGTAAAGCTTGGGCTCTTCCCATCTCATGCCCATCTTTTGTTATGTAAGAGTTCAATGCCATATTCTGTGATTTAAAAGGAGCTACACTGTACCCATCCTTAAAAAAAGCCCTACATAAACCTGTTACTGTTATGCTCTTCCCTGCTCCCGAAGATGTTCCAACAACCATTATGTTCTTATGTTTCATTTTTATTTCTCCTAGCTTAAATTTAGTGGAAATATAAAAAGTGCAAAAATGAATAGAAAATTGAAATTAGAAATGATTTTAAACAAATCTAAATAGAAATCTGTTCACCGCAGATTTTATATTCGTTAATATTTGTGGCAGATATCCTGACTTAGAATCATCCTACTTTTAGGCCTTCCCATATACAAATACAGTGGCATCGTCTAATTTCGTCATCTTTACAGTGGCGGGACCGTGTGAGAATTGCACTCATCTTTCCTTTTAATCACATTTGAACCATAAATAATATACATATTTATTATGATTATACATAATGATAGTACACAAGTCAATCTTTTTCAAAATTTTTATATAGGTATATATAGAAAAAAGCAGAGACTGTACAAATCTCTGCTTTTACTATTAATAACCTGTATTGTAGTTATATCCTGAATTATATTGTGGTTGATTGTATTGTTGTGGTTGATTATAATACTGTGGTTGATTATATGGTCTTGAGTTATTATAGTTGTTATCTTTAATAGTTTGAGTTTGGTCTTGAACTGATCCCACCAAAGCTCCAGCAGCAGCTCCTATTCCAGCTCCTAGTAATGTAGCTTTACTATCTCCACCAATAACTTGTCCTAATAATGCACCCGTTCCTGCTCCAACAGTAGTAGAACCTATTGTGTTAGAACCAACATTAGAGCATCCTGTTAAAAGTACAACTGATAATACAGATAATATCAAATACTTCTTCATAGCGTTCTCCTTTTCGACATCATAATATGTCTGTTTTTCTTTAAAAATATAGATTAGTATACAATAATATTCATAAATTTTAAAGAGATTCTTTTTTTTATCTATTTTTAAGTTTTAAAAGTAAAATTTTGGACCAAAAAGTTTATTCCGCTCACTTAAATCGATTCATAGACCTAGACATAAAATAATATATCATGTATAATATAAGGAAGATGCATTTTTTTTAATAACGCATCTATCTACTTTTAAGGAGTTGAGTTATGAGTAAAGAACTATTTAAAGGAAGTGTTTTTTTAAACCCAGTTCCTGCTGTTATAATTACATCTAAAAATAAAGAGGGCAAAGAAAATGCCTTTACTGTAGCATGGACAGGAACTATCTGTACAAACCCTCCTATGCTCTCAATAGCAATCAGACCAGAAAGATTATCATATGAATATATAAAAGAAACTATGGAGTTTACAGTTAATCTTCCAAATAGTTTTCAAGTTAGAGAAACAGACTACTGTGGTGTTGTATCAGGAAGAGACATCGATAAAATCAAACATCTAAAACTAACATCTAAACCGGGCCATCATATCAACTCTCCGTATATTGAAGAGTGTCCAGTTAATATTGAATGTAAAGTTACACAAATCATACCTCTTGGGACACATGATCTTTTTCTTGCAGAAGTTGCTGGTTCACATATAGATAAAAAAATTATTGATGATAATGGAAAAATCCATTTCGAATGGGCAAATCTTATAAATTATTGTCATGGAGAATACTTTCCAATGTCTAAAAAACCTATAGGACAGTTCGGATTTTCCGTTGCGAAAAACCCCGCTTTAATCGACAAATATAGTCATATAAAATCATATATTGAATATACTGAGGAGAAAAAAAATAAAAAAATTACTCCTGACCGAAAGAAAAAAGACATAAAAAAAACTAAAAATAAAAAGAAAAAATAATTAAACAAAATAAAAAAAGCAGATGGGCAGCTTATAACCCATCTGCTTTTTTCTTATCAAAGGAGTGTTCTATGTTACAAAAATTCAAGTTCGAAAAAAGTTTTATAAAGATGTTGATGTCTTTAGCCATCCCTATTATTTTACAAAGTTTAATAACTGCCTCACTTAACCTACTTGACAATGTCATGGTTGGAAAATTAGGTGAAAATGAAATTGCCGCAGTGGGACTTTCAAACCAATTTTACATGATTTTCTTCTATTCTGTAGCAGGTATTGGAATGGGAGCATCTATTTTTATGTCGCAACTATGGGGAAAAAGAGATGTAAAAAAAATTCATGAGTTTTTAGATTTATCTTTACTTATTTCCACAGTAGTTTCTGTATTCTTTGCTGCAATAGCATTTATTTTTCCTGAAAATATCATTCATATCTTCTTGAAAGACGCTAATGTTACAGCCCTAGGAGTCAGTTACTTGAAAATTGTCTCAGTCAGTTATATAATTTCATCTATAACATTAGCTTACTCAATGGCTCTTAGAAGTACTGCCCAAACAAAAATTCCTATGTACGGAAGTATTGTTGGTATTATTTTTAACGGTATTTTAAACTACTTACTTATTTTTGGTAAATTTGGATTTCCACAAATGGGTGTTTCTGGAGCTGCTCTAGGTACTACAATCTCAAGAGTTATGGAGTTATCTTTTGTCTTATTTATGATTTATAAATTTGATAATATTATAGCTACTAAATTTGTAAGTCTAAAAACGCTGACACTCAATAAATTTAGAGAGTTTTTTAAAATTGCATCCCCTGTTATTTTCAACGATATTATGTGGATTTTAGGAATTTCTACATACTCTATAGCTTATGCTAAACTTGGTGTTAATGCAACAGCAACAATGCAAATTGCAATTACAGTCAACAATATGTTCAACATTTTTGGTATTGGTATCGGTGTTGCTTCAGCTATAATTATTGGAAATAAAATTGGAGAAGGTAAAACTCAAGAAGCTCATTTCTTATCTATAAAAATATCACAATTTGGAGTTTTACTCGGAATAATTATAGGTGTATTATTTTATTTTCTTTCACCTTTGGTTGTTGGAGTTTTCAAAATCACGCCGGAAACAACTAAAAATGTTATCATTGTATTAAAAATAATGGCTGTCTTTATTCCAGCTAGATTCTACGCAATTATACAAGTTATCGGGACCTTAAGAGGTGGCGGAGATGTTGTTTACGCCATCGCAACAGAGATGATTGGTATTTGGGTTATTGGAGTCCCTATGGCTTTTGCTGCAATCTATTTTGTTCCTGGTCTTTCAATTACAACCTTATACTTTATAATTTGTTTAGAAGAGTTGGTTAAATGTGCCATTACTTATCCTAGAGTTAAGTCTTATAAATGGATTAAAAGTTTAGTATAATCTAGAGGAGGTTTTTATGATTTCTTTTTTTATTTTAATTATAGGTATCGTATTTCTGGTTTTTGGAGCTAATTTTTTAGTGGATGGAGCTTCTGTTATCGCAAAAAAATTTAACATTCCCAATATTGTTATAGGTTTAACTATTGTTGCTTTTGGAACATCTGCTCCAGAGCTAGTTGTCAATGTAATTTCAGCTTTAGATGGCCATTCTGCAATAACTTTAGGTAATGTTATTGGAAGTAACATTATAAATATACTTGTTATTTTAGGAATTACAGCTTTAATTTATCCATTAGCTGTTTCCAGAAATACAATCAGATATGAAATTCCTATCGCTCTTTTTTCAGCTGTTATTACATTTATTTTAGCAAATGACAAAAGATTTTTAGGAGGAACTGAAAATATTATTAACAGATTTGATGGTGGGATTTTATTATTTTTCTTCATACTCTTTTTAATGTACAATGCGTATCTCACTGTTAATAATCGTGAAGAGAGCGAGTTGGAAGTTAAAAATTACACAATTCCTATTGCCTGTTTTGTTACTCTATCTGGCTTCGCACTGCTAGTATTTGGAGGAAAATTCATTGTCGATTCTGCTGTTGAGATTGCTCGAAATTTTGGTATTTCTGAAAGAATCATCTCTGTTACAGTTGTTTCATTAGGTACATCTTTACCTGAGCTTGCCACATCTGTTGTTGCAGCTTTTAAGAAAAATACAGACATAGCTATAGGAAATGTTGTGGGTTCTAATATCTTCAATACACTATTTATTTTAGGAATTTCTGTCGCTATCACCCCAATTAAAATTCCTGCAAGCTCTAATATTGATTTGATTTTAAATATTGTTGCTGCATTACTACTTTTAATCTTTGTTATAAGAAAACAAACGCTTAACAGATGGCATGGATTCTTTTTTTTAGCAATCTATTCTGTGTATCTATATTCACTGTTCAAATAGGTAAAATAAAAAATGGAAAACACTAGTGTTTTCCATTTTTTATTTTAATATCTTATTTTTCATCAGCTTTATTTCACTTAAAACACTTCTATGCTCTAATGTTTTTATATCCTGATTATTCAACTTAAAGAAAAATTGTATTAAAGGTCCAACGCAAAGAGACGATATAATTGTCCCCACCCCCACTGTTCCTCCCAAAAGATACCCTAAACTAAGAGCTACAATCTCTATACATGTTTTAATTTTCCACAAAGGATATTTCATTCTCTTCGTTAAAACAACCATCAATCCATCTCTAGGACCACATCCTAATCCTGTAGAGATATAGAGATAACACCCATAACTAAATACTCCTATCCCAACTACTAATATAACAATCTTCTTTATAAGAATATCACCTTTTGGAATAAAATCTAAATACATATAAAAATCTATAAAAATTCCTACTGTTAAAAAATTTAAAATCGTTCCACTTCCTATTGGTTGTTTTAAAAAAATACTAAAAAATACAACAAATCCGCCAACCAATAAATTAGCCTCTCCTAAAGTCACTCCTAAAACCCCATTTAACCCTTGATTTAAAACATCCCAAGGAGACAATCCTAGATTTGAGTTTAAAATTGTCACAACTCCCAAAGCACAAAGCATCAATCCAACCATAAGTTTTAAATATTTAAAAATCTCCTCTTTCATTACTACCCCTCTTCTTTTATAATCAATCATTATATCATTTTTTCTATCCCAAAGTATATTACAATATAAAAAAAAAGCATAGCTAAATACTATGCTTAAATTATTTAAATGGTGCCTAGAAAAGGATTCGAACCTTCGACCGCTCGGGTATGAACCGAGTGCTCTAGCCAACTGAGCTATCTAGGCAATGGCTGGGGTGGCTGGATTCGAACCAACGCATGACGGAGTCAAAGTCCGTTGCCTTACCGCTTGGCGACACCCCATAATGGTGCGTCATACTGGGCTCGAACCAGTGACAACACGATTAAAAGTCGTGTGC
>NZ_CAMTIK010000016.1 GCF_947072685.1 uncultured Cetobacterium sp. | reverse complement strand
GAAGAACAGTAGCTTCTGGAGTTGTAGCAGAAATTACTAAGTAATCTAACTTATTTTTAGAACTAGTGAAAATTAGTTCAATATAGAAGGGGAATTAACCCCTTCTATATTATTGTTATTAAGCTCAAAAAAACTTTTGTATATAAACAAAAAACATTTGCTTTTTGTAAAAAATATGGTATAATTACCAGAGTGTACAAAAGAATTATTTAATTCTTTTAATCGAAACTTTTAAGGAGGTGCGAAAGGTAAAATGGCTTCTAACAAGTTAAGAATTTACTTAAAAGCTTATGATCACACTTTATTAGATCAGTCAGCTAAGAAGATAGTGGAGGTTGCTAAGAAATCTGGTGCAGAGATCGCAGGACCAATGCCACTGCCTACAAAAATCAAGAAATACACGGTACTAAGATCAGTACACGTAAACAAAGACTCGAGAGAACAATTCGAGATGAGAGTACACAGAAGAATGGTTGAGATTAAAAACTCTAACCCTAAGACAATTGCTTCTTTAACAGCAGTTAACTTACCAGCTGGTGTTGGAATTGAAATAAAGCAAGCTTAATTGTTTTAAGAAGATTCTAAAAAAAAGCAAACAGCTGATTTTCGGGTAATTTGATGCTAATTGAAGAATTAAATTATCCTTACAGAATAATACAAGTTGGCGTTTTTTTTTAAAGAAAAGTGGTGGAACCACGAGGGCAAGTTGTCAACCAATATATTATTTGATGGAGGTAAAACACATGTCAGGAATTTTAGCTAAAAAAATTGGAATGACTCAAATTTTCGAAAATGGAAAGTTTATTCCAGTTACAGTAGTTGAAGCAGGACCTAACTTCGTACTTCAAAAGAAGACTGTAGAGAATGATGGTTATTCAGCTTTACAATTAGGTTTTGATGAAAAAAGAGAAAAAAATACTACAAAGCCATTAATGGGAATCTTTAATAAAGCTGGAGTTAAACCTTTAAGATTTGTTAAAGAACTAAAAGTAGATTCAGTAGAAGGGATCGAACTTGGACAAGAAATTAAAGTTGACACTTTAGCAGAGGTTGCTTTCGTAGACATTACAGGAACTTCAAAAGGTAAAGGAACATCGGGTGTTATGAAGAGACATAACTTCTCTGGAAACAGAGCAACTCATGGTGTATCTAGAAACCATAGACTTGGAGGATCAATAGGAATGTCATCTTGGCCTGGAAAAGTTCTTAAGAACAAGAAAATGGCTGGACAATACGGAAATGCAACTGTAACAGTTCAAAATTTAAAAATTGTTAAAGTTGACGCAGAAAACAACTTACTACTAATTAAAGGTGCAGTACCAGGTCCTAAGAACGGTTATATCGTTGTTAAGCCGGCTGTAAAAAAATAATTAGTTAGTAGATGAGGAAGGAGGAAAATAATGGCAGTTTTAAACATATATGACTTAGCAGGTAACCAAACTGGTACTGTAGAAGTTAAAGATTCTGTATTTGGAATCGAGCCTAATAAAGCAGTTTTACACGAAGTATTGACTGCAGAGTTAGCAGCTGCTAGACAAGGAACTGCAGCTACTAAAACTAGAGCTATGGTTAAAGGTGGAGGAAGAAAACCTTTTAAACAAAAAGGAACTGGAAGAGCTAGACAAGGTTCTATCAGAGCACCTCACATGGTAGGTGGAGGAGTTACTTTCGGACCACACCCAAGATCATACGAGAAAAAAGTAAACAAAAAAGTAAGAAATCTTGCTTTAAGATCAGCACTTTCTGCGAAAGTTGCTGCTGGAGAAATCTTAGTTCTTGATGGAACTATAGAAACTCCAAGAACAAAAACAATAATCGCTTTAACAAATGCTTTAACAGCAAACACAAAGCAATTATTTGTTGTAAATGACCTTGCTACAGAAGCTGATTACAATTTATATTTATCAGCTAGAAACTTAGAGAACGCAGTAGTTCTTCAACCAAATGAGATTGGAGTTTACTGGTTATTAAAGCAAGAGAAAGTTATCGTTACTAAGGAAGCGTTAACGACAATCGAGGAGGTGCTTGCATAATGACTGCTTACGATATCGTAAAGAAGCCTGTAATCACTGAAAAGACTGAAATCTTAAGAAGAGATTACAACAAGTACACATTTGAAGTAAGTCCTAAAGCAAACAAGATTGAGATCAGAAAAGCTATCGAAACAATATTCAACGTAACTGTTGAGTCTGTAGCTACTATGAACGTAAAGCCTGTGACTAAGAGACACGGAATGAAACTTTACAAAACTCAAGCTAAAAAGAAAGCTATTGTTAAATTAGCTGCTGGAAACACAATAACTTACTTCGCAGAAGTTTAATTTCAATAATAATTAGAAGTTTAATTCTTTGTATTAAGGATGAAAGCTAAAGATAGTTATAGGTCAGGAAAATTTTGGAGGTTAACAGAAATGGCAATTAGAAAGTTAAATGCTATAACTAATGGAACTAGACACATGTCTAGATTAGTTAACGAAGATTTAGATAAAGTTAGACCTGAAAAGTCTTTAACGACACCACTAAAATCTGCTTATGGTAGAGATAACTATGGACACAGAACATGTAGAAATAGAGAAAAGGGACACAAAAGACTTTACAGAATCATCGACTTTAAGAGAAATAAATTAGATGTACCTGCAAAGGTAGTATCACTTGAGTACGATCCAAATAGAACTGCAAACATTGCATTACTATCGTACGCAGACGGAGAGAAGAGATATATTCTTGCTCCAAAAGGACTTAAAAAAGGTGATATCGTAATGGCTGGTTCAAATGCTGAAATAAAGCCAGGAAATGCTCTTAAATTAAAAGAGATGCCTGTTGGATCACAGATACACAACGTTGAGTTACAAAGAGGAAAGGGTGGACAATTAGTTAGATCTGCAGGAACTGCAGCAAGACTAGTTGCAAAAGAAGGAACTTACTGTCACGTTCAGTTACCATCAGGTGAATTAAGATTAGTTCACGGAGAATGTATGGCAACAATCGGTGAAGTAGGAAACTCTGAGCATAGCCTAGTTTCACTAGGAAAAGCTGGAAGAAATAGACACAAAGGAAGAAGACCTCATGTAAGAGGATCTGTAATGAACCCTTGTGATCACCCACACGGTGGAGGAGAAGGTAAAGCTCCTGTTGGAAGAAAATCTCCAATGACTCCTTGGGGTAAACCAGCTCATGGTGTTAAAACAAGAGGAAGAAAAACTTCGGACAAGTTTATCGTAAGAAGAAGAAACGAAAAGTAATTTTCGAGAGGAGGCTAATAGGTAATGGCTAGATCATTAAAAAAAGGACCTTTTTGTGACCACCACTTAATGAAAAAAGTTGAGGAAGCAGTAGCTACTGAGAATATAAAAGCGGTAATAAAGACTTGGTCTAGAAGATCAACAATATTCCCTAACTTTATAGGATTGACATTTGGTGTTTACAACGGTAAAAAGCACATACCAGTTCATGTAACTGAGCAAATGGTTGGACATAAACTAGGAGAGTTTGCACCGACAAGAACATATTATGGTCACGGTGTTGACAAAAAGAAAAAGAAAAAATAAATCGATTTAATATAAATCGATAGTATGAAAAGGAGGTTGGACTAGTGGAAGCTAGAGCAATAACTAGATTCGTAAGATTATCTCCAAGAAAAGCTAGACTTGTAGCAGACTTAGTGAGAGGAAAATCAGCATTAGAAGCTTTAGATACGTTAGAATTTACTAACAAAAAAGCGGCTAGATTTATAAAGAAAACACTAGCATCAGCAATTGCTAATGCAACTAACAACTTCAATATGGATGAGGAAAAGTTAGTAGTATCAACTATAATGATAAACGACGGACCAGCGCTTAAGAGAATAATGCCAAGAGCGATGGGAAGAGCGGATATAATAAGAAAACCAACAGCACACATTGTTGTGGCAGTGTCTGAAAAGTAGTAAGGAGGTAAGACTGTGGGACAAAAAGTAGACCCTAGAGGACTGAGACTTGGTATAACAAGAACTTGGGAATCTATCTGGTATGCAGATAAAAAAGAATACGCAAAGTTCTTCCATGAGGATATAAAGATCAGAGAAATGATCAAGAAGAGCTACTTCCACGCGGGGATTTCGAAGGTAAAAATCGAGAGAACTTCTCCATCACATGTTGTAGTTTTAATATACACAGCTAAAGCTGGAATAGTAATTGGAAGAAAAGGTTCTGAAATTGAATCTTTAAGAGCAAGACTTGAGAAGTTAACTGGAAGAAAAATTACAGTTAAAGTTCAAGAAGTAAAAGAATTTAACAAAGATGCAACTTTAGTTGCTGAAAATATAGCTACATCTATCGAGAAAAGAGTAGCGTACAAAAGAGCAGTAAGCCAAGCTGTAATGAGAGCTATGAAATCTGGAGCAAAAGGAATCAAAGTTATGGTTTCTGGAAGATTAAATGGTGCTGAGATCGCAAGATCTGAGTGGGTAGTAGAAGGGAAAGTACCTCTACACACATTAAGAGCAGACATTGACTATGCTACAGCAACAGCTCACACTACGTATGGAGCTCTTGGAATCAAAGTTTGGATCTTCCACGGTGAAGTACTTCCAACTAAGAAGGAAGGAGGGGAAGCGTAATCATGTTAATGCCTAAAAGAACAAAACATAAAAAAATGTTTAGAGGAAGAATGAAGGGTACAGCTCAAAGAGGTAACACTGTTGCTTTCGGAGATTACGGATTACAAGCCCTTGAGCCAGCTTGGATAACTAACAGACAAATAGAGTCTTGTAGAGTTGGAATCAACAGAACATTCAAAAGAGAAGGAAAAACTTTCATCAGAATATTCCCTGATAAACCAATAACTGCTAGACCAGCTGGAGTTAGAATGGGTAAAGGTAAAGGAAATGTAGAAGGTTGGGTAGCAGTAGTTAAACCTGGAAGAATGTTATTCGAGGTATCTGGTGTTACTGAGGAGAAAGCATTAGCAGCTTTAAGAAAAGCTACTATGAAACTTCCTATTAGATGTAAGATTGTAAAAAGAGAGAACGGTGGTGAGAACTAATGAGAGCTAAGGAAATAAGAGAAATATCTACTGAAGACTTAGTAGTAAAGTGTAAAGAGCTTAAGGAAGAATTATTCAACCTAAAGTTTCAACTATCATTAGGACAAGTAACTAACACTGCTAAGATAAGAGAAGTAAGAAGAGAGATCGCAAGAATAAATACTATATTAAACGAAAGATAATCTTTAACGTTAATATAGATTCTTAAGAAGAGGAGGTCAAAATCTTGAGAAACGAAAGAAAAGTAAGAGAAGGTATAGTTGTTTCAGATAAGATGGACAAAACAATAGTTGTTGCTATCGAAACTACAACATTACACCCAATCTACAAAAAAAGAGTTAAAAAGACTACAAAGTTTAAAGCACATGACGAGAACAATGTAGCTCAAGCTGGAGATAAAGTAAGAATCATGGAAACTAGACCATTATCTAGAGATAAGAGATGGAGACTAGTTGATATTATAGAGAAAGCAAGATAATAATTCAAATTATTGTTGAGAGGAGGATATTTTAATGGTACAACAACAAACTATCCTTAATGTTGCTGATAATTCGGGAGCTAAAAAACTTATGGTTATAAGAGTTCTTGGAGGGTCTAGAAGAAGATTCGGTAGAATCGGTGACATTGTTGTGGCATCAGTTAAGGAAGCAATACCTGGTGGAAACGTTAAAAAGGGAGACGTAGTTAAAGCAGTTATTGTTAGAACTAGAAAAGAATTAAGAAGAGAAGATGGATCATACATAAAGTTTGATGATAACGCAGGAGTTATTTTAAACAATAACAATGACCCAAAAGCAACAAGAATCTTTGGACCTGTTGCAAGAGAATTAAGAGCTAAAGACTTCATGAAGATAGTTTCACTAGCTCCAGAAGTAATATAATTGAGAGAGGAGGCTAATTGTCGTGGCTAAACCTAAGATTAAATTCGTACCAGAGTCATTACATGTGAAAACTGGTGATACAGTTTTCGTAATATCTGGAAAAGATAAAGGTAAAACAGGGAAAGTTGTAAAAGTATTTCCTAACAAAGGTAAAATCGTAGTTGAGAATATCAACATGGTTACTAAGCACATGAAACCTTCACAAATAAACCCACAAGGTGGAGTTGTAACTAAACCAGCTCCAATGTTCTCTTCAAAAGTAATGTTATTTGATGAGAAAGCTGGGAAACCAACAAGAGTTGGTTACAAGTTTGTGGACGGTAAAAAAGTAAGATACTCTAAAGTATCTGGAGAGACTTTATAAGAGAGGAGGAGAACGTAAGTGTCTAAATACGTTTCTAGATATCACAAATTATATAACGAAACAATAGTTGCTAACTTAGTAAAAGAGTTAGGATTATCTAACGTTATGGAATGTCCTAAATTAGACAGAATCGTTATCAACATGGGTGTTGGAGAGGCAACTCAAAACGCTAAGTTAATCGATGCTGCTATGGGAGATTTAGCAATAATTTCAGGACAAAAACCAGTTGTAAGAAAAGCAAAAAAATCAGAAGCTGGATTTAAGTTAAGAGAAGGAATGCCAATCGGTACAAAAGTTACTTTAAGAAAAGAGAGAATGTTCGATTTTCTAGATAGATTAGTAAATGTAGTTCTTCCAAGAGTAAGAGACTTCGAAGGAGTTCCAGCTGATTCATTTGATGGAAGAGGAAACTATTCTCTAGGATTAAGAGATCAATTAGTTTTCCCTGAGATCGAGTTTGATAAAGTTGACAAGCTTTTAGGAATGTCTATCACTATAGTATCTTCAGCTAAAACAGATGAAGAAGGAAGAGCTTTACTTAAGGCATTTGGAATGCCTTTTAAAAAGTAATAGTGAGGAGGTTAAAGTTAAATGGCTAAAAAGTCAATGATCGCTAGAGAAGTTAAGAGAACTACTTTATGTGATAAATATGCTGAAAAAAGAGCTGAACTGAAGAAGAGAATCAATGAGGGAGACATGGAAGCTATGTTCGAGCTAAACAAGTTACCAAAGAACTCTTCGGATGTTAGAAAGAAAAATAGATGTCAATTAGATGGAAGACCAAGAGGATTCATGAGAGAATTCGGAATTTCGAGAGTTAAGTTCAGACAATTAGCAGGTGCTGGACTTATCCCAGGTGTAACGAAGTCATCTTGGTAATTGATGAAAGGAGGATTTAATAGATGTTTTTAACAGATCCAATTGCAGATATGTTAACAAGAGTTAGAAATGCAAATGCTGTAATGCATGAGAAAACAGATGTTCCTCACTCTAACATAAAAGAGAGAATCGCTGAGATTTTAAAAGAAGAGGGATATATTTCTAACTTTAAGATAGTAACAGATGGAAATAAAAAGAATATAAGAGTGTATTTAAAGTATGATGGAAGAGAAAGAGTAATCAAAGGAATCAAGAGAATTTCTAAGCCAGGAAGAAGAGTTTACTCTTCTGTAGAGGATATGCCTAGAGTATTATCAGGTTTAGGAATCGCTATCGTTTCAACTTCTAGAGGAATCGTAACTGATAGAGTTGCTAGAAGAGATAACGTTGGTGGAGAAGTTCTTGCATTCGTTTGGTAAAAACTAGGAGGTAGCCATATGTCAAGAGTAGGTAAAAAGATCATAGTGGTACCTGCTGGGGTAGAAGTTACAATAGCTGCTGAAAATGTAGTTACTGTAAAAGGTCCTAAAGGTACTTTAACTAAAAAGTTTAACGAAGAGTTAACAATAAATATGGAAAACAACGAAATAAACGTTGTAAGACCAAATGATTTACCAGCAGTAAGAGCTATACATGGAACAACAAGAGCTCTTATAAACAACATGATTTTAGGAGTTTCTGGAGGATTCAAGAAATCTCTTACATTAGTTGGAGTTGGATACAGAGCAGCAGAGAAAGATAACGGATTAGAGATGGCTTTAGGTTATTCTCACCCAGTTATAATCAAAGCTGTAGATGGAATCAAAATGATAGTTGAAAAGAACACAACTATTCACATAGAAGGAATCGAGAAGGATGTAGTAGGACAAGTTGCTGCTGACATCAGATCGAAAAGAGCTCCAGAGCCTTATAAAGGAAAAGGAGTTAAGTATTCTGATGAGGTAATCAGAAGAAAAGAAGGTAAGAAATCATAATACTAGTTTAAAATGACTAGTGTGCTGAATAAGGAGGTTAAAACGTTGTTTAAGAAAGTTAATAGAGACGCTATTAGAAGAAGAAAGCACTTATCTATCAGAAATAAAATTTCTGGTACAGCTGAGAGACCAAGACTTTCTATATATAGATCAAACAACAACATCTTTGCTCAACTAGTTGATGACGTAAATGGAGTAACTTTAGTTTCTGCATCTACAATCGATAAAGAGATCAAAGGGAATGTAAAGCATGGTGGGAACATCGAGTCTGCTAAGCTTGTTGGTAAAGCAATCGCTGAGAGAGCTGTAGCAAAAGAGATATCTGTTGTAGTATTCGACAGATCTGGATATAAATACACAGGAAGAGTAGCTGCCCTTGCAGAGGCTGCAAGAGAAGCAGGACTTAAATTCTAATTCTTGTAGAGAGGAGGACTTAACTTGTCTAAGTTAGTTAAAGAAGAAAAACAATTTCAAGAGAAATTACTTAAAATTTCTAGAGTTTCTAAGACAACTAAAGGAGGAAGAACAATATCTTTCTCAGTTTTAGCTGCTGTAGGAGACGCTGAAGGAAATGTTGGAATAGGTTTAGGAAAAGCGAATGGTGTACCTGATGCAATCAGAAAAGCAATCGCTTCTGCTAAGAAAAGTATGGTAAAGGTTTCTTTAAAAGGAACTACTATTCCTCACGAAATCGTTGGTAAGTGGGGAGCAACATCTATCTGGATGGCACCAGCTTACGAAGGTACTGGAGTTATCGCAGGGTCATCTTGTAGAGAGGTTCTTGAATTAGCAGGGGTACACAATATCCTTACAAAAATCAAAGGATCAAGAAACAAGCATAACGTTGCAAAGGCTACAATCGAAGGTTTAGCAGCATTAAGAACTGCTGAAGAGGTTGCAGCATTAAGAGGAAAAGAAGTAAAGGAAATCTTAAGCTAGGAGGTAAATAAAGATGGCAAAGCTTAGAATAGAGCTTGTAAAAAGCATAATCGGAAGAAAGCCTAACCATATAGCTACTGCAAAGTCGCTAGGGCTTAAGAAGATGAATGATGTTAGAGAGCACAATGTGACTCCAGAGTTAATGGGAAAGATTGCTCTAATTTCTTACCTAATAAAAGTAGAGGAGGTGCAATAATCTATGAAATTAAATGAATTAAAGCCTTCTGTACCAAGAAAAGCTAGAAAAAGAATAGGTAGAGGAGAATCTTCAGGTTTAGGAAAGACTGCTGGAAAAGGAAGCAACGGTCAAAACTCTAGATCAGGAGGAGGGGTAAAACCTTACTTCGAGGGTGGACAAATGCCTTTATACAGAAGAACTCCAAAAAGAGGATTCTCGAATGCATTATTCAGAAAAGATTATGCAATTATAAACTTATGTGATTTAAATAGATTCGAAGAGGGAACTGAGGTAACTCCAGAGTTATTAGTAGCTGCTGGTGTAATCAAAAAAACTCTTGCTGGAATCAAAGTATTAGGAAATGGAGAGCTTGAAAAGAAAGTTTCTGTAAAAGCTCATAAAGTTTCTGCTTCTGCGAAAGCAGCTATCGAAGCAAAAGGTGGTTCAGTAGAAATACTTGAAGTTAAAACTTTTGCTGATGTAGCAAAAAATAACCAGTAATTAACGCTTGTTATTTCAATGTGAGGTGAAGAATTTTGGGTTTAATTGAAAAGTTTGAAACGAAGCTTAGAGGTATATTTAAAATTCCAGAACTGAGAGAGAGAATCATCTTCACCTTATTAATGTTCCTAGTAGCTAGGGTAGGGACTTATATCCCTGCTCCTGGTGTGGACATTGATCGTTTAGCTCAAATGACTGCACAAAGCGATTTGCTAGGCTATATTAATATGTTCTCAGGTGGGGCTTTCCAAAGAGTATCAATATTTGCATTGGGAATTGTTCCTTATATCAATTCATCAATTGTATTTAGTTTACTAGCAGTAATTATTCCTAAAATTGAAGAAATTCAAAAAGAGGGAGAATC
This sequence comes from uncultured Cetobacterium sp., assembly GCF_947072685.1. Lineage (GTDB taxonomy): Bacteria > Fusobacteriota > Fusobacteriia > Fusobacteriales > Fusobacteriaceae > Cetobacterium_A. The sequence goes on along the minus strand of NZ_CAMTIK010000016.1, from coordinate 33,481 downwards.
TGGAAGAAACAAGATCACTCAATGGACTAGATATCTGACAATTGTAATAGCCATAGTTCAAGGAATTGGAGTATGTACTTGGTTACAATCAGTAGGATTAGTAACAACACCAGGGGTAACATTTTTCTTAACAACGATAGCAACGTTAACGGCTGGAACAATATTTTTAATGTGGGTAGGGGAACAAATTTCTATCAAAGGGATAGGTAATGGAGTTTCGCTACTAATATTTTTAAATGTTATTTCTGGAGCACCGGGGGCGGTTATCCAAACTATACAAGATATGAGAGGGAGTAAGTTTCTTATTCCTGTTTTGTTATTAGTGGGGATTGCTGCAATATTAACTATTGCAGGAATTGTTGTGTTCCAGTTGGGACAAAGAAAAATACCAGTTCACTATGTTGGAAGAGGATTTGCTGGAAATAATGGAATGGGTCAAAATTCATATATTCCATTGAAACTAAATAGCTCAGGTGTAATGCCAGTTATTTTTGCTTCAGTGGTTATGATGATACCTTCTTTAGTGGTAAATATTCTTCCAGGAGAGTTTTCTGGGAAAGTAGTACTTGCTAGAATATTTAGTGACCAGCATCCTGTATATTTAATACTATATGCTGCTGTAATTATATTCTTCTCGTTCTTCTACACTTCAATAGTTTTCGATCCTGAAAAGGTTGCAGAAAATTTAAAGCAAGGTGGAGGTACGATTCCAAGTATTAGACCTGGAGCAGATACAGCTGATTATCTTGAAGGAGTCGTAACTAGAATAACTTGGGGAGGAGCTATATTTTTAGCTTTAATCGCCATAGCACCAATGGTACTATTTAAAGCCTTTGGACTACCGATATTTTTCGGTGGAACTGGAATTATAATAGTTGTTGGAGTTGCTCTGGATACAGTACAACAGATAGATGCTCATCTTATCATGAAAGAGTATAAAGGATTTTTATAAAATCTTGGCACGGCATAAGTCGTGCCATTTTTATTTAAAAGGATAAAGGAGATGGAAAAAATGAATATAATGTTATTTGGAGCCCCTGGTGCAGGGAAAGGAACTCAAGCAAAATTCATAATAGATAAATATGGTATTCCTCAAATTTCAACTGGAGATATGCTAAGAGCAGCTATTTCAGAAGGAACAACAATGGGAATGGAAGCTAAAAAATTTATGGATGAAGGAAAATTAGTTCCAGATTCAACAATCATAGGAATAATAAAGGATAGACTTTCTGAAGAAGATTGTAAGAAAGGATTTATTCTTGATGGATTTCCAAGAACATTAGCTCAAGCAGAAGCTTTAGAAATTTTATTAAAAGATTTGAATATGAATTTAGATAAAGTTATATCTTTAAATGTTCCAGATGAATTAATAGTTGGAAGAGTTGTTGGAAGAAGAGTATGCCCTAATTGTGGTGCATCTTTCCATATAGAGAATAATCCTCCAAAAATAGATGGAAAATGTGATTATTGTGGTTCAGACTTAATATTAAGAAAAGACGACAATAAAGAGACTGTTGAAAATAGATTGACAGCTTATCATGAACAGACAGCTCCACTATTTGATTTTTATGCTCAAAGAGGAGTTATGTTTGAAATAGATGGAACTAAAAATATCAATGATATAACAAAGGAAGTCTTTGCTATTTTAGGATAATTAAGAGCCTAGAAAGGATTGGAATATGATTATATTAAAAACATTAGAAGAGATTGAAGAAATAAAAAAACCTTGTCAGTTAATAGCAAGATTATATAAAGAGGTTTTACCTCAATATATAAAATCGGGAGTTTCAACTGCGGAGCTAAATGATATAATTGAAAAATATTTAATAGAAAATGGAGCTGAATTGGCAACAGTGGGTGTTGGTGGACCAATTAACCCATATCCAGCTGGATCTTGTATTTCTGTGAATGAAGAGGTTGTACATGGCGTTCCTAAAAAAGATAAAATTTTAAAAGATGGAGATATAGTGAGTGTGGATGTAGTTGCAAGAATGAATGGTTACTACGGAGATTCTGCTATAACTTATCCTGTCGGTAAAATTGATGAAGAATCTCAAAAATTAATTGATGTTACGAAAGAAGCTAGAAGAATTGGAATTGAACAAATGGTTGCAGGAAATAGATTGGGAGATGTAGGAAATGCAATTCAAAAATATGTAGAATCCAATGGTTTTAGCGTTGTAAAAGATTTTGCAGGACATGGTGTTGGAAAAGCAATGCATGAAGATCCATGTATACCTAATTTCGGAAGAAAAGCAAGAGGTATAAAAATAGAAAACGGAATGGTTTTAGCATTAGAACCTATGGTGAATGTAGGTAGTTATAAGATAGATATAACTAACGATGGATGGACAGTTGTTACAAAGGATGGGAAGAGATCGGCTCACTTTGAGCACACTGTTGCAATAGTAGACGGAAAACCAGTTATTTTAACTGAACTAGACTAGGAAAATATTGATTATAAAGGTGTTTTAAAACACAAAAAATACAAAATTTATCTAGACTTTTTGTAAAATAAATGTTAAAATAATATGAATTTCTGTTCGATAGGAGGTAGTATGTCGAAAAAGGATGTTATCGAATTAGAGGGAACTATATTAGAGGCCCTTCCAAACGCGATGTTTAAAGTAGAGTTAGAAAACGGACACACAATTTTAGGGCACATCTCTGGTAAAATGAGAATGAATTATATCAAAATTTTACCTGGAGACAAAGTAACGGTACAAATTTCTCCTTATGATTTATCTAGGGGAAGAATAGTATACAGAAAAAAGTAAAGTTATGATCACGAGAGGAGGTAATTAAGTGAAAGTAAGAGTATCAATTAAGCCTATTTGTGACAAATGTAAAGTTATCAAGAGACACGGGAAGATCAGAGTTATCTGTGACAACCCTAAGCACAAACAAGTACAAGGATAACTTGAAAAGTTTTACAAAACTAGTACTGACATGGGAAGTACTGTAAAGGTATGTTAGGCTGTAGAGCTCATACTCGAAAGAGGCATACCGAAGAAAGTCTTAGTCGGTTGATATACTGACGGATATATAAAAATTTTCGGAAGAGGAGGAACGAATTTTGGCTAGAATCGCAGGTGTAGATATTCCTAGAAATAAGAGAGTGGAAATCGCTTTAACTTATGTTTACGGAATTGGAAAACCAACTTCACAAAAAGTTTTAACAGAAGCAGGAGTAAACTTTGACACTAGAGTAAAGGATTTAACAGAAGAAGAGTTAAATAAAATCAGAGCCATTGTTGAAGGTGTAAAAGTAGAGGGAGATCTTAGAAAAGAGATCAGACTTGCAATAAAGAGACTTATGGACATCAGATGTTACAGAGGTTCAAGACATAAAATGAACTTACCAGTAAGAGGACAGAAGTCAAAGACAAATGCAAGAACTAGAAAAGGTCCTAAAAAACCTATAAAAAGATAGTTTTAAGCTAATTGTAGTATAGTAAAAAACGGAATTTTATCGTAAGGAGGTAGCTTAAATTGGCTAAGAAGAAAGTAGCTAAAGTTAAAAAGAAATTGAAAAATATTCCAGCAGGAATAGCTCATATACACTCAACTTTCAATAACACAATAGTAGCAATTACTGATGTGGATGGTAAAGTGGTAAGTTGGAGATCAGGAGGAACTTCTGGTTTCAAGGGAACTAAAAAAGGAACTCCATTTGCGGCTCAAATCGCAGCAGAGCAAGCAGCTCATATTGCAATGGAGAACGGAATGAAAAAGGTTGAAGTAAAAGTGAAAGGACCTGGATCAGGAAGAGAAGCATGTATCAGATCTCTTCAGGCAGCAGGATTAGAGGTTACAAAGATTACTGACGTAACTCCAGTTCCACACAACGGATGTAGACCACCAAAAAGAAGAAGAGTGTAATTAACTCAATATTCAAGCTCATTATTGTAGAGAAATTATTAAGTGAAGGAGGAACAAAAAAGAGATGGCAAGAAATAGACAGCCTGTTTTAAAGAAATGTAGAGCTCTAGGAATCGACCCAGTGGTTTTAGGAGTTAACAAATCTTCAAATAGAGGGCCAAGACCAAACGCAAACAAAAAGCCTACTGAATACGCAATTCAGTTAAAGGAAAAGCAAAAGGCTAAATTTATATACAATGTAATGGAGAAGCAGTTCAGAAAATTATATGATGAGGCTTCAAGAAAGGATGGAGTTACAGGTTTAACTTTAATCCAGTACTTAGAAAGAAAATTAGAGAACGTAGTTTATAGACTAGGTTTCGCTAAAACTAGAAGACAATCTAGACAAGTTGTGTCTCATGGACATATTGCAGTTAACGGAAGAAAAGTTAACATTGCATCTTATAGAGTAAAAGCAGGGGATGTAGTATCTGTAATCGAGAACTCTAAAAATTTAGAGATCATAAAGGCTGCAGTAGAAGAGAAAACAGTTCCAGCATGGTTAGAGTTAGATAAAGCTAACTTCGCAGGAAAAGTTCTTCAGAACCCAACTAAAGACGATTTAGATTACGATTTAAATGAGGCTTTAATAGTTGAGTTCTACTCAAGATAATAAATCCTTTGACAGGAGTTGATTAAATGTTAAAAATAGAAAAACATGCTAAGGGTATTAACATTACCGAATTAAAAACAAGTGACTTTTCAGGTCAATATGTTATAGAACCTTTATATAGAGGATATGGACATACAATTGGTAATGCTTTGAGAAGAGTTTTACTATCATCGATACCAGGTGCTGCAATCAAAGGTGTTAGAATTGATGGAGTACTAAGTGAATTTTCAGTTATGGAAGGTATTAAGGAAGCTGTAACGGAAATTTTATTGAATGTAAAAGAGGTAGTAATAAAGGCAGAAACTGCTGGAGAAAGAAAAATGACTCTTTCTGCAAAGGGACCTAAGACTGTTACAGCTGCTGATATAATACCAGATATCGGATTAGAGATTGTAAATCCAGATCAAATTATCTGTACATTAACTACAGATAGAGAGATCGATATGGAATTTATAGTTGATACTGGTGAAGGATTTGTTGTTGCTGAAGAGATAGAGAAAAAAGATTGGGCTGTAGATTTTATAGCAGTAGATGCTATATATACACCAATTAAAAAAGTATCTTACTCAGTTCAGGATACAATGGTTGGAAGAATGACTGATTTCGACAAGTTAACTTTAGATATAGAAACTGATGGAAGTGTAGAGATAAGAGACGCTGTTTCTTATGCTATAGAGCTTCTAAAGTATCATTTAGATCCTTTCCTAGATTTAGGAAACAAAATGGATCACTTAAGAGTAGATCTTGAGGAAGAGGAGGAAACTCCAGCATCAGTAAATAAAGTTGATGATATAATGAATACTAGAATTGAAGAACTTGATTTAACAGTTAGATCATTTAACTGTTTAAAGAAAGCAGGAATTGAAGAGGTTGGACAATTGGCAAAAATGTCAATGAATGAACTTCTAAAAATAAAGAATCTAGGAAGAAAATCACTGGATGAGATCCTTGAAAAAATGAAAGAACTTGGGTTCGATCTTAATGGAAATGGATCTGTAGAATAATTAAGATAAGGAGGCTAACTGACTAATGAACCACAATAAATCATATAGAAAGTTAGGGAGAAGAGCTGACCATAGAAAAGCTATGTTAATGAACTTAACAATATCTCTAATTTTATCAGATAGAATAGAAACTACTGTTACTAGAGCAAAAGAACTTAGAAAGTTTGCTGAGAGAATGGTTACTCTTGGTAAAAAAGGAACTCTTGCACATAGAAGACAAGCATTCGCATTTTTAAGAAGTGAAGAGGCTGTAGCTAAGATATTTAATGACTTAGCTCCAAAGTATTCTGAAAGAAATGGTGGATACACAAGAATAATGAGAACTTCTGTAAGAAGAGGAGACTCTGCTGAGATGGCTATAATCGAATTAGTTTAATACTAATTCTTAAAAAGAGATTGATTAATCAATCTCTTTTTTTTATTTATATAACATTATTATATTCAAACAAAAATAAATATATATATTTAAAAAAAACTGAAAATAGTGATTAATAATTTATTTTTTTCTTCAAAAAACAAACAATATGTATTGCAATTATAATAATATTAGGGTATAATATAGCCATAAAGTGCCTAGGGGGACTTATATTACTTTATTATATTCGGAGGTTAAAATGTTAAAAGGAACAGTAAAATGGTTTAACAAAGAAAAAGGATTTGGTTTTGTAACATGTGAAGAGGGAAAAGATTATTTTGTACACTTCACAGGAATTATTGGGGATGGGTTTAGAACTTTAGAAGAGGGACAAAGAGTTTCTTTTGTTGTTGAAGAGGGAAATAAAGGTCCAATAGCTAAAGAAGTAGCAGGTGCTTAATAAGATAAAACCATGGGTGAAATTATATTTCACCCATTTTTTTTTATAAAAAAACCTAGAAAATATGATAGAATATAATATATTCTTTAAAAGGAGATCAATTATGATATTAGGATTAACTGGTGGAATAGGAAGTGGAAAATCGACAGTGAGTAAAATTCTAAATTCAGTTGGAATAAAAGTTTTTGATGCGGATTTAATAGCTAAAGATATACTGGAATTAAAAGAAGTAAAAGAGGAAATAAAAGAAAAATTAGGAAATAAGTTTATAATAGGTAATAAAACAAATAAAAAATTATTGAAAAAAGAGATTTTTAGTGATGATGAAAAACTAAAAATTTTAAATGGAATAATTCATCCGAAAGTAAAAAGATATTATGAAAGTTTAAGTGAAAAATTTTTAAAGAAAAAAGAAATAGTAGTTTTTGATATACCTCTTCTATTTGAAGTTGGTTTAGAGAGTTTATGTAATAAAGTGATAGTGGTAGATATAGATTCTAAAATTCAGATAGAAAGAGTTAAAAAAAGAGATAGTTTGAGTAGTGAATTTATAGAAAAAATACTAGAAAAACAAATGCCAAGAGAAGAAAAATTAAAGAAAGCAGATATAATTATTGAAAATAATGGAAGTTTAGAAGAGTTAGAGAATAAAGTATTTGCTTTAATAGAAAGAATAAGAGAGGAAAAATATGAAGATTGTAGCCCCAGCGGGAAGTATTGAAAGATTTCATGCAGCAATAAAAGCAGGTGCAGATGAAATATATATGGGAATAAAAGGATTTGGAGCAAGAAGGAATGCGGTAAATTTAACATTAGAAGAATATAAAGAGGCTATTGATTACGCTCATTTAAGAGGGGTAAAGGTTTTTTTAACTTTGAATACAATAATGATGGATGTGGAGATAGAAGCAATATCTATAAACTTAAAAGAACTTTACAAGCATGGTTTAGATGCTGTAATAGTTCAAGATTTTGGATTAGCTAAATTTATAAAAGAAAATTATCCAGGGCTAGAATTGCATGGAAGTACTCAAATGACAATCGCTAATCACATAGAAGCAAATTATTTGAAATCTATAGGTTTTGAAAGAGTTGTTTTGCCAAGAGAATTAAGTTTTGAAGAAATTAAACAGATAAGAGAGAAAACAGATATTGAACTTGAAATATTTGTTTCGGGAGCTTTATGTGTGTCTTATTCTGGAAATTGTTATATGAGTAGTTTTATAGGTGGTCGTAGTGGAAATAGAGGGATGTGTGCACAACCTTGTAGAAAAAAATATATGTCAGAAGAGAATGAAAGCAAGTATCTTTTAAGTCCCAAAGATCAATTTTATGGATATGAAGAGATTCAAAAATTAAAAGAAATAGGAATAGACAGTATAAAATTAGAAGGAAGAATGAAGGAGCCCAACTATGTTTTTCAAACAGTTTCTTATTATAAAGAATTAATTGATGGGAAAATAGTTGAAGAAAAAAGTTCACATATTTTTAATAGGGGATACAGTAAAGGATATTTTTATAGCAACAGGGCTAATTTAATAAATCCTAATTTTGCTAGTAACATAGGAAAAGAATTAGGAATTCTAAAAGGAAGAGAGTTAAAGCTTAGTGAAAGAATAGTTTTAGGAGATGGAATAATTTATTTATCTAAAAATTATGAAAACTTAGGTGGAACCTATATAAATAAAATAGAAACCCTAGATAAAGAAGTGAAGAAAACAGCAGAAAAAAATGAAATAATAATTATTAAAGATACACCTAAAGGGACAAAGTATATTTTTAGGAACTATTCTAAAGAGGTTAGTGACCTAACAGAAAATAGATTGAAAGTAGTGGACAAAAAAAAATTAGTAGAATTTGAATTTAAAGCTAAAGTTGGAGAAAAAGCAAGAATAGAAGTAGCTACTTACAACAATAGAAATAAAAAAATAAATATTTTTTTAGAAAGTGAAAATATATTAGAAAAGGCAAAGAATAAAGCAACTTCAAAAAGTAGTATAGAGGAAAAAATATTAGAAATTGGAGATACTACATTTGTTGGAAAAGTTATAGATATTGATATTGATGAAGATATATTCCTACCAATTTCTTTATTAAAGCAACTTAAAAGAGATTCTATATCAAGCCTTTCAAAACAATTGGTTTTAAGCTATAGAAAGTCTGATTTTGAAAAAATAAAAAAACTAGAAAGAAAAGTACCGGTTCAAAAAGACATGATTTTATCAGCAATTGTTTCAACGGAGAATCAAGCAAAAATATTGAAGGAATTGGGAATAGAGAAAATTTATTTTAAAGGATATGATGTAGCAAGAGAAGGTATTTTAAAAGATATAGATCTAACAAATAAAATGGCAACAAATCTTTATCAAGCCTTGAAAAATAAAAACTCGAAGATAACTATGGGTTGGAATATGAACATCTCAAACCGTTATGCTTTTGAACATTTTTCATCTTTAGAAAAAATAGATACAATAATAGTCTCGCCAGAAATAAGTTATAAAAGATTAGAAGAAATTGGAGAAACAAAGATAAAAAAAGCGGTATTGGTATACGGAAGACCAAGAGCTATGTATACAGAACTTCCATTATTTGAAAAAGAACAAAGTGAGATTATAAATGAACAAGGGGATAGATTTACTGTTTTAAAAAATGCTATAGGAGCTAGTGAGATATATTTAGAAAAACCATTAAATATTTTAAAAGATAAAGAATATTTAAAAAAATTAGGTATTTCAGAACTTGTTTTAGAATTTACAACGGAATCAGAGTTAGAAATTAAATCTGTCTTGGATGGATATGGTGAATATAGAGTGTATAACTATGAAAAAGGGGTGTTTTAGTTGAAGAGAAGAACAGTTAAGAATTTAGCCACAGTATTTGGATTGGGAGAGATGCCTGTAGCCCCAGGAACGTTTGGAACTTTAGGAGGAATACCAATCTATATAGGATTAGTGATGTTAAAAAAAATGTTTCCAAACAATATGATATATAACTCTTTTTACTTTATGTTTTTAATGACATTTTTTGCAGTGGCAGTTTATGTATCTGATATTGCAGAAAGAGAGATATATAAAGAAAAAGATCCACAGGCAGTAGTAATAGATGAAGTACTAGGATTTTTAACAACATTATTTCTAATAAATCCAGTTGGAATTTTTCAAACATCAATGGCAATTGTAATTGGATTTGTTATATTTAGATTTTTTGATATAACAAAGATAGGTCCAATATATAAATCCCAATTTTTTGGAAATGGAATAGGAGTAGTATTAGATGATTTTTTAGCAGGAGTAATTGGAAATTTCTTGATGGTTTGTATTTGGACTATATTTTTTTAATGGGGTTGATTAGAAATGAGATGTAGCTTGATATTAGTGGGAACAGAGCTATTAAACGGAGGCACAGCAGATACAAATAGTTTATATATGGCTGAAGAGTTGAATAAATATGGAATGAAAATAGCGTATAAATTGACAGTAGGAGATTCACTGAAAGACATCATGGAAACATTGGTATTTGCAAAAAAAAATAGTGAATTGGTGATAGTTTCTGGTGGATTAGGACCTACTGATGATGATTTAACAAAATTAGCAATAAGTAAATTTTTGAACAAAAAACTTATAGTTGAAAAAAACGAACTTTTAGATTTAAAAAATAAATTTGAAACTTTAAATATAAAATTTTTAGATAAAAATCACAAGGAAGTTGAAAAACCAGAAGGGTCAATATCTATAAAAAATGGAGTAGGTATGGCACCTGCCTTTTTTATAGACGATATAGTTGCTTTTCCAGGAGTTCCAAAAGAGTTATATGATATGTTTCCTAAATTTTTAGAATTTTATTTTAATACAAAAAAAATAAATATAGATCCAATATATATAAAAGATTTAATTGTTATAGGGATACCAGAATCTCATTTGGAAGAAAAAATAAAACAATATTTTATAAATCCAAATATAGAATATGAGTTTTTAGTAAAAGATTATGGTATAATAGTTAGAATGCAAAGTACACAATCTAATAAAAACACAGTAGAAAAAATTAAAGAAAAGATATATAATAGTATAGGTGAGAACATATTCGGAGAAGATAAAGAAACATTAGAAAACAAAATAATAAATTTGTTAAAAAATAGAAATTATACAATTTCAGTTGCAGAGTCGTGTACTGGTGGATTATTAGCAGCTAAATTTATAGAGATACCTGGAGTTTCAGAAATATTTGAAGAGGGAATAGTTTCTTATAGTAATTTTTCTAAAGTAAAAAGACTAAATATAGATAAAAATACAATAGATAGGTATGGAGCTGTAAGCAAAGAGGTTGCAGAAAGAATGGTTTTAGGATTAGATACAGATATAGCAATCTCAACAACAGGAATAGCTGGGCCAACAGGGGGAACAGAAGAAAAACCAGTAGGACTTGTTTATGTAGGAATTAGAGTAAAAGATAAAATATCAACTTTTAAATTTAACTTTAAAGGTGATAGAAGTCGAATCAGACAAAAAGCAGTTCTCCATAGTCTATTTGAACTTTATAAAATATTAGAGGAGGATGAACAGTAGTGAGTATAGGAGAAAGAATAAAAAAAAGCAGAAATGAAAAATCATTATCATTAAGAGAATTAGCAACAATGGTAGATTTATCAGCAAGCTTTTTATCACAAATTGAACAGGGAAAAGCATCTCCTTCAATAGAAAATTTAAAAAAAATTGCCAATTCATTGGATGTAAGGGTTAGTTATTTAATAGAAGATGAAGAGGTTAAAAAAAATTCAGACTTAATAAGGGCAAAAGAGAGAAAGTTTGTGGAAAGTGTAGATTCAAATACGACTATATCTTTGTTAACATCTTCGAATATAGAGAAAAGTATGGAACCTATTTTATATGAAATAGGAGCAGGTGGAGAGAGCGGAAGAAGTTATTACACACATCCTGGAGAGGAGTTTATATTTATCCTTGAGGGAAGTTTAGACATATATATAGAGGAAGCGGTTCATTCACTACATGAAGGGGATAGTTTTTATTTTAAATCTAGTCAAAAACATAGATTTAAAAATAATTCAGATAAAAGAGCAAAAGCTCTTTGGGTGGTAAATCCACCAACATTTTAAAAATGGAGGAAAATAATGAATATAGAAGTAAGAGTATTAAACTCTACAAGGCTGACAAAATTATTAATTGCGGCAAGTAGATGGTTATCAAAATATTCAGATGTTTTAAACGATCTAAATGTTTATCCTGTTCCAGACGGAGATACAGGAACAAATATGTCAATGACACTACAAGCTGTTGAGAATGATTTAATAAAGCTAAACCATGAACCAGATATGGAGGAGTTAGCTGAAATAGTTTCGGAAGCAATTCTACTGGGAGCAAGGGGAAATTCAGGGACGATATTATCACAAATAATACAAGGGTTCTTAGAAGGTGTTAGATCTAAAGAAGAGGTTACTGTAGATGATGTTAAGGTAGCTTTTAGATTAGCTAAAGAAAAGGCATATAAGGCAGTTAGTGAGCCTGTAGAAGGAACTATGTTAACTGTAATAAGAAGAGTAGCTGAGGAGGCTGAAAAATATCAAGGACCATCAGATAATTTCATTCCATTTTTAGTTTATTTAAAAGAAGCGGCATATGATGCAGTTCAAGAGACTCCAAACCAGTTACCAAAGCTAAAAGAAGCAGGAGTTGTAGATGCTGGTGGACAAGGAATATTTTATATTTTAGAAGGTTTTGAAAAGTCAGTAACAGATCCAGATATGTTGAATGATTTAGAAAGAATAGTTCAATCTCAAGCTAAGAGAAAAGATTTAATGGAACATTCAGTTATGCATGTATTTGAAGATATTAAATTTAAATATTGTACAGAGTTTGTAATAGAGTCGGGAGATTTTGATTTAGATGATTATAAGTCAAAAATAATAAATTTGGGTGATTCAATGGTATGTGCTCAAACTTCAAAAAAAACAAAGACACATATTCATACAAATAATCCTGGATTAGTATTAGATATTGCAGGAAAATTAGGAAATCTTTCAAATATTAAGATTGATAATATGGAGATTCAACATAAAAATATGTTACTAGCGGATGCAGAGCACCATAAAGCTAATAAAACAGGAAAGATATTAGTTCAAAATGAAAATAGTAAACCGGTTGCTTATTTTGCAATAGTTGATAATTTAGAATTGGGAAATCTATTCTTAGATAATGGAGCGACAGCTGTTCTTATAGGAGGACAAACACAAAATCCAAGTGTTGCAGATATAGAAGATGGTATAAATAAAATAAAGGCAGATAAGATTGTAATATTACCAAATAATAAAAATATAATCTCTTCAGCAAAGCTTGCCGCTGAAAGATCATCTAAAGAAATTACAGTTTTAGAGACAAAAACAATGCTTGAAGGAGAGTATGTTGTAAAAAATAAGGACTTTGGTATAGATGATATATTAAAGCAATTACCTTTTAATAACTCTATTGAAATAACACAAGCAGTAAGAGATACAAAAGTTGATGAGATAACAATTACACAAGGAGATTATATTGCTCTAATTGATGGTAAAATAAAATTAAGAGCATCTACTTTAGAGGAGATAGTTGAAAAAGTTTATAATACTTGTATAAATAGTGAAACATTAAATATATTTGCTTGTATTGGTAAAGGCTCAACGGAAGAAGCAAATAAAGTTTTAAAAAATATAAGATCTAAAGTAAAATATTCAGATATGGTTATTGGGCAAGAAAATTATCCTTACTATATATATATAACAAATAGAAACCCAGAGTTACCAGAGATAGCAATAGTAACTGATTCAACATCAGATCTGACTGCAGATATGATAAAAGGATTGGATGTAGATATAATTCCTTTAAAAATTAAACTTGAAGGAGATACATACTATAGAGAAGGTGTAGATATAACAAAAGGAGAGTTTTGGAAACAACTATTAAAAGATGGGGTTGTGCCAAAAACATCTCAACCATCTCCAGCTGAATTTAAAGAATTATATGAAAAATTACTTGAGAAAGGGTATAAAAAAATTATATCGATTCATATTTCAAGTAAACTAAGTGGAACTCAACAAGCGGCAAGAGTTGCAAGAGGTATGTTAAATAAAGAGGACGATATAGCTATTGTAGATTCAAAAGCGGTAACTTTTGCTTTAGGACATATAGTAATAGAAGCTGCAAAAATGGTTCAGAATGGGAGTTCATTTGATGATATTATTGAATGGATAGATGAGACTAAGAATAAGATGAAAGTATACTTTGTTGTAAAAGAATTATCTTATTTAGAAAAAGGTGGAAGAATAGGTAGAGCTTCTTCCGTAATTGGTGGTTTCTTAAAAATAAAACCAGTTTTAAAACTAGAAAATGGTGAAGTTTGTATTGAAGCTAAAGCTTTAGGAGAAAGAGGAGCTTTATCTTATATGGAAAAAATAATTAAAAATGAGAAAAATTCAATAATCATGTATACTGCTTGGGGTGGAACTCGTAGCGAATTAGAGGCTGCTGACCAACTGAGAAGTATTGCTGAAAAAACTAAAAAATTGGATTATAGAGGAAGATTTGAGATAGGAGCGACAATAGCATCTCATACAGGACCTGTATATGGAATGGGAATACTAAATAAAATAAGATAAATCAGAAATAGCTAGATTAAAAGTCTAGCTATTTTTATAAATTAATCTTTTTTTAATTATTAAAAAAAGTATTCGTATAATTATTGCTAAAAAGATTGACTGAACCTTGAAAACTAAATATAATAAAGAAAAAACCTAGAGGAGGAAAAAATGGCAATATTAGTTTGTGGTGGTTCTGGATATATAGGAAGTCATGCTGTAAGAGCTTTAATAGAAGCAAAGAGAGAGGTTATAGTATTAGATAATATGCAAACCGGTCATATAGAAGCTATTCCAGAGAATATTAAGTTAGCTCTAGGTGATTTAAGAGATATAGAATTTTTAAATAGAGTGTTTGAAGAAAATAAAATAGATGGAGTTATACATTTTGCAGCAGATTCATTAGTGGGTGAGAGCATGACTAATCCAGCTAAATATTTTGAGAATAATGTGATGGGAAGCATGAATCTATTGAATACTATGAAAAAATATGGAATAAAAAACATAGTGTTTTCATCAACAGCGGCCACATATGGAGAACCGAAAAATATTCCAATACTAGAAACGGATGAAACAAAACCAACAAATCCATATGGTGAAAGCAAATTAATGGTTGAGAAACTTTTAAAGTGGTATGATTATGCATATGGAATAAAATACACGGCTCTTAGATATTTTAATGTAGCTGGAGCATATCCGACAGGTGAGATAGGTGAAGATCACTCGCCAGAAACACATCTAATACCAATTATATTACAAGTAGCTTTAGGAAAAAGAGAAAAAATAGCAATATATGGAGATGATTATCCTACTGAAGATGGAACATGTATTAGAGACTATGTTCATGTAATGGATTTAGTAGATGCACATATTTTAGCTTTAGACAGATTATTCAAAGGAGAGGAAAGTGGTATTTATAACTTGGGAAATGGAGAGGGATTCTCTGTTAAAGAAGTTATTGAAGTGGCACGAAAAGTAACAAAACATCCAATACCAGCAGAAGTATCACCAAGAAGAGCGGGAGATCCAGCAAAGCTGGTTGCAAGTTCAAAAAAAGCTATGGATGAATTAAAGTGGATACCAAAATATTCGTCATTAGATGTAATGATAGAAACTGCATGGAAATGGCACAAAGAAAATCCAGAAGGATATAATGATTAAAAAAAATTAGGCAGATAATATTCTGCCTAATTTTATTTTTTAAAATTAAAAGGAGAGAGATGAGAGTTTATAAATTTGATGAGATAGATTCAACAAATAAATTTTTAAAAGAAAAGTTAGATTTAGAAGAAAGAGATTTGGCAATAGCTAAAGTTCAAACAGCAGGAAGAGGTAGAAGAGGGAATAAATGGATTTCATCTGAGGGATCAGCTCTATTTTCATTTTGTTTAAAGCATGACAATTCAATCAAAGAAGAGGAGTATATGAAGTTGTCTTTAGTTGTAGGATATTCTCTTTTAAAAACTATGCAAAGAATAGAACCTCAAGATTATAAGTTTAAATGGACAAATGACATATATTTAAATGATAGAAAATTAAGTGGTATTTTAATAGAGAAAATAGGAGATTATTATATAATAGGAGTAGGAATAAATATAAATAACTGTAATTTTGGAGAAGCGAATGATGTAGCAATCTCTTTAAAAAATAAAACTGGAAAAACATATGATATTGAAGAGATTATAAAACATGTTGTAAATTCATTTTTTAAAGATTTTTTTAAATTTAAAGCTGGAAACTGGCAAGAGATATTAAATGAAATAAACAACGTTAATTATTTATATGGGAAAAGAATTGATATTGTAGGAGTAACTAAAGAAGAAACTGGAATAGCAGGAGATATACTTTTAGATGGAAGACTTGAAGTTTTTATAGGAACGGAAATAAAAAAATATAATATAGGAGAAATTCACATTTCGAAGAAATAGAGGAAAAGAATGGACAGAAAAAAAGTAATTTTAGGATTAAGTGGAGGAGTTGATTCATCAACATCGGCTTATATGTTAAAAGAGGATGGATTTGAGGTTGTTGGAGTAACTTTAATTTGTAGTGAAGAACAAAAAAAATCTCAAGATTTGTTGGATGCAAAAAAACTAGCAAAAAAATTAAAGATTAAACATATAGTATTAGATATAGTTGAAGAGTTTAAAGAAAAGATAATAAAATATTTTATAGATGAGTATTCAAATGGAATGACACCATCACCTTGTGTAATTTGTGATGAAAAAATAAAAATAAAAAAACTTTTAGAAATAGCTGATTTAGAAAATGCATATTTTATAGCAACAGGTCATTATTGTGAAATAGAGGAAGAGAATAGTTTTGAAGAAACTCTTTTAAAAAAACCAAAAGATGAAAGAAAAGATCAAGGATATATGTTATATAGAATAAAGCCAGAAAATTTAAAAAGAATAATTTTTCCACTGGCAAAATATGAAAAAATAGTTGTTAGAGACAGAGCAAAAAAATATGGAATAGATATGCATGATAAAAAAGATAGCCAAGGAATATGTTTTGCTAAAGAAGGATATTTAGCTTTTTTAAAAAATAACTTAAAAGAAAATATAAAACCCGGAAATTTTATAGATAAAGATGGAAATATTTTAGGGAAGCATCAAGGATATCAGTTGTATACAATAGGACAAAGAAGAGGATTAGGAATTATTTTTTCTAGAGTATATTTTATTCTAGATATAATACCAGGATCAAATGAGATAATTTTGGGCGATTATATAGAGTTAAATAAAAAAAGAGTAGAACTTGATAACTTTGTACTCCATATTTCTAAAGAAAGATTAAAAAGGTTAAGTTTGGTTGCAAAACCAAGATTTTCCAGCTGTGGTTTTAGTGGGAAAATAATATTTGAGGAAGAAAAAGTATACTTTGAATACGAAAAAGAAAATCCACAAAATGCAAAGGGGCAACATCTTGTAATATATTCAGATGAATTTGTAATCGGTGGAGGAAAAATAATATTTTAAGGGGGAAAAAAATGAAATTAGAAAGATTGATGAAAGAGAAAGATGTGGATGCAATATTGATAACAAACATGTTAAATATCAGATATTTTACAGGTTTTACAGGAACAACAGGAATAGTGATTGTAATAGGAAAGAAAAAATATTTTTTAACAGATTTTAGATATGTTGTTCAAGGGAAAAATGAAGTAGAAAAAAATGGGTTTGAGTTAATATGTGAAAATATATCCACATTAAAAAAGGTAGGAGAGCTATTGAAAGAAAATAGAGTGAAAAAATTAGGAATTGAAAACCAATCTGTTACTCTTGATCAGTTTGATCTTTTTAAAAGTAATTTCGGAGATATAGAATATATAAATTTAAACGATTCTTTTATAAAAGAAAGAGAGATTAAAAATGAGTTAGAAATTAAACTAATTCAAAAATCTATAAAAATTGCGGAAAAAGCTTTAGAGTTAACAGTCCCAAAAATAAAAGTTGGGATAAAAGAAAGAGAGATAGCTGTTGAACTAGAGTATCAAATGAGAAAATTAGGAGCATCAAAACCATCATTTGAGATTATTGTAGCATCAAATGAAAGATCAGCTTTACCACACGGAGTAGCAAGTGAAAAAGTGATAGAAGAAGGATTTTTAACAATTGATTATGGGTGTTTTTACAAAGGATATGCTTCCGATATAACAAGAACATTTTATGTGGGAAATACTCCAAAAGAAAAGCATTTTGAAATTTATGAGATAGTAAGAGTTGCAAATGAACTTGCAATAAAAGCAGTAAAACCAGGAATATCAACACACGAATTAGATTTGATAGCTAGAAATTACATAAAAGAAAAAGGATATGGAGAATACTTTGGACATGGACTTGGACATGGGATAGGATTACAGATTCACGAGTATCCCAGTGTTTCATTCAAAGCTGAGAATAAAATTTTAAAAGAGGGGATGATAATTACAATCGAACCTGGTATATATATTCCAAATTTTGGTGGAGTTAGAATAGAAGATGATATACTTGTAACAAAGAATTCATATGAAATTTTAACAAATTTAGAAAAAAATATGATAAAACTATAAAAAACGTTCGTAAAAAACACGAATTGATGAATAATATATATGTTATTTATAAATGATATATAAAATTAATCTTTTTAATTTGTACAAAAATATGATATTCTTTATCTAGTATTAGAAACTTTATTGAGCATTTCAAATGAAAATGGAAATAAATTATCAAAAATTGGAGGGGAATATGGAAGCAGAATTAAAGCAAGAACAAAATAAGAAAAAAGGACTGGTAGACAAATTTTTAAATGTAGTAGAAAAGGGTGGAAATGCCTTACCACATCCAGCAACATTATTTGCTATATTGGCAGTAGCAATAATATTAATTTCAGGAATAGGATCAGCACTTGGATGGTCAGTTGACTTTGTTGGAATTAACAGTAAAACAATGAAAACTGAAGAGATGCTAATCTCTACAAAATCGTTGATGTCTAAAGAGGGAGTAAATTATATATTTACATCAATGGTAAAGAACTTTACTGGATTTGCTCCATTAGGAACTGTTTTAGTTGCAATTATTGGAATTGGTTTGGCTGAAAGATCAGGACTTATGGCAGCGGTATTAAAAAAAGCAGCATTATCAACACCAAAACAATTGGTAACAGTTATGGTTATATTTTTAGGGATTATGTCTAACGTAGCTTCAGATGCTGGATATGTTGTTTTACCACCACTTGCAGCATTGATATTTATGTCATTTGGAAGACACCCAATAGCAGGATTAGCGGCAGCATTTGCAGGAGTATCTGGAGGATTTTCAGCAAATTTATTAATAGGAACAATTGATCCATTATTGGGTGGAATTTCAACAGAGGCTGCTAGAATACTAGATCCTACATACGAAGTTTTGCCAACAGCAAACTGGTACTTTATGATGGCGTCAACATTTATAATTGCAGCTATCGGAACATTTATAAATGATAAAATTGTAGAACCAAGACTTGGAAAATATACAGGTGAAGAAAAAATGGAGTTCCAAGAAGTGAGTGTTGAAGAAAAGAAAGCGTTGAGAGCATCAGGAATAGCAGCACTTATTATGCTAATAATAATGGTACCATTATATTTTACTTTAGGAAAAAATTTCTTAGGAAGTGGATTGGTTCCAATTATCGTTCTATTCTTTGCAATACCAGGACTTGCATATGGAAAATCAATAGGAACAATAAAAAGTGATTCGGATGTAATGGCAATGTTAGGAAAATCAATGCAGGGGATGTCAGGATATATTATTTTAGTATTCTTTGCAGCTCAATTTATAGCATATTTTAACTATACAAATTTAGGGACAATATTGGCAGTAAAAGGTGCAGATTTCCTTGAAACAACTGGAATTACTGGAATTCCATTAATTATTGGATTTATTTTGATTGTAGGATTTTTAAATCTATTTATGGGATCTGCTTCTGCTAAATGGGCTATATTAGCACCTGTATTTATCCCAATGTTAATGAGAGTTGGATATACTCCACAATTTACTCAGTTAGCTTATAGAATAGGGGATTCAAGTACAAACATTATATCTCCATTGATGTCTTATTTCGCTATGATAATAGTATTTATGCAAAAATACGATAAAAAAGCATCGTTAGGAACACTTGTATCAGTAATGCTTCCGTATTCAATGGCATTTTTAATTGGGTGGAGTATTTTCTTAGCAATATGGATGGTAAGTGGATTCCCTATTGGACCGGATTCATTTATGAGATTGGCAGGAATGTAAGATTTATTTAATTAAAAAGGCTTGATCAAAATCAGGCCTTTTTAATTTTTTAAGGAGATGGAAATGAAAAGAAATATAATTTTAGTTCATGGAGCAGGAGTAGGAGGATGGGTATATAGAGATGTCGAAAAAATTTTGAAATATTATGGAAATAATGTATTTTCGCCAAACTTATCTGAAATAGAAGATGAGAAAAAAATTACTTTAACGAACTACGCAAATAAAATTATTGAGTTAATTATAAAAAATAATTTAAAAGATGTATATTTGGTAGGGCATTCTTTTGGAGGTGCAGTAATATCAGTTGTGGCAGAAAGGATATCGGAAAGAATAAAATATCAAATATATATAGATAGTTTTTTCTTAGAAAATGGAGAAAATATTTTAACTTTATTTGGAGAAGAAAGAGAAAAAGAGCTGATTGAAATTTCAAACAAAGAAGGTAGAGGAGTCTACTTACCCAAAAGGTTATTTGGAAAAGATCATCCATTAATAAAAGATATGCCATTTTATCCATATTTAGAAAGAATAAAATTAACAGATAAAGGGAAAAATATACCAGGTGCCTATATAGATTGTTTAGATAGTACAGGATTTGAGCATTTAGAAAGACCAAAAAAAATAATGAAAAAAAGAGTGCAGGAGAGAAACTGGGTATATATAACTTTAGATTCGACTCATATACCAATGACAAAATCTCCAGCAAGAGAGAGATTGATAGAAATAATAGTGAATTTAATAGAAAAAACCAGCTAAATTTTTAGCTGGTTTTTTTGGATAATTATACAATTAAACTGATAGCTGATAATACACCTATAAAAATTAAAGTAGGATTTAATTTTTTAAAATCACCAGTTCCAGCATGGATAATGATATAAGATATGAAACCAAAAGCTAGTCCAGTACTGATACTATAAGTTAGAGGCATCATAAGAATTGTTATAAAAGATGGAAAAAGAGTTTTATAGTCTTTCCAATCTAAATCACAAATATTTTTAAACATATATACCCCAACAATTATAAGAGCAGGAGCAGTTGCAAATGATGGAACTATTGAAACAAGAGGGGTAAAGAATAAAGAGATAATAAATAGACAAGCAGTCACAACAGATGCTAGACCTGTTCTTGCACCAGCGGCTATTCCAGCAGCAGTTTCAGAAAGAGTTGTAACAGTACTTGTTCCTAGGACAGCACCGACCATAGTAGCGGAAACATCTGCATAAAGCATTTTTCCTAAATCTTTAACATTACCTTTTTTATCCGCAATTCCAATCTCTTTGGAACATGCTATAAGTGTTCCAAGTGAATCAAATAAATCTACAAACATAAATGAAAAGGCAGGTCCTAAAAGAGAAAGTTTAAGTGCACTAAGTATATCAAGTTTAAATGCTATTGGAGCTATACTTGGAGGAATAGAAACTATTGATGTAGGTAAAAGTGTATCTCCTGTAAAAAACCCAATAACAGTAGAAGCTACAATACCTATTAAAATCCCACCTTTAACTTTCTTTATTTCTAATATTACTGCAATAAAAAGTCCAACAACTCCTATCATTATTTTGGTATTAAATCTAGATAAACCTATAATTGTAGCTGGATTTGATGCTACAATACCAAGAGTCTTTAAACCTATAAAAGCGATAAAAAGTCCAATACCACCAGTAACTGATATCTTTAAACAAAGAGGGATAGCATTTGCAATTTTTTCTCTAATTCCTCCTATAGAAAGAAAAAAGAAAAATACTCCAGAAAGAAAAACAATACCAAGAGCAGTCTCCCAAGGAATCCCTCTACCAATAACAAGAGAATATGTAAAGAATGCATTTAGTCCCATACCAGGAGCAAGAGCAAAAGGAACATTAGCTAAAAATGCGGCTATAAGAGTACCAATAGTTGCAGATAGTATAGTAACAGTTATAAGAGCGCCTTTATCCATCCCAGCTTCACTAAGAATAGCAGGATTTATAAAAATGATGTAGGCCATAGTAAGAAAAGTTGTAGTACCACCAATTATTTCGTGTTTGATTGTACTGTTCCTTTCTTTAATTTTGAAAAAAGTGTTTAAAAAATTCATAATCAACTCCCTAAGTTTTTCCATATATTATACATGAAAAAACAGTTCAATTCAAAGATATATAATAAAAAGTTTGACAAAGTTTGTTTTATACTATACTATAAAAGTGTACAAAACAAAAACCAAATATAATTTATAAAAAAATAGGAGCAAAGCTCCTATTTTTATTATTTACCACAACATTTTTTATATTTTTTACCTGATCCGCAAGGACAGATATCATTTCTACCAATTTTAGTAACACTTCTAGGTTCTTGTGCTTCCCCAAAGATTTCAATAAAAGAATGACCTTTTAAACACCATAAAGGAAGAGTATTAGCTATTCTTGTAACAATATTTGTAAAAATTTGTTCAGAATCTAAATTATCAAAAATGATTCTTGTTTTAAAATCATTGATAATTTCATTAACAGGAACATTATTTTTAAGTTTATCAATGATAGTAGTTATTTCGAAACCAATTTGAGCTCCTTGAAGTTTATGTCCCATTAAAAGAGCGATTAGATCAGCAATTTCCTGTGTTTTTTCTATAAAGAAATAGTTCCAGTAATTTTTATATTCATCATTTGTTAAAATTTTGTAATCTAAATTATCATACTTTATTGTTTCGTGTAAAATATCAACAGGTTCAGAAACAGAATCAGCAACTAAATATACAAGGTTACTTCCGGAATCTTGTATTTTGCTGACAAAAACATTTAAAATCCATCTATTATCAATAAAAGAGTGAATTTTTTCTAAAGTTATATTTTTAAAAGTAGGGATTAAAAGTTCTAAAAGTTTATTTTCATCGATAACTCCATAGAATCTAATCATTCCTAAGATAAGCATTTCAAGCTCTTGATTAAAATCGATTACCTTTTTATTGTCCTCAATATTAGAAATTTCATGTAGGTTTTTTAAAAACCAAGTAGAAATAGTATAATGATTATTATCTTTTTCTTTTATGATATTTTTAGATATAAATCCAAAGCTTTGAAGAGGAATTAAGAATTCTTCATACTCGTAGAAATCTTTTTCACTTACTTTATTATTATTTTCATTATATTGAGAAAGAAGAGCTATAGTATCTTTTGAAAAGACTTCTAAAAAAGTTTTTGAATTATTTAGGTATACCTCAATTATTTTTTCAATTATTTTTCCTTTAACAGTACTTTTAGCAAGTTTTATATCAAATTTAGCTAAAATTTTAAAAAGATCATCTTTTAGTAAACTGTTTAAAGATTCCATTAAAAATTTATCTTCCACATTGACCTCCAAACATTTTTATTATTATTATACCATAAAAAAATTAAAATACAAAAATGTATAATAAATTAACAAAGAAACGAATAAGGTTCTATTTTTGAAGGTTTAAAGATTTTGGCTCTATATATATGATTAAATGTGTTATGATGATAACATGTTTAAAAAGAATATCTCTATTTTCCACTTTAGAGATAGCTTATTAAATGTTTTGTAAAAGATTAAAAATGGAGGAAGAAGTATGAAAATTTTTGTAATATCTGATATACATGGTTCAAGTTACTATTTAAAAAAATCACTGGAAGCATTTAAAGCAGAGAGTGCTGATTATTTATTGATTTTAGGAGATCAACTTTATCATGGGCCAAGAAACCCTCTTCCTAGAGATTATAACCCGAAAGAAGTTGCGGATACATTAAATAAATATAAAGATGTAATTATAGCAGTTAGAGGAAATTGTGACAGTGAAGTTGATCAAATGATGCTAGAATATCCAATTTTAGCAGACTATACTACTCTATTTTTAAATGAAAAAAGAATATTTGCAACTCATGGGCATATTTTTAATATGGAAAAAGTACCTAAAATATCTAAAAAAGATATATTAATTTATGGGCACACTCATGTGCCGTTAGCTGAGGAGAAAGATGGAATTTTTATATTAAACCCAGGTTCAATATCATTACCAAAAGAAGGAAATGAAAATAGTTATGGAATTTTTGAAAATGATATCTTTTTTATAAAAAATTTAGATAGAAAAATATTAAAAAGTATAAGTTTAAAGAAATAAAAAAAGGGCTTGCACCCTTTTTTTATTTCTTTATTAAAGCATACTTTAAAACATCTGTAAAATAATCTACAAAATTAACAGTAATCCCAGTTTTTAAGAAATCTGGAAGTCTATCAAAATCTTTTTTATTATCTTTAGGAAGAATTAACTCCTTTATCCCAACCCTTCTAGCTGCGATAGTTTTCTCTCTAATTCCACCTATAGGAAGAACTTTACCTGTTAAAGTAAGTTCACCAGTCATAGCGATACCTTTTTTAACAGGAGCATTTAAAGCCAAAGAACAAAGAGCTAAAGCCATTGTTATTCCAGCAGAAGGACCATCTTTGGGAGTAGCACCTTCTGGAACGTGCAAGTGAATTCTATTTTTTTCAAAATATTCTTTAATTTCAACTGGAAGAGTTTTATCTTTAGATAAAAGAGAGCGAATATAGGAATAGGCAATTTCAGCCGATTCCTTCATGACATCTCCAAGTTGTCCAGTTAATTTTAGACCTCCCTCTTTATTACTGATACTAACAGCTTCAATATACAGTGTAGCTCCACCCATAGATGTCCAAGCTAGGCCTAAAGTAACTCCAGGTATTTCTTTTTGATAAAGCTCTTCAGTGGTAAAAAAAGGAACACCTAAATAAGACTCAACATTTGCTTCACTAATTCTAACCTTTTCTTTATTTCCTTCAGCAATTTTTAAATTAACTTTTCTCATTATTTTTCGAATGCTTTTATCTAGAGTTCTAACTCCAGCTTCTCGAGCATATTTATCAATAATAAATTTCAAAGCATTTTTACTTATTGATATTTCTTTACTATCAAGAGCGTGTGCTTTTAATTGTTGAGGAATTAAATATTTTTGTGCAATTTGTAGTTTTTCTTCTAAAATATAACCTGAGAGATGAATAATTTCCATTCTATCAAGTAGTGGTCTAGGGATTGTATCTAATTGATTTGCAGTTGTAACAAATAATATTTTAGATAGATCATATCTTATATCGAGATAGTGGTCTAAGAAATCTTTATTTTGTTCAGGGTCAAGAACTTCTAAAAGTGCAGAAGCAGGATCACCTCTAAAGCTATTTCCAATCTTATCAATTTCATCAATCATAATCACAGGATTTGATGTTTGAACTAATTTTAAAGATTGAATAATTTTTCCGGGCATTGCTCCAATATATGTTCTTCTATGCCCCTTGATTTCTGCTTCATCAATCATTCCACCAACAGAGAATCTATAAAATTCTCGATTTAAAGATTCAGCTATAGATTTACCAATAGAAGTTTTTCCAACACCAGGTGGACCCACTAAGCAAAGAATAGAACCATTCACATTTCCAGTTTTAATGACAGTACTCACAAATTCTAATATATTATTTTTAATATCCTCTAAACCATAATGATCTCTATCCAAAATTGCCTTAGCCTTTTTAATGTCCAGTCTGTCTTTTGAAAAAACTCCCCAAGGAAGTTCAACAATAGATTCTATATATGTTCTTGCTACATGATATTCTGGTGAGCCCTGATCAAGCAATGAAAGTTTTTCTATCTGCTCATTAACAACTTTTTCGGCTTCTGGAGATAGTTTTATATGACTTAATCGCTCCATAATTTTATCTATAACAGTTGATTTTTCATCTTTTTCTAATCCAAGCTCTTGTTTAATCAGCTTAAGTTGTTCTCTTAAAAAATATTCTTTTTGTTGTTTGCTAACTTTATCTTCTATTTGTTTTGAAATTCTTGCTTGGAGTTGTGAAATTTCAAGTTCATTTTTTAACATTGTAAGTAACCTTTGTGAACGGCTAACTATATTAAATTCTTCTAGTAGCTCTTGTAAATCCTTAGCTTCAGCTTTCAACATAGAAGAAACAAAGTCAATAAAAATTCCGGGATGATCATATGAAGCTTGAGAAACAAGAAGTTTAAGCTCCTCTTTTAAAATAGGATTCACTTCGAAAATTTCTTTTAAAGAAGTCATAATGGCAAGCATGTAAGCTTTTAGTTCAACAGAAGAATCGTCATTTTCTCTATTATATTTGACTTTCCAGCAGATTCGAGAATTTCCAGTAACCACTTTTTTTCTCTTAAAACGTTCTACTCCAAAAACTATTGCTTGAACTGAATCTTGAGAAATAGAAGTGACTTTATTTATTTTTACAACTGTACCTACCTCATATAGGTCAGAGTTAAAATAATCGGAGTCATCGATATCTTTTGTAAAAACTAAGCCAATAAACCCGTTGTAGTGTTCTTCAGCATCTTGAATAGCTTTTAAGAAGTCGTCACCAGTAAATGCTATAGGAGTAAGTATATTAGGGAATATAGGTCTTATAACAAGCGGTAAAATAGGGATATCTTCAGGAAGTAAATCTCTTATATTAACAAGGTCAGTTGAATTACTAGGGTTATTATTGCTCATAAAAATCCTCCTTTATGCTATTTGTATATATCTAAAATACATGTAAATAGCAATATTTCCTTTTATTAAATAAAAATTATAAATTACTAAAAAAGATATTGAATATTGTAAAAGGAAGATATTTAAAAAAGAAGTAAAAGATTGAATAAGATATGATTTTTTTAAATTAGGAGGTCAGTAATGAAGGTTGGAATAATAGGTTTAGGGAAAATGGGAAGTGGTATTGCTAAAAAACTTTTAATTAAAAATCATGAAATAATAGGTTTTGATGTTGATAAAAAGGCTTTAAATGAGATAAAAAAAGCTGGTGGGATTGTGACTGATAGTATTGGGGAGTTTTTAGAAAGAATAAATATAAATGAAACCCCTATAGTTTGGGTTATGTTGCCGTCGGGAGATATAACCAATGGAACGTTGATGTTATTAAAAGAAAAATTAAAAAAAGGCAGCATAATTATTGATGCAGGAAATTCAAATTATAAAGACAGTGTAAAAAATAGTGAACAGATAAAAAATAGTAGTATAAATTGGCTAGATATAGGAACTAGTGGTGGAGTACTGGGATTTGAACGAGGATATTGCTTTATGGTAGGTGGAGATCAAGAAGCTTATAATTATATTTCACCAATCTTAAATGCTTTGTCTAAAAAAGATGGATATGGATATATGGGAAAGGCTGGGAGTGGACATTTTGTAAAAATGATTCACAATGGAATTGAGTATGGACTCATGCAGGCATATGCTGAAGGTTTTGAACTTTTAGAAAAAAATAGTAAGTATAAATTAGATTTGTCAAAAATACTAAATCTTTGGCAAAATGGGAGCATAATAGAATCTTTACTTTTAGAAGTAAGTAAGGATATTTTTAAAGAAGATTCTAAGCTTGAAAATATAAAAGGTTATGTAGAGGATTCGGGCGAGGGACGTTGGACTGCTGAAGAGGCTATTGTGGAAGGAGTTTGTTTACCAGTTATAACTATGGCTTTGATGCAAAGATTTAGATCTAGACAGGAGGAAACATTTTCAGATAAGGTTATAGCTCAGATGAGAAATGGGTTTGGAGGTCATAGTGTTAAAAGTTGATATGAATAAATTTTGTAGCTACGAATTAGATGAAATTAAAGTTTCAAATTTTATTTTTATAATTTTTGGTGGAATGGGAGATTTAAGTACTAAAAAAATAATTCCATCTTTATTTAATCTTTTCAAAAGAAATAAACTGAAAAAAACTTTTGAAATTATTTTACATGGAAAAACA
The DNA here is from genome assembly GCF_947072685.1 of uncultured Cetobacterium sp. Taxonomy (GTDB): domain Bacteria; phylum Fusobacteriota; class Fusobacteriia; order Fusobacteriales; family Fusobacteriaceae; genus Cetobacterium_A. Next base: position 5,969 of record NZ_CAMTIK010000016.1, on the reverse strand, counting down.
AAAAGATCAAATGAAATGTGCTACGAAGTAATAAAAAAGAATATTCTAAAAGAGGATAAAGAAGAGTTTGATGTAGAATTATTTGAAAAATTTTATAAAAATATTAGTTATTATGACGAGAATATAGAGGAGCCAGAAAAATGTAAAATACTAAAGAGTATTGTTGATAAATTTAATAATAGTTCTGAAGAAGAAAATCAAATAATTTTTTATTTAGCAGTTCCACCAGATTTAGTTTTAAAAATATTAAAGATAATTGAAAATACAAAAATATGTAAAAAAGGTATAAATAAAAAAATAGTTATGGAAAAACCGTTTGGAACAGATTATAATTCAGCAAAAAAATTGAATAAAGAGCTTATGAAAAATTTTAAAGAAAATGAAGTATATAGGATGGATCACTATTTAGGAAAAGAAACTGTCCAAAATATTTTATTCTTTAGATTTGGAAATTTAATATTGGAACCAATATGGAAAAGAGAGTACATAGACCATGTCCAGATAACTATTTCGGAGACAATAGGAATAGAAAACAGAGGGGAATTTTACGATAAAAATGGAATTATAAAGGACATAATTCAAAACCATATGCTCCAAATTTTGAGTATAATTTGTATGGAATATCCAATAAATTTTAGTTCGAATTCTATAAGAGATGAAAAGCTAAAAATTTTTAAAAGCATAAAAAAAATTGAAAAAAAGGATATTGAAAAAAACATTGTATTAGGACAATATGGAAATGGAAAAATTTTAGGTGAAAATGTAGTGGGCTATTTAGAAGAGAAAAAAATTCCACAAGATTCCAAGACTGCAACATTTTTTGCAGGAAAAATTTTTATAGAAAACTGGAGATGGTCAGGAGTTCCTTTTTATTTAAGAGCTGGAAAAAGGTTAAAAGAAAAATTGACAGAAATCGTCATAATTTTTAAAAACCCTCCACTAAATTTATTTGGAAATAATTGTTCGAAAATTTTTCCTAATAGAGTAATATTTACTATTCAGCCAGAGGAAAAAATAGAGATAAGTATGAATGTAAAATATCCAGGAGATAAAAATTATCCACATCCTATTAAATTAACATTTGATTATTCAAATTTAAATAGTAAAATACATTTGAATGCTTATGAAAGATTAATTTTAGATATATTAAAGGGAGATTTAACGCTCTTTACAAGAGAGGATGAAGTGGAAAGTATGTGGGAAATTGTGGCACCGATAATAGAGGCTTCTGAGGGAAGTATACAAATACAGGAATATTCATCTGGAAGCTGGGGAGTCAAAGAAAGTGAGTTATTAATAGAAAATGATGAAAGAAGGTGGAGTAGACATGAGGATAATTAAAGTTTCTAAAAAAAGTGATTTATTTAAAAAAGCAGTAGATATTTTTAAAGAATCTACATATGGAAAAAATATTGTGAATGTGGCTTTCTCAGGAGGTAAAACTCCAAAAGAATTTTTTAGAAAACTCTCGAAAGAAGAGATAGATTGGAATAAAATAAATATATTTTTAGTTGATGAGAGATTTGTTCCGTTAAATAGTGAAGATAGTAATTATAATCTTCTTAGGAAAAATCTTTTAGATAAAATAGATATTCCAGAAAAAAATGTTCATAGGATAGAGATGTTAAAAACGCCACTGGATTCAAAGATTGATTACGAAAAAAAATTAATAAAATATTTTAAAGGAAATATAAAATTTGATTTAATATATCTAGGGATAGGAGACGATGGACATACTGCTTCTATTTTTGATATGGATGATGTGAATGTAGAGGAGCCGACACTAATAACAGAAAGTTCAAAATATCCACATAAAAGAATAACGTTGAGTATGGATACAATAAATAAAGCTGAAAAAAAGATAATAATGGCAACAAGAGAAAAAGTAGGAGTGTTAAAAGATTTAGTTATGTTTAAATATCCAGCTTTTTTTATTGAAGATCCAATTATTTTGATAGAAAGTGATGAAACAAACTAGAAAAGGTGGAAGTTTATATTCCACCTTTTCTAGTTTGTCAAATATCTTTTGAGTATGTATTTTCTGATATTTTTTTGAATCCTATCATTTCAACATAATTTTGATAAAGAAAAAAATTGAAATACTCACTATCTTTATCAGCTAGAACTAATTTAAAATAGCAATACCTAGATTTAAAAAAGTTGTAGCTATAGAGTGTATCATAATCCTATACACAGCAAAAGTAGGTATCCTAAAGTATTGACTCAACGAAGTTTAATTATAGATATCATGTCCAAAGAAATAAAAATTACAATTGAAACTATAATACCAAAAATTTCAATTAAATTCATAGATGCCTCCTAAATATTGATTAGAAAAAATTACTTATAAGATTTATAAAGTCAGAGGTTATTTTTTGTTCTTTTGTCAAGGTATCTCTAAAGTTTCGACTAAAATTATGTCCATTAACTCTGTTTGGGTAATATAAAAAATCATTAATAAAATATTTTAAAGGGTCATTATAGTTTCTGTAAGCGGGTAGAGTGGCGATCTCTCTATGATATCTTTCAAAGGATTTTCTTAAACGTTTTTCTTCTTTTAATTGGTCTTTGTAAAACTTTTCTAATCTTTTTCTATCTTTATGTTTAAACCTTGGATGTAAGTTTAACCAATCATCAAAATCTGTTCTATTGTGTCCCCAGTTATCTTCTTGACTAAAATTTTTATGATGTTTATTTCCCTTGTTTGGGTTTGCAAATAAAACAGAAGATATTAAAGTTGTAAAAATAAAAATAAAACTTAAAATTTTTTTCATTGTTTATTCTCCTAATTATAATAATATTGAGTATTATACCTTGATTTTGAGAAAAATTAAAGGAAAAGAAAAACTAAAAATTCTTGACTTTTTTACTAAATTTTTATATCATATTAAATATACTAAAAAAGTATCTTATTAGGAGGTTTTTATGAAAATAATGTTATTTACAACACCAACTTGCCAATACTGTACTCCAGCTAAGGAGTTATTAGCAGATACAGAAGGTGTAGAGATTATAAACGCTTTAGAAAATCAAGATTTAGCAGGGATGTATGGTATTAGATCTGTACCATCTTTAGTAGTAGAAAAATGCAGTGGGACAAATGTATTTGTAGGTTTGGATCAAATTGCAAAATATGTTGATGAAAGTGCAAATGCATCTGGCGGATGTGGATGTAGCTGTGGTCATTAATTATTAAAAAATATCTTAAATGGGATAGCTATCAAGCTAACCAAAAATTAGAACCTAAATTTTAATTATTTAGGTTCTTTTTCTTTTGTTATTTGATAAAATAAAGTATAATATAAGATAATAATTAAAGGAGATACACTGAGTTTAGTGTAAAAAGTACAGAGGTGAAAAAATGAAAAAAAAGATTTTTTTATTTCTTATATTTTTTATAGTTTCCATCTTTGGAAATTTAAAAGAGGAGATAAAAGAAGCAAAACATATATATATATCATTGAATTATGAAATAAAAGAGAAAAAATCTGAGAAAAATCTCAAGTATATAGATTTTAAGTTTTCTGAATTAAAATCACTCTCATTAAGAGATAAAAGCATTGATAAACCCGTACAATTAATCAGTTTTAATTTTACTCCAATTATAAAAATTGATTTAAAAAAAATTGTTTTTACAAATAGATATTTCAATATCTTCCATATTGGTATATTAGAAAGATATTCTAAAAGAGTTTTAATAATTTAAAAAACCTTCAAATTTATATAAAAATAAAATTGGAGGTTAATAATGAAAAAGATATTATTAGAAGAAGAAAACGAGATATTAAAGAGAGAGGAAAGCTTTGCTGATAAAACTTTAAAGATTTTATTTTTAACGTTGTTTGTGGGGTCATATTTAGCATTGGTAGTTATGACAACATATGGTCTAGTTTTGTATCTTTTTTTTAAATAATTGTAAAGGAAGGAAAATATGGGAGTAGAAATATTAATTGTAGGAATAATTATATTAGTGAGTTTATTTTCTATAAGAGTTTCGAAGAGACTAGAAATTCCGTTGTTGATAATGTTCCTTTTAGTAGGAATGCTTGCTGGTTCTGAAGGGATAGGTGGAATATATTTTGATAATGCTTCAATGGCTCAAAATATAGGAAGTTTAGCACTGATATTTATAATATTTTCAGGAGGACTAGAAACTAAAAAAGAGGATGTAAAGTCATCGTTTTATCCCAGCTGTACACTTGCAACAATAGGAGTTTTACTAACAGCCATTCTGTCGGGAATTATAGTATATTATTTAACAGGATTTACCCTAAAAGAATCGTTACTATTTAGTGCAATGGTTTCTTCAACAGATGCAGCGGCGGTTATGTCAATGTTGGGAGATTCTAAATTGAAAAAAAAAATAAAATCAGTAGTTGAAATTGAATCAGGAAGTAATGATCCAATGGCATATGCACTTATACTTTTTTTAATATCATTTTTTAAAAGTGATGATACATCTCTTTTAAGTGGAAGTATTTTTTTATTAAAACAGATTGGATTAGGTATTTTAGTAGGATATTGTTTTGGAAAGATAACACTTCCGTTAGCAAGCTATATGAAAATTGTGAGAGAAGAATTTTTAACAATTCATTTAATAGCAGTGGTATTTATGTGTTTTGGATTGGCAACTGTAATAGAGGGGAATGGATATCTTGCTATCTATATAGCTGGGATAATGATTGGAAATGAAAAGTTTAATTTTAAATTAAATAGTATTAGAAACATGAGGCTAATAACTTGGTTTATGCAAATAACAATGTTCGTAATATTAGGATTATTGGTGTTTCCAAGTCAATTATTAGACTATATTTATATAGGAAGCTTACTCTCTATTTTAATGATAGTTGTTGTCAGAATAGTTGTAGTATATGGTTTGCTTTGGCCGTTTAATTTTACTAATAAAGAAAAGTTTTTTATATCCTGGGCGGGTCTTAAAGGAGCTGTACCCATAATATTTTCTACTATGGCAATAACAGAGGGACTTACAAATGCACAAGGCATATTTAATTTAACCTTCTATATTGTTGTTTTTTCTGTTTTACTTCAAGGAATGACATTAAAAAGTGTAGGAAAAAAATTAGGATTATTCGATGAATCTGAATCCGAGGACAAAGAGATTGAAGTCGATGAATTGGAAGAGTTAGCTATAAAAAAAATGATTTTAGATAATGATTCAGAATATATAAATAAACAGATAAAGGATTTGGAACTTCCAAAAGGAATGTTGATTATTTCGGTAAAGAGAGAATCTAGTTATATAACCCCGAAAGGAGATATAGTATTATTAGCTGGGGATATTATTCTTTTTTCACAAAATTAGTTAACAGAAACCTTTATTGTACGAGGAGGATTGATGAAAAAATTAATATTTTTAGTAATTACTTTATTTATTTTTGTAGCTTGTAAAAAAGAGAGCAATATCTCTTTAATAAGGTTTTTCCCTGAATCGAATTTAAAATATTCAGGTGGATTTGAAAATAGTGGTTATACAGTAGTAACTAAAAAATTGTCAAATGATTTAGTGTTACAAACGACTAAGAGTACTGCCACGGAAACTTCAAGAGTAATAAAAATAACTCCCGAGTCTGCTACTGTAATATTTTTAAGTGGTGAGGGTGAAGAATATAAACCTGGAAAAGTAAATAGTAATTTAGTTATAATGAAGATGCCTTTGGAAAAAGGTAATAGTTGGAAATCGGAAGGAAATAAGTATGAAGTTGTTAGTTTCGATGGAAAGATATTGGCTATTCAAAGAGATAATGGGAATAGTAATATAAAATACACATATGAAACTGATAAAGGACTTATAGAAGAGAATTTTGAGTCAGAAGGATTTAAAATTGAATCTAAAATTATTCAAAACTAAAAAAGACCACACTCAATTTTGAGTGTGGTCTTTACTATTATAACAACTTTTAAGTTTACTACAGCAAATCATTAGTTGGTGGATTCATTGGTGGAGATGA
>NZ_CAMTIK010000015.1 GCF_947072685.1 uncultured Cetobacterium sp. | reverse complement strand
ATCAGATAGCTCAGGATTTTAAGTCCTGTGCGTCTACCTATTCCGCCACCCAGGCAGGAATTTATTGTTCGCTTTCGCTCTCAACAAAATAATAGTACCATTTTTTTCAGTAAAAGTCAATAAGTTTTTTTAATTTTTTAGTTTTTTTTTATTGAAACTTTATACTAGTTATGATACTATAAAGTGACTTTTAGAAGAGAATTAGAAGAACAAAAGCGCCAGAACTTACATACTAAGTTGACGAGGACTGGGATTATCGAAATTTCGGCGGGTATTCCAGAGGTGACTACAACCTAAGACTTTTTACAAAACTAAATGGGTAACCTTTAGGACAAAGAAAAGTAAGTAGTAATTCTCTTTAAAAGAACATTGAAAACTAAATATTTTAAGGAGGATTTTTTATGTGTGGAATTGTAGGTTATGTAGGACATGGAAAGGCTAAAACTGTTATACTTGAAGGGTTAGAAAAACTGGAGTATAGAGGATATGACTCTGCCGGAATTGCAGTTATTAAAGATTCTGAAATTATCATTGAAAAGAAAAAAGGAAGACTTCAAAATCTTGAAAACCATCTAAAAGATATAGATTTAGATTCCGATATAGGAATAGGTCATACAAGATGGGCAACCCACGGGGAACCATCTGATAAAAATTCACACCCTCATTACAACAGAGATAAGACAATTGCTGTAGTTCACAATGGAATTATTGAAAACTACTCTTTAATTAAAAAAGATTTAAAAGAAAAAGGTTATATTTTTGAATCAGATACTGATACAGAAGTAGTTGCCCACCTTTTAGACTTTCTTTATGAGGGTGACCTGTTTGATGCTGTTACCAAAATGTTAAAAGTTATAAGAGGGAGTTATGCTTTAGGAATTATTCACAAAGATTTTCCTAAGGAACTTATATGTACAAGAAAAGATAGTCCTCTTGTTATAGGTATTGGAAATAACGAAAACTTTATTGCTTCAGATGTTCCAGCTATTTTAAAACATACTAAAAATGTGTATTTTTTAGAAGACGGAGATATTGCTAAAATTAGTGCCGATACTATTAAAATTTTTGATAAAACTTTAACTCCTGTAGAGAGAGAGATTAAAGTTATTGAATGGGACTATGAACAAGCTACAAAAGGTGGATATCCCCACTTTATGATCAAAGAGATTTTTGAACAACCAAAATCTATTGAGGAAACCTTAAATAGAAGAATAAAAAATTCTATGCCAGATTTTTCTGATGTTTTAACTGAAGAAGAGATTAAAAAAATTGATATGGTTCACATTGTTGCTTGTGGGACTGCATATCATGCTGGTCTTCAAGGACAGTTCGCTCTTAGAAAATTAGCAAAAACAAACTCTTACGTGGAGATAGCTTCAGAATATAGATATATGGATCCTTTTGTTACAGAAAACACTTTAGCTATTTTTGTCAGTCAATCAGGAGAGACTTTGGATACTTTAGCCGCTTTAAAAGAAGCAAAAGCTAGAGGAGCTAAGACTCTTGCAATTACAAATGTTGTAGGATCAACTATTTCTAGAGAAGCTGATAACACCATTTATACAATGGCAGGACCAGAAATTGCAGTGGCCTCAACCAAAGCTTATACTACACAAGTTGTTATGCTACAGCTTTTAGCCATATACTTAGCTGAAAAAAAAGAAGTTATGACTAAAACTGAGGTTAAAGAAGCAATCAATACTTTATATAGTATTCCTAAAAAAATAGAATTTACTTTAAATGAATCGGATAAAATCAAACCTATATCTGAAGGTTTAAAGGATAAAGTAAATGGATTTTATATTGGAAGAGGACTTGATTTCAATATAGCCCTTGAAGGTTCTCTAAAAATGAAAGAAATTTCATATATTCATACCGAAGCCTTTCCTGCTGGAGAGTTAAAACACGGTTCAATAGCTCTTATCGAACCTGGTACACCAGTTGTTGTTATTGGTATGCAATCAGACTTACTAGAAAAAACAATCTCTAATATAAAAGAGTTAAAAGCTAGAGGAGCTTATATTATTTCTGTTGGAAGAGAAGATTGTTTGGATTTAAAAAATGTTTCAGATAGCTTTATCGGAATTCAAGATATCGATGATATTTTTTCAGGTCTATTATCTGTTATTCCTTTACAATTACTTTCTTATTACACATCTTTATCTAAAGGAATTGATGTTGATAAACCTAGAAATCTAGCAAAATCTGTCACTGTTGAGTAAAGAAAAAAAGGGAGGGGATTCAAAATCAATCATACATTAAAAGGCGCTATCTGGATGTGTATTTCAGCTCTAGGGATGGCTTTAATGGGAGCAACTGTTAAATTTATCGGAAGTGATATTTCAACTTTTGAAAAACTTTTTTTTAGAAATTTAATAGGTGTTTTCATTTTACTTTTTTCGCTCAAAGGTAAAAATATTAACATTTTAGGAAGTAGTAATCGTAGTCGATTGCTTATGATATACAGATGCACTTTGGGTCTAACTGGAGCAGTTCTCTATTTCTACTGTATAAATAAACTTTATTTAGCGGATTCATCTCTACTAAATAAACTTTCACCGTTTTTTGTAACTATTTTTGCTACAATATTTCTGAAAGAAAAGCTAGAAAGACACCAGATTCCAGTTTTACTCGTTGTTTTATTTGGAGCATTATTAGTTATCAAACCTAAATTTAGTTTTGAGATGTTACCTGCTCTTGCTGGTTTTTTATCCGCTATTTTTGCAGGTGCAGCGTATACTCTCGTTAGATATTTAAGAACTATGGAAGAACCCACAACATTGGTTCTTTGGTTTTCTGCCTTTTCTACACTTGGAATGATTCCACCAATGTTAATTGGAGGATTTGTTGTTCCAAGTACTACGCAGCTATTTTATTTAGTTCTTACTGGTATTTTTGCCACTATTGGACAAGTCGCTCTGGCATATGCCTATAAATATGCTCTTGCTAGTCAAGTCTCAATATATCAATACCTCAGCATTATTTTTTCTGCTATAATCGGCTTTATATTTTGGAAGGAAATTCCGGATCTATTGAGCCTAATCGGTGGAATTATCATACTTGGGGCTGCTTTTTTCAACTACAAAGTTTCAAATAGAATGTAAAAATGTGGAGTATTTAAACTCCACATTTTTTTATTTATTCCAATATTTTTCTAACTTGCCAAAAATGCCCAACCCAATACGAGTCCATTGTCGATATAATAACTCCTCTAGAGGTGGAGGCGTGTAAAAATCTGTTATTTCCTAGATAAACTCCTACATGTCGGGTTTTTTTCCAACCAATCCTAAAAAACACTAAATCTCCAACTTCCCACTCACTACGATCTTTAACTTTCTCTCCCTCTTCAGCCATTTTCTTAGTTGTTCTTGGAAGTTTTTTTTCAAATCTATCTCTATATAGATTCTGAACAAGAGCCGAGCAATCCACACCTTTTTTAGTTGTCCCTCCCAATCTATAAGGAGTCCCTTTCCAGACCCTATAAAAACGAGTTATCTCTCCTGTTCTTTTAGCTCTTTCTTTTTCACTTATTCTTGCTGATGAGCACCCTGTAACAAAAATTAATACTAGCAAAAGTAAAAAGACTATTTTTTTCTTATTTTTTATCAAAATCTAACTCTACTCCAGAGGTTGTAGTTATTACAATTCCTTTTTCGGTTACTTCAATTTTTTTAGCTTCATTCAAGTTTTTTAAGTACTCTTGCTCTTGCACCATTAATACTTCTGGTCCCATCATTCTTGTTGCCCCAATAGCTTCAACTTTAATCGTTTGTCCATCAATTTTATAACCTGCAAAATAGTTGTTTACTCCAGCTTTTCCAGATAACCTCTCCTTTTCAAAAGTTATATCTATTTCGCTTCCATCAACAACCTTTTGTAATATATATGTGTTTCCAAGCACCCTAGAAGATATATCCTCTCCCTTTCCAAAACATCCTCCAAACATTAAACTCGTAATTACGAACAAAATCATTTTTTTCATTTTTTCACCTCTTTTATTAATTTATTATCAATAGAATTGATGCCTTATTCTAACATTTTGAAAAAAACTATTCAACTTCTATCTCAAGTAATTTATTTTTTTGTTGACTTTTATTTTTTAACTGCTATAATACTACAAATAATTTGTTCTATTTTTAAGTAATAAAGTACTATTTTTTAAGTACATTAAATAACATATTTTTTACTGGGAGGTATTATGAGTTTAACCACATCAATCATTTGTATTCTAATAGCACTATCTTTAGGAGAGGTCGTCTCTATAAAAACAAAGGCCCTCGTTCCATCTGTTTTTATAACTGCCATTATCTTTCTTTTAGGATATTGGACAATTTTTCCAGCTAATATTTTAGAACTTGCCGGATTTGTTAATCCTATTGTTGTAATATCTATGCTATTTTTGGTAACTCATCTCGGTACTATGCTAAGTTTAAAAGAGCTAGCACAACAGTGGAAATCTTTTTGTATAGCATCTGCTGGAATTTTGGGTGTTTGTTTTGGGACTTTATTTTTAGGACGATTATTTTTTTCTTGGGAAATGCTTGTTATTGCAACTCCTCCTCTTACCGGCGGAGTTGTAGCTTCAATAATCATGTCTGAAGCAGCAACAGCTAAAGGATTAACCCATCTTGCAGTTTTGGCAGTTGTTATGTACGTTATGCAAGGGTTTGTAGGTTATCCTTTAACCTCTATTGCTCTTAGAATGGAAGGAAGCAAATTGATCACTAAATTTAGAAGTGGAACTATTGAAGATTTAGGTAGATTTGAAATAATTGATGAAAAAAAGAAAAAACTGATACCACCTCTCCCTAAAGAATACCAAACTACATATATAGTACTCCTAAAACTTGCAATCCTCTCAGGAATAAGTGTATTCATAGCTGAATCCACTGGTGAAACAGTTTCAAGATATGTTCTTTGTCTAGTTGTTGGAGTTATTGGAGCTGAAAGTGGTTTTATAGAAAGAAAACCTCTTAATGTTTCTGGAACTTTCGGGTTTTATATGACTGGACTTATGGCTTTTATTTTTGGTGGTCTGTCTAAAGCCACTCCTCAAATGCTACAAGAATTAATGATTCCTTTTATTGGAATTATTGGTTTTGGAGTTATAGGTATGGCTGTTTTCTCTATGTTTTTAGGAAAAATTTTAAAAGAATCAATTCCTATGTCATTTGCTATAGCTCTAAATGCTCTTTATGGTTTCCCTGCTAATTTTGCAATTACTACTGAAACTATAAAAGCATTAGGAAAAAATGACGAAGAAATTGAATTTTTAACAAATCGAATGCTTCCGAAAATGTTAGTCGGAGGATTTACTTCTGTTACAATCGTTTCAGTTATCATCGCAGGTATTTTTGTTAATTTATTATAATAACGGAGGAATTTAAATGATAAAGAATTTTGCTAAAAAATACAAAGATTATGTTATTGAATTGAGAAGAGATTTCCATCAACATCCAGAACCAAGCTTCCAAGAGTTTAGGACTTGCAAAAGAATTCAAGAGGAGCTGCTTAAAATGGATATTCCTTTTAAAATAGTCGCTAAAACTGGAGTTATTGCGACTATTTGCGGAAATAAATCCGGAAAAACAATTGTATTAAGAGCTGATATGGATGCTCTTCAGGTTCAGGAATGCACTGGTGTAGATTATTCATCTTTAAATAAAGGTGTTATGCACGCTTGTGCTCATGATGGTCATACCTCTATGCTTTTAGGAGCAGCAAGAATTTTAAAGGATATACAACAAAAAATAGATGGAACAGTTAAACTATATTTTCAGCCCGCTGAAGAGATTGCTCAAGGAGCACTAAAAATGATTGAAGAAGAACCTTTAGAAAATGTAGATGGATGTTTTGGTATACATCTTTGGAGTGATCTTCCTATTGGTACCGTATCTGTTGAAGAGGGCCCTAGAATGGCCTCGGCAGATATCTTTAAAATAACTATCAATGGAAAAGGTGGACATGGCTCTCTCCCTCACCAAACAGTAGATTCTGTTGTTGTTGGATCAGCACTAGTTATGAATTTGCAGGCTATTGTAAGTCGAGAAATTAGTCCTCTTGAAGCTGCTGTTGTTACTGTTGGAGCTTTTTCTTCTGGAACTAGATTCAACGTAATTGCAAATCAAGCTATTTTAGATGGGACTACACGTGCTTTCAATCCTGAAGTAAGGAATAATTTTAAACATATTTTAGAAAGAGTTTTAAAGGGGACATGCGAAACCTACAGAGCTAAAGGAACTTTAGATTATGTATACGGAACTGCTCCTTGCATAAACGATTCCACTTGTTCTAAAATAGCTACAAAATCTGTTGAAACGCTTTTAGGAAAACAAGGAGTCATAAAAATGGAAAAGATTACTGGTGGAGAAGACTTTTGCTATTTTTTAGAGAAAGTACCTGGTGTCCTAGCGTTTGTTGGAGCTAGAAATCCAAAAAAGAATGCTGACTATCCTCACCATCATGAGAAGTTTAACATAGATGAAGACTCTCTAGAGATTGGAACCGCTCTTTATGCTCAATATGCAATCGATTTCTTAAATACTTCTATATAAGTAAAGTGAATTTAAAGATCTATGGAATAACTCCATGGATCTTTTTTTATAACCATTCAGCTAATCACTTAAATTCTACAAAAAATAAAAAAAACCTTTTAAAAAAAGGATTTTGATGTTTTTATATGGTGCCGCTTATCGGAGTCGAACCAATCACCTACTGATTACAAGTCAGTTGCTCTACCAGATGAGCTAAAGCGGCTTTTTATTAAATTAATGGTGGTGAGAGAAGGATTCGAACCTTCGAAGGCAGAGCCGTCAGATTTACAGTCTGATCCCTTTGGCCGCTCGGGAACCTCACCACATATGGTGCCTGGGGCCGGAATCGAACCGGCACGCTATCAGATAGCTCAGGATTTTAAGTCCTGTGCGTCTACCTATTCCGCCACCCAGGCGTTTTCAACATCTTGTTGCGAACAAAATAATAATACCATTTTTTTTACAATATGTCAACAACATTTTTTATTTTTTAAAAAAAATGTCATTATTGCTTTTTTAAAGCTTTAATGATAATATTAAATGTATTTTTTACTTTTATTCAACAGGAGAAACTTATGATAAAAAAACACTTATTTTCAGAACACCACGTTCTTCAACTAGCAACATCCGCCGGAAAAATAATACTCACAAGTGGTGGAGAAGTTTATAGAGTTGAAGACACAATCAATAAAGTTGGAGAATATTTCAACTTAAAAATTGATTGCTTTGCCACATTGACCTGCATCATTGTTTCTGGTAAAAATTCTAATGGAGAAGTCTTTTCCTTGGTGGAACGGATCAACTCCAGATCCACTAATTTGGACAAGATACACCAAGTACACGGCGTTTTAAACGATATCGACAGTTACTCTTTCCAAACTTTAAAAGAAAAATTAGAGGCAATAGATAGATCTCAACCTTATGGATTTGGTATGAATTTTCTAGCATCTGCCCTTGGTGGTGCTTGCTTTGTATTATCCTTTAAAGGAAACTCTCATGACTTTGCAGCCGCTTTTATTTCCGGAGCTTTAGTATCACTTTTCAGTTATATTATTTCCGGATTAAAATTAAATAGCTTTTTTATCAATCTTATATCTGGAGCTATATGTGCTCTAGTTTCAAACCTTTTCTATGTAGCAGGCATTATCACAAATCCTTCTATAAGTATTATATCCGCATTGATGCTTCTAGTTCCTGGAGTTTCTTTTATAAATTCTATCAGAGATATAATAGCCGGAGATTTGGTTTCTGGGACATCCAGAGCCATGGAAGTTCTTATGATTGGTGGGTCCATAGCTATTGGAGCAGGTTTAATAATTAAACTTTTTTTTAATTTTGGAGGATTATAATGTTTTTTTTAGAAGTTTTATTCGCTTTTTTTATAACCGCTAGTTTTGCGATAATTTTTAATGTTCGAGGAAAATTGATTTTTTATTCCGGAATTGGTGGGGCTATAAGTTGGTTCTTCTATCTTCTTTTTACTGAAAAGGGATATTCCTATTCCACATGTTATCTTTTAGCTACCGCTATAACAGCTTTTTATTCAGAAGTTATGGCAAAAAAGCTTAAGACTACAGTTCCAACTCTTCTTATTGCAGCTCTTATTCCCATGGCGCCAGGGGGGGGAGTATACTACACTATGCTCTACTTGATCGAAAATAATTATCAGGAGTCAATGTTAAAAGGTATGGAAACATCTATCATTGCAGGCTCTATGGCACTAGGTATCATACTGATTACAACTTGTTTTAGAATCTTCCACCACAGAAGCAAGTAACAATTCTTTTAATATCTCCATACCTAACCTTATTTCATTTAGGGATGGAGATATAAAGCTCAATCTTATCTTACAGACATCTCTTTTATCACTATAAAACACTGCACCTGGTAAAAGAGCAACACCTTTTTCCTTAGACTTTTTATAAAATTTTTCGCCATCTATATTCTCAGATAGCTTAATCCAAATAAAAAAACCACCTTTTGGTTTATACATTATCTCTAAATTAGGAAGCTCTTCAAGCATGTCTATGCACAATTTTTGCTTCTCTTTAAACTCACTTCTCAATCTATATAAATGCTCCTCTAAGTAGCCTCTAGATATAAATTTTTCCAATATTTTTTGATTTAAACCAGAGGTTGTTGTGTCCAATCCATATTTTATTAATAAAATGTTTTGTATTAATTTTTCAGGAACAATCATTGCAGCAAGCCCTATTCCTGGCATCAATATTTTTGAGTATGTTTTTATATAGATCACTCTTTCTTTTCCTGTTTTATCCAAACTTTTCAATGTTTTAGGCTTTTCAGAGTCATAATAAAAATCAGAAAAACTATCATCTTCAACTATATAAAATCTATATTTTTCTGCAAGTTCCAGCATTTTTTTTCTTTTTTCCAAACTCCAAGTTACTCCGGTAGGATTTTGAAAGTTTATAATTTCATACACAAAGTCTATTCTTTCCTCTTTAAGTAGTTTTTCAAATTCATCCATATCCCAACCGTCATTTTTTATATCCAAAGTTTTTGTATTACACCATCCCTTAAATATATTTAAAGCATTTGGATAAGTTGGGTCAGATAAAGCTACGGTAGGTCGAATATCTTTAGAAAAAAGTTTTATCACTATATCCAAAGCTTGCTGAGTCCCTGAAGTTATTTGAATGCTTTCCTTCTTTATAAAAATATCCTCTTTCTCAAACTCTTCAGCTAAAAGCTCTCTCAAACTATCAACTCCTTGAATACTTTGATATTGAAAGATATCTCCTCCATATTTTTTTAAAATCTCATTTACTAGATTGTTATATATCTCAACAGGAAAACAACTTGGATGAGGTGTTCCATTATAAAAGTTAATGATATTCTCATCCGATATTTGGCCATATTTAAAACTTTCAATCAGTGGCATTTCTTTCTCTTCTACTCGAAATTCAGAAACACTATTTACAAAACAACCTTTTCCTGAAATTTTCTTTATATACCCTTTTTCCTCTAACATCTTATAACTCTGAATTACTGTATTTTGGTTCACGTCTAATTTTATAGCGACCTGTCTTATCGATGGTAATTTATCCCCTTTTTTTGCATTCCCATTTAATATTTGTCTTTTTATATTTTTATAAATCTGTAAATAAATAGTCTCTTTAGAATCTTTATTTATATTTACACTTATTTTTAACATAGTCACCTCTATTCTAATTAACTGCCTTTAATTTTCATAATATATAATACTACTATTTTATTCATATTCCAATTCTTTATTTATATATAAACAAAATTGATTTTCCTAGACTTTTAAGCTATAATAAATAATTAATAAATTACTTTTAAAAATGAAACAGGGGGAGTAAATGAAAGAGAAACACAAAGAGATGGGCGAAGAACCCATTAGTAAACTTTTACTAAAATTCTCACTACCAGCTATGGTAGGAATGTTTGTTAACGCGCTCTACAATATCGTCGACAGAATTTACATCGGAAATATTCCAGTAATTGGAGCTGACGCTATCGCGGGGGTTGGAGTCGTTTTTCCGATTATGATTATTTCTATTGGATTTTGTCTTCTTATTGGAATGGGTGGAGCTACAAATATCTCTATTTCTTTAGGTAAAAAACAGAAAGATTTAGCAGAAAAATATCTAGGAAATGCTACTTTTCTTGCAATTATTTTTGGTCTTATTTTAACTTTTGTCACTATTTTTACAATGAATTTTTATATCACAAAACTGGGCACGAGTCCAATCACAGAACCTTATGCTAGAGATTACCTTACCATTGTAGCACTTGGATTCCCTTTTTTAATGGTCGGTTACGTAACTAATGCCGCAGTTAGATCCGATGGAAATCCAAAAATTTCTATGATAACTTTGCTCTTAGGAGCTATTACAAATATAATTTTAGATCCTATCTTTATATTTTGGATGGATTTAGGAGTTAAGGGGGCCGCTATCGCTACTATTATCTCCCAAATAATTTCTGCTATTTGGACCTTTTGCTATTTCAAATCCAAATGGAGTGGAATCAAACTCTATTCTAAAAATTTTATTCTTGAATGGAGTAGAGTTAAGAATATTTTTATCATAGGAGCTGGTCCTTTCGTTTTACAAATGGGTTCGAGTGCTGTTACTCTAATTGTAAATAGTTCACTTATGAAGTATGGTGGTGATATCGCAGTCGGAGCCATGACTATTGTAAATGCTGTAAACACCTTCATTTTAATGCCTATCTTCGGTATTAATCAGGGAGTACAACCTATTCTTGGATTTAACTACGGAGCCAGACACTATCATCGAGTTAGAGAAGCCTTTATATTAGCTGTTAAAGGTGCTGTCGCAATCTCTACTCTTGGATTTTTAACTATTCAATTTTTGTCAAAATATTTTATAGTTATTTTCACCAACAATCCAGAACTTTTAAAAGCAGCGTCGAATGGACTAAGAATTTTTACACTGATGTTTCCTGTTGTTGGTTTTCAAATAATTGCTGCTGTTTATTTCCAAGCTATTGGAAAACCTAAAACCACAATGTTCTTAAGTCTATCTAGACAATTTATATTTTTAATCCCTATCGTTTTGCTATTCTCAAAACTATGGGGAGTCAAAGGAGTTTGGATGGCTGTTCCCTGTGCAGATGCACTCTCTACTGTACTTACATTTATAATGACCAAACGAGAATTATTGAACTTAAAAACTTTAGAAAAAGAAGAGGACTTGAAAACAAATGTCAAATAATAAAAATCAATTAGAATCTCAAACTATCAGTAAACTGTTTTATAAATTCGCAATTCCAGCCTCGATAGGTATGCTTGTAAATTCACTCTATGTTGTTGCGGATGGAGTATTTATCTCTAGAGGAATTGGAAGTGTTGGAATAGCCGCTGTAAATATAGGGTACCCTATTATAAATTTAACTGCCGCACTGAGTTTAATGTTTGGAGCTGGTGGAGCAACTTTAATCTCCCTCAACAGTGAAAATCAAAACTTTAAGAATAAAAGTTTTACATATACAATTATATTAAATCTTTTTTTCTATATTTTAATAGCATCTCTAGTTTTTATGTTTCCAAATCAAATTATGAAATCTTTAGGAGCTACAGAACTTTTACTTCCTATGGTTAAGGATTATATGTATCCATGTATTATAGCTTCTTTTTTTCTAATGTTATCAATATCATTAAATGCTGTAGTAAGAAATGATAATGCCCCTAAAAAAGCTATGAACTCACTTTTTATTGGAGCTATAACAAATATCGTTCTAGACTATGTTTTTATATTTAGATTTAAAATGGGAATAGAAGGCGGAGCTTACGCCACTGCCATTGGACAGATACTTTCTGCAATCTATCTATGTATGCATTTTCCAAATTCATCTTTTAAATTTGATTTTAATTTAAAAGATATCCAATGGAATTTAATGGGAAAAATTTGTTCCTTAGGGTTTTCATCTTTTATCCTCGAGTTTGCAGTTATGGTGATTACAATCCTATTAAATATAACTCTTTCAAGAACAGAAGGGCAGATTGGTGTTGCTGCGTACGGGATTATCTCCTATTCTTTTGTTATCTACAGAATGTTATTTACAGGATTAGCTCAAGGAATACAACCCATTGTTAGTTTTAACTATGGAAGACGAAACTTTAAAAAAGTTTTGGAAATATTTAAATTCGCTCATAAATTTTGTTTTATAGCTAGTACTATTGCTCTTCTTTTAGCAAAATTATTAGCATTGGATGTTGTTAAAATTTTTACGACCGAAGCTCATCTTTTTGAATATACAGCTAAAGGTTTATTTTTATACTCAAGTGCTATAATTTTTGTGGGAGCTAACTTCATGAACATATCATATTTACAGGCTATGGACAAAGCTCTTTTGGCAAATTTTATATCCGTTTGCAGAGGGGTGGTTTTCATGGGAATAGGTATCCTTGTTCTTCCTAAATTTTTAGGTGTTAACGGAATATGGCTTACGCTTCCTTTTGCTGACGTTATGACGTTCTTCTTAACTTGTATTATTTTCAAAATATTTGAAATAAATAAAAATTTAAAAAAATCCAGCATTTAAAAAAACTTTTTTAAAATAAAAAAGGTTAATCAGTAAATAGACTGATTAACCCTTTTTTTAATTAAATCTTTTTAAGTATTCATCCATATAAACCACATTTCCATTAACTCTTGATTCCTCTGCTGCAAAAGCCATTATATGACTTTCTAAAGAAGTTCTTGGACTAGTTCTAGAGCTTTCTTGCCTTCCTAAGCAAAGGTTTATAAAATCTCTCATAAGACCTGTATCTCCTCCTCCATGTCCTCCTTCCAAAACATCTGGAATTATCTCATCTTTTTTACCGTTGGCAAAACGACCTTCCCCTTTACCAAACTCATAAACTTCTATGCTATTTTTTGCATCATTCCCTTTTATTTCACCTTTAGTTCCCATAATTTTTATAGTTCTACAAACCTCATCAGTAAAAGCACAAAGATTAAAAGTTACATTCACACCATTTTCAAACTCTATTATAGAAACCATGTTATCTACAACATTATTATCACACTTGTAAACACATCTTCCATATTGGTTGTGTTCTAAAGATTTTGTCAATGCCTCTTCAGTTTGAATTTCACTGGCTACTAAAGTTGGCCAAGCCCCAATATTGTTATAGTATATTTTTTTAGGCGAATATATACAACTATCTATATATTTACACTCTAAACATCTCTCAGCCGATCCTTCTGGAGCATTTTCTTTTCTAAAATATTTTAAATTACCAAAAGAAGCTATTTTTTTACAAGAACTTCCATCCAAAAGCCAAGATAAAATATCTAAATCATGACAACTTTTTTGTAAAATAAGTGGACTTGTTTCATCGGAATTTCTCCAGTTCCCTCTCACAAAACTATGGGCAAAGTGGAAATTCCCAATATTTTCATTGTGTTGTATATCCACAACCTCACCAATAATACCACTATCTATCAAGTCTTTTAATTTGCTAAAAAACGGAGTGTATCTAAGAACATGACAAACCATAACTTTTACACCATATTTTTCCGCCATTTTAACTATGTCAACACACTCTTCTACTCTATTTGACATAGGCTTTTCAAGAAGCACATCATAACCTTTTTTCATAGCTAACTCCATGGGCTCAAAGTGCATGTCATCACCAGTTGCCAAAATTATGGCATCACAAAATTTATCTTTTTCTAAAAGCTCTTCCCATGAATTAAAAACATATTCTGGTAAAATTCCATGTGCTTTTATCATCTGATCTCTTTTTATAGAGTTTGGTTCCGCTATAGCTACAATTTCTGCCTCATCACTGTTTTTTAAAATAAAATTAGCATAGACATCTTTCCCTCTATTCCCTGCTCCTATTACTGCAATTTTCAACATAAAACATCCTCCTATTTTTGAATACGTATACATTTTATTTTAATGTGAGTATAATATATGATTTTTAAATTGTCAATTTTTTTTTCAGAAAAATTTGCTTCTATGAATTTTATAGGGTATTATTTTTTATATCTAATCTAATTTTATAAGGAGAACATATGAAAAACAAACGAATCACTATGACAGAGATTGCAAACTTAGTCGGTGTCTCCCAAGCAACTGTCTCAAGAGCCATAAATCAACCCGAAAAAGTAAAACCAGAGGTCAGAGAAAAAATTCAGTATTTTATTGATAAATATAAGTTTATTCCAAATGAAAACGCTAAAACTATGAGGGGAATAGGAAGCAAAATTTTGGGGTTTATTGTGTTTAGCTTCTCCAATCATTACTATTTAGACATGATAAAATATGCTGAAAAATTAGCTCGAAAAAAAGGTTATAGTCTTCTTGTTATGAATTCAGAAAAAAATGCTAAATTTGAACTAGAACATATAAAAATGATGTTAGCAAGAAATGTTGAAGGAATTCTTATAGCGCCAGTTGATGAAAAAAATCTCAATTTTTTGGAGGTCACAGAAATCCCTTTTATAGCTTTAAACGAAGATTTTCCAGGGCATAGCTACATCACGACTTCACTCACTCAAGGTGGGGAGATCGCCTGTAAACACCTGATCGACCAAGGACACAAATCTATAGGCTACATCGGTGGAAACCACAAAAGATACAACCCTAAGCTTGAAGGTGTGAAAAAAATATTAAAAGAAAACAACCTTAACTTTAAGACTGAATATTTTATCAAAGTGGACACTGTTAAATTGCATGGAGATGATCTCGAAAATGTTTTAAAAAATAAAAAACTGCCTTGCACAGCATATATTGCATCTAATGATGAAGTTGCTTGTCTATTTATGAAAAAAGCTATAGAAGCAGGCTATAAATTTCCTGAAGATATAGCTCTTGTTGGATTTGATAACACCATCGTGTCTAAGCTTCTTGACATTACAAGTATTACTCAACCTACAGAGAAGATGCTTAAAAATGGAATTGAATTTATTCTCAGTGGTGAAAAAAGAAAAAAGGTGCTACAACTTTCTCCTGGGATTGAAATTAGAAAAAGCAGTTTAAAATAAATTTGACAAAACTCATTCTGTGAGGTATATTTTATCAAATAATTATGAATACGTATGCAATTTTAAGGGGGTATTATGAAAAAATTTGTTTTATCACTACTAAGTTTCGGTCTTTTAACTTCTCTTACTGGGTGTGGCGGTGAGAATAATTCTTCAGCTAACAAAGATAAAATATTAAAATTAGCTCTTTGGGATGCTAATCAAAAACCAGTTATTGAAAGCATTATCAGTGGGTTTGAAAAAGAACATCCTGGGGTTAAAGTTATAGTTGAAATTACACCTTTTTCACAATACTGGACTAAACTGGAAACAGCGGCTACAGGTGGACAACTTCAAGATATATTTTGGATTAATGCGCCCAACTTTACAAAATATGCCAAAGCCAATATGATTCTTCCCATTCAAGATTTGGTTGAAAATAAAACTCTAAATGCGGAAGCTTTTCCTCAAGGAATGATAAAGATGTATACCTATGACAACAAACTTATGGCTGCACCAAAAGATATTGATACCACTGCTCTTTGGTACAATAAAGAACTCTTTGATTCCTTACAGCTGGAACACCCTAATGATAATTGGACTTGGGATAATATGATCAACACTGCTAGAGAAATTAAAATAAAAAGTGGTAACTATGGACTGGCTCTAGGATTTTCAGGACAAGAGGATTACTATGAGATTATCTCTCAATTTGGTGGGAGAGTCATATCTTCTGATAAAAAAAGTAGTGGGTTTTCTGATCCTAATACTTTAGCCGCTGTCAAAGAGATAAAACAACTTCTAGACGAAAAAATTATTCCTAGTCTCGGAGAAATAGCCGATACTCGTTCCTCTGATCTTTTCCAATCCCAAAAGGTCGCAATGACGTACTCGGGTTCATGGATGGTTAAACAGTATATGAAAAATGAAATTATTAAAGATAAAGTTGATTTAGCTAA
Organism: uncultured Cetobacterium sp.; assembly: GCF_947072685.1. Classification (GTDB taxonomy): domain Bacteria; phylum Fusobacteriota; class Fusobacteriia; order Fusobacteriales; family Fusobacteriaceae; genus Cetobacterium_A. The sequence continues at coordinate 28,974 of NZ_CAMTIK010000015.1, read as the reverse complement.
ATTGCCATTAAAAAATAAAGATGCTGCTATTATACATGGTCTTGGTTACGCTATTTATTCTCAAACAAAACATCCGGAAGAAGCTAAAAAACTAGTGGCATATCTCTCTACCAAAGATTCTCATGATGTTCAAGCCAAAAGTGGTATTGTAATTCCTGCTTATATAGAATCTCAAGAGATTTGGACCGATTCATACCCGAATTTAAATTTGCATGGTTATTCTAATATGCTTCCTAGTGGTATAGAATATCCCGCTTCTTTAAATACTGGAAAGTGGGAAGATGTAATGAACGAATACTTAAATAAAGTTTGGATGGGAGATTTAACACCTGAAAAAGCTTGTGAAATTATAAATGAAAAAATGAATATTATCTTGAGAGAGGAAGCTTAGTTATGAGGAAGGATAAACTTCAAAATAATGTCTGGGCCTATCTTATGATTGCACCTCTAGTTTTAGGAATTGGAATATTTTACATATTACCTTTTTTTCAAAATCTATATTTTAGTTTAACTAACCTAGGTTCTTTCGGACAATTTCAGTATATTGGTTTTAAAAATTATGAAAAATTAATGTATGATCCTAAAATGTATAAAGCTTTAAAAAATACTTTTGTCTATGTTTTATTTTCTGTTCCTCTGGGTGTAACATGCTCTACATTAGTTGCAACTATGCTAAATAGTAAAATTAAAGGACTCACTATTTATAGAGTTTTATATTTCTTACCAGCTGTTACAATGCCAACAGCAATAGCTATGGTCTGGAGATGGATGTACAACAAAGAGTTTGGTATTTTAAATCAGTTTTTAGGAAATTTTGGTGTGGAACCACGTGCCTGGTTGTCCGATCCTCAAACTGCCTTATATGCTGTTATTATAGTAGCCATTTGGTCAAGTGTTGGCTATAATATGGTTATCTTATTAGCAGGATTACAAGGTATCCCAAAAATGTATTATGAGGCTGCTAAAATAGATGGTGCCGGTCCTATTACTTGTTTTTTTAAAATAACACTACCTCTATTGAGTCCTTCTCTATTTTTTGTAACTGTTATGTCTTTTATAAGTGCTTTCCAAATATTTGACTTGGTTTTCATGATGATAAACAGAACTAACCCAGCATTTGAAAGCAGTATGACCATCGTATATTACTTCTATACAAACGCTTTCCAAATGTCAGAACAAGGTTATGCAGCTGCAATCGCTGTTATTTTATTTATCATCATAATGGCTTTTACTTGGATTCAACTCAAACTACAGAAAAAGTTAGTTAACTATTAGGAGGAAAATATGGAAGACAAAAAAGAAAATATTTTTTTGCATGTTGTTCTTATAATCGGAGTTATTTTTACTTTAATACCATTTATCTGGATGTTTCTAACATCTGTTAAAACTTTAGGGGAAAGTATTCAAGTTCCACCTGTTATATTTCCTTCTGAATTCAAATGGAGTAACTATAAAGAGGTTATGGCGACAATGCCTTTTATGAAATTTTATTATAATACGATTGTTTATACTGTGGTTAGAACTATTGGACAGATTATATTTTGCTCTATGGCTGCTTATGCTTTTGCTAGAATTGAATTTCCATTTAGGAATACTATCTTTTTACTTCTTTTAGCCGTCCTGATGGTTCCTGGACAAATTTTTCTTCTTCCACAATATGTTATCATTCAAAAGATGGGCCTATTAAATACTTTAAGCGGTCTTATTATTCCCGGTTTATTCAGTTCTTTTGGAACTTTTTTAATGAGACAATTTTTTATGACCCTTCCCAAAGAGCTCGAAGAAGCAGCTATTATAGATGGATGCAATCACTTTCAAATATATTATAAAATCATGCTTCCTCTTGTTAAACCTGGTATTATAGCCTTAATTATAATTACAGCTCTCGCTAGCTGGAATCAATTGATGTGGCCTCTTATTGTCAATACATCTACCGATAAGATGACTTTATCTGCTGGTCTTGCAGCTTTATCTGGACAACACGGGACAGATTATCCTTTGGCTATGGCTGGAGCAATATTAGGTGTTCTCCCTATGTTAATTATGTTTATAATCTTTCAAAAAAAATTCATTGAAGGTCTAGCATCTACTGGGATTAAATAGACAAGCTAGATACATCAAAAAAGATGGACTTAAAATTAAAATTTTAAGTCCATCTTTTTTCTAAATTTTCTTTATCGAATCATAGAGCATCTCTACAAATGCTTCTCTATTGATATTGTTTAAAACCAAAACATTTTTTGTTCTCTTCAATTTATCATTATAATCTATAATCGTCTCACCGTAAGTAAATTCACCTCTCAATTCAGTTGCCACAAACGCTTTTTTCCCTTCAAATATATTTGGATTTAAAAGATATGCTATCGTACAGGGATCGTGCATTGGAACACTATCTCTTCCATATGTCTGCTTATAAAAAGATAGTGCGTGATCTATTGCTCCAAAAGCTACCTCTGAAGCTAAACTTCCTATTGATTTTATTTTTAATAGCTCATCATCTTTTATAAAGGCCTTCATTGTCACATCTAATGGACATAAAATAATCTCAACTCCCGACTTAAAAACTATATCGGCAGCTTCTGCATCCACATATATGTTAAACTCTGCAGTAGGAGTTACATTTCCACCTATTGATGATCCTCCCATTATTACAAATTTCTCTATCTTTTCTTTTAGTTCTGGATATGTCATCAAAAAAACTGCTATATTTGTCATTGGACCTGTTATAACAATCGTAATTTTTTCTGTCGCTTCTTTTAAAGTTTTAGCTAGATACTCTACAGCATTTAATTTTTCTATTTCTTTTTTTGTTTCGGGTAAAGTAACATTCCCAATTCCACTTTCTCCATGAACTTCAGGAGCAGTAACTATTGTTTTAAATAGCGGTTTTTCACACCCTCTTGCTATATTTATCTCAGAACTAAAATTTCCTACTAATCTACGTGTATTTTCAGTAGTATTATTAATATGAACGTTCCCAGCAGATACTGTTATCCCTTTTATATCTAAAACCTTGTTCGCAAAAGCTAATAAAAGTGCAATTGTATCGTCACATCCAGGATCACAATCTATTATCACCGGTATTTTTTTCACTCTTTGATTCCTCCTATAATTTTTTAATAATTATAACATATGAACAAAAAAATAATCTAGATTTTTTTTCGACAATATGCTATGATATAGAGTCAGAAATCGCTCTGACATAATGATAATGATAAAGGAGTGAGTCATGAAAATAGGTTTTGATCACAATAAGTATCTAGAGGAACAATCTAAGTATATTCTAGAAAGAGTTAACAATTTTGACAAGTTATATCTTGAATTTGGTGGAAAGCTGTTATTTGACTTACACGCAAAAAGAGTTTTACCTGGTTTCGATGAAAATGCAAAAATTAAACTTCTTCAAAAGCTTAAAGAAAAAGTTGAAGTTATTATATGCGTTTATGCTGGGGATATCGAAAGAAACAAAATTAGAGGAGATTTCGGTATAACTTATGATATGGATGTATTCAGATTAATCGACGATTTAAGAGAACGTGAACTTGAAGTTAATAGTGTTGTTATCACAAGATATGATGATCAACCATCTACATCTCTTTTTATAACAAAACTTGAAAGAAGAGGAATCAAAGTTTATCAACATAGAGCAACTAAAGGATATCCTACTGATGTGGATACTATCGTTAGTGAAGAAGGATATGGAAAAAATCCATATATAAAAACAAGTAAACCAATCGTTGTTGTAACTGCACCTGGACCTGGAAGCGGAAAACTTGCAACTTGTTTGAGCCAATTATATCATGAAAATAAAAGAGGAAATGCTGTTGGATACTCTAAATTTGAAACTTTTCCAGTTTGGAATGTGCCTCTAAAGCACCCTTTAAATATAGCTTATGAAGCTGCAACTGTCGATTTAAAAGATGTGAATATGATAGATTCTTTCCATCTAGAAGCTTATGGAGAAACTTCAGTTAATTATAATAGAGATATTGAAGCATTCCCAGTATTAAAAAGAATTATTGAAAAGATTACAAAGAAAGAATCTATATATAAATCTCCAACGGATATGGGTGTTAATAGAGTTGGATTTGGTATTATTGATGACGAAGTTGTCAGAGAAGCTTCTAAACAAGAGATTATAAGAAGATTCTTCAAAACTGGATGTGAATATAAAAAAGGTTATGTAGACAAAGACACTTTCCAAAGAGCAAGACTTATTATGGAAGAGCTAAATTTAAAAGAAAGTGATAGAAAAGTAGTTACATTTTCTAGGGAGCATCTTGAAAAACAAAAGCAACTTTGCGAAACTAACGAACTGCTTTCATCAGTTGCTATGGAACTATCTAATGGAGTTATTTTAACTGGAAAAAAATCTAATGTTTTAGATTCATCTTCAGCAGTTTTAATCAACGCTTTAAAAACTGTTGCAGGAATTAATGATAAAATACACTTGATATCTCCTAAAATAATTGAAGATATCTCTAAATTAAAAGAAAATACTCTACAAAGTAAAAACTTAGGTTTAGATTGCGAAGAGATGCTAATAGCACTTACTATCTCTGCTTCAACTAATCCTATGGCACAAGCTGCTCTTGATCATTTATCAACTCTAAAAGGAGCTCAACTTCACTCAACAACTATTTTAGGAAAAGGTGATGAGCAAACTCTTAGAAAACTTGGTATCGATGTCACTTGTGACCCTGTATTCCCTACAGAAAATTTATACTACAATGAGTAAATAACTGAAGTAGAAGTTTAAAACACTTCTACTTTTTTATCCAATAAAAATAGGTTTTTCCAACTTTTCAATTAAATCTACCCCCATTCTTTTAGTTATCTTTTCAAAGAAAAATGACTTACTTAAATTCCCCATGACTATAAAATCAAATTGATTTACTCTTTCAAAAAACTCATTTTTTGTATTAAACTTTGAATTAAAAAGTTCTATTTTTATATCCATTCCTTTTTCTTTTAAAAAAGTATAGAGTTCATTTTCCTCTTCATTATAATTCCAACTTATAATTGTTACATCTTTATAATCTGGAAATAATTTCAAAAAAATTGTTGTACTTTTATTTATTTTTATCCCATTATCTGAAACTATTGCTACCTTTTTAAATGTCGAAACTTCTCTGTTGACAATAATTACTGGCTTATATGTTATCTTTAATATCTCTAAAAATTCATCATCTAAATGCCCAGTTTCCTCTATAAGCAAAAGGTCTGTTTTTTTCAAATAGTCTTCAATTATATCTTTATTTAATCCCATTTCTACGCTAAGTTCTTCCTCTATCTTTTCGTTTTCTAAAAGCTGTCTTACTTTTTCAATATAATCATCCTCATACTCTCTTACAGTATCTATAACAACACCTGAATTTAAAAATGTATTTCCTATAGGAATTGTTATTTTTAAATCTTTTATATACAGTGGTAATATTTTAAATCCGAATTTTTCTTTTAAAGCTTTATAATTTTTTATTGCTAATTTTGCATCATTGTAGTATTTAAATAAAACTAAAACTTTTTCCATAAAACCTCCCAATATAGTTTTATTCTTTCTACTGAAGATACATTTATAATCCTTTGGTAAAATATAATATTTTTAAAGGAATTAGATTTTTTTCTATGTAAAAATAAAACAGTAAACTAAATTAACATTATATGGGGTGATTTTATGTTTTTTAATACTATTTCTAAATTTTTTTTATTTATTGGACTCATTTCAACTATTATAATAACAATCGATCTCTTTAGGCATCCTCAAAAAGAAATGCCTATTATGAATCTTGTTTGGCCTATAAATGGTTTATGGGCAGGTGTATTTGGTTTATGGGCTTATTTTACAATTGGAAAATATAGAAAAATGAACATGGATATGGATATGGATATGGATATGAACATGGATATGAATATGGATATGTCGAGTAATAAATACTCTAAATTTTGGCAAGGAGTCGTTGCTGATACGCTACATTGTGGTGCTGGATGTACTCTTGCAGACCTTATTGGATCTTGGATCTTCTTTTTCTTTCCTTTTTCTATTTTTCAAAATTTAACTTTTGGGGAATGGACACTCGAATATATCTTGGCCTTAATAACTGGTGTTACTTTTCAATATGCTGCTATCTCTCCTATGATGAAGGAGAAAGGAATCAAGGTTTGGTTAACCGCTCTTAAAATTGATTTTTTATCTCTTACAGCTTGGCAAGTGGGAATGTACGGTTGGATGGCGATAATTATTTTTGTATTTTTAGGCAGACTGTCTCCTACTACTCCTGAATTTTGGTTTATGATGCAAATTGCTATGTGCTTTGGTTTTTTAACTGCCTATCCTGTCAACTGGTGGCTTGTAAAAAAAGGAATAAAAATGGGAATGTGAACAAAACCCTTTTAATCTCTTTATTTTTATCATATAATATTACAAACATATTTTAAAGGTGGTCTATTATGAAATTAAAAATTAAAAAATTCGATGAACTTTCAACACAAGAACTCTATAAAATATTAAAAACTAGAGTTCAAGTTTTTGTTGTTGAACAAAACTGCCCATACAATGATTTAGATGGTAAAGACTACGATTGCACTCATATATTCATGGAAGAAGGTGATCAAATCCTTGCGTATTTAAGAGTTTTAAATCCTGGTGTATCATATGTGGAAAGTTCTTTGGGAAGAGTTCTTGTAACTGAATCTGCCCGTGGAAAAGGACTTGCAAAAAAAATTGTTCAAACTGGTATAGACTATATTTTAAACGAATTAAACGAAGATTCAATAACTATCGGAGCTCAAAATTATTTAAAAAATTTTTACGAATCTCTTGGCTTTAAAGCTATCTCTGAAGTTTATTTAGAAGATAATATTCCACATATCGATATGACTCTAAATAAAGCTATTGACAAATAATTTTATTTAGAGTATTATAGTGGAGAATCATATACTGGTAGGTGAGGCTACCACAGGGATACGGGTTACTGCCGCAAAATAGTGGAGACACTATGAGATGGTTAACAGTCTTCGTCGAATTCAAGGCGTCGAATAATGTAATTTCATTGCCCTGTGAAGTTAAAGCTTGAACGGTAATAAGGAATTTTTTTTAATATTGTTTTATTTTTTTTACAATATTTAATTTGAATTATTTCCCTTGTTGCAATTAAGCTTCAAGGGATTTTTTTATTATTAAATTTTTAGGAGGTGAAAAAGAATGGACGCAGGAGTCAGTGATAGTAGGAGGAGTACTTTAGTTTTATTATATTTTGAAAACAAATTTGAGCCAGATTTTATTATCAATGATTTTCAAACTCTGCTCTTTTTTAAGCTCGCCTAATAAAAGATAGTACTTCTCTATTTCAAAATTAAAGAGATCGAGGAGGAATTAAAATGAAAAAATCTATATTAAAAAATACCGATGATAGACTTAAGTGGGCTATGACTCACAGCAAAGAGGATATTTTTTTACTGTTAAACACATCTCTTGAAGGTTATGATAAAGAGACTATTTTATCTATGAGAGAAGCATTTGGAATAAATAGTATCACTCAACAGAAAAAAACGTCTACTCTTAAACACTTTTTTGAAGCTTTTATCAATCCATTTACAGTGATATTGTTTGTTCTGGCTTTTGTATCTTTTGTTACCGATGTTAGCCTAGCTGAACCTGGTGAAAAAGAATATACTGGGGTGGTTATTATAACAGCAATGGTTTTAGCTAGTGGCCTATTACGTTTTATCCAAGAGAAACGTTCTAGTAGTGCAGTTGAAAAATTGAATGAAATGGTTGAAACAACGGCATCTATTAAAAGGTCCGGTGATGAGAAAAAAGAGATTCCTGTAGATGAAATTGTTGTTGGAGATATTGTCTATTTTACAGCGGGAGATATTATTCCTGCAGATATCCGAATAATTCAGGCAAAAGATTTATTTATTAGTCAATCATCACTAACTGGTGAAAGTGATGCTATTGAGAAATTCTCTTTACAAAATAGTTCAGATTTAGCAATATTAGAATCTACTAATTTAGTGTTTATGGGAAGTAATGTCATTAGTGGTTCGGCTATCGGAGTGGTTATAGCTGTTGGAGATGATACGATTCTTGGAGGTATCGCAAAACAATTAAATGGTAAAAAAGTTACAACTAGCTTTGAAAAAGGAGTAAATTCTGTTTCTAAAGTTTTGATTACTTTTATGCTTTTCATGGTTCCTTTTATCTTTATGATTAATGGTTTAATAAAGGGTGATTGGTTTGAAGCTTTTTTATTCGCTCTTTCAATAGCTGTAGGATTAACACCTGAAATGCTCCCTATGATTGTTTCTGCCAATCTCGCTAAAGGTGCTGCTAAAATGGCTAAAAAGAAAGTCATTGTTAAAAATTTAAACTCTATTCAAGATTTTGGAGCTATCGATGTTCTTTGTACTGATAAAACTGGAACTCTTACAGAAGATAAGATTGTTTTAGAGTATTACTTAGATACTGAAGGAAAAGAAGATAAGCGTGTTTTACGTCATGCTTTTTTAAATAGCTTCTATCAAACAGGGCTTAAAAACCTTATCGATATTGCTATTATAAATCATGCCCACGAGGATGATTTAAAAAAACTTTCCAATGATTATACAAAAATAGATGAGATTCCTTTTGATTTTGCTCGTCGACGTATGAGTGTTTTAATTGAAGATATCAATGGGAAAACTCAACTTATTACTAAAGGTGCTATCGAAGAGATGATTTCTGTTTCATCTTTTGTGGAATATAAGGGGAATATAGAACCTATAACAGATGAAATAAAAAAAGAAATTTTAGAAAAAGTTCAAACTTACAATAGCAAAGGACTAAGAATTTTAGGTGTCTCTCAAAAAAATATCAAACAAAAAGAATGTTCCGTGGCTGATGAGTCTGAAATGGTTCTGATAGGGTATCTTGCCTTTTTAGATCCACCTAAAGCTAGTACTAAAAAAGCTATTGAAACTCTTCTGGAATATAATGTCAATGTTAAGATATTGACTGGTGACAATGACATTGTAACTCGTTGTATTTGTAACCAAGTTGGTCTTGCCTCTGACAATATAATTCTTGGTTCAGATATTGAAAAAATGTCAGCTGAAGAACTTAAACTTGTTGTAGAAAAAGTTAATATTTTTGCTAAGCTTTCTCCTAATCAAAAGACAATTATAGTTAAAACTCTTAGAAACAATGGTCATATTGTTGGGTTTATGGGAGATGGAATCAATGATGCCCCCGCTATGAAAGAAGCTGATGTTGGAATATCTGTAGATAGTGCTGTAGATATTGCTAAGGAGTCTGCCGATATTATTCTATTAGAAAAAGATCTCATGGTTTTAGAAGAGGGAATTATTGAAGGAAGAAAAATTTATGGAAATATTATTAAGTATATCAAGATGACTGCTAGTTCTAATTTTGGAAATATGTTTTCAATTCTTATTGCTAGTGCTTTCCTACCGTTTCTTCCTATGTATCCTATACAAATATTAATGCTAAATCTAATCTATGATTTATCTTGTATTGCTATCCCTTGGGATAATGTTGATGAAGATTTTTTAAAAGTACCTAGAAAATGGGATGCTTCATCTATTAAAAAATTTATGATTTCCATAGGCCCTTCTAGTTCAGTATTTGATATAACTACATTTGGTGTTATGTATTTTATTATCTGCCCTATGGTTTTTGGTGGTAGTTTTAACACATTGAATGAAACTCAGCAAGTTGGTTTTATTGCTTTATTCAACGCAGGATGGTTTGTAGAATCTCTTTGGTCTCAAACTCTTGTTGTTCATATGATTAGAACTCCTAAAATACCATTTATTCAAAGTAGAGCATCTTTACCATTATCTCTACTAACAACTTTAGGTATTTTTATTGGAACTATCATTCCATTTACAAGTTTAGGTGAAAATCTTGGTATGATGCCATTACCTTTTATATATTTTCCATTTTTAATTATTACTATTCTTCTTTATATTATACTTGTTACAATATTAAAAAAACGATTTATAAAAAAGCATGGCGAACTGCTTTAAAAAAAGGATTGAATTTCATTTTGAAATTCAATCCTTTTAATTTATAACCAGATAAAGTTCGAATAATTTTCCACTTGAACTATCTCTGAATACGTATAGTATAGACCATTTCTTTTCAGTTGAAAAGCTGAGATTTCACATTCAAACAAGTTAACTTTTTTTAAACTTACTTTTCCAAAAGTTAAAACTTTTCCATTTTCAGTTGTTACTTGAAATTTTCTCTCTCTAAAATCTTCTGGGAACTCTAATGATATTTTTTTTATCTGAGAATTCAATTGAAATATCTCTTCATATTGAGCTTTTAAAATATCTAAAATTTCATTTTTTTGCTTTTCTAACTCTTTAATTTCTCCGTTATTGTTCATTTTTTCTCCTATATAATAAGTTATTGTTTATTATATCATAAAATATTAAACATCGCTTATTTATAAACTATATTTCTATCTTCCCCCGATTACGATATCCCTAATCTTAACCCGTGGTTGTCCTACATTTGCCGGAATACTTCCAGAAACTGAGCCACACATACCCTGACCAAGAGCTAAATTATCTCCTACCATATCTATTTTTTTTAAAATTTCAGGTCCATTTCCGATAAGAGTTGCTCCTCTAACCGGCTCTTGAATTTTCCCACCTTTAATCATATACCCTTCCATAATTGAAAAATTAAAATCTCCTGTACTAGGATTTACTGACCCTCCACCCATATATTTTGCATAGATTCCATCTCCAATTCCTTCTAGCATCTCATTTAGAGACGATTTTCCATTTAAAATAAATGTATTTGTCATCCTTGAAGTTGGAGCATACTTATACGATTCTCTTCTTGCACTTCCAGTACTTTCCATCCCCATTCTTCTTCCATTTAATTTATCAATCATATATCCTTTTAAAATACCATTTTCAATTAAAAGATTCCTTGAAGTTGGAGTTCCTTCGTCATCTACATTTGAAGATCCCCATTCATTTGCCAACGTTCCATCATCTACAGCTGAAACTGCTTGACTTGCTACCTCTTCACCTATCTTCCCTGCAAAAACAGATAACCCTTTCGCTACACTCGTTGCCTCTAGACCATGGCCACATGCTTCGTGAAATATAACTCCACCAAACTCATTTTCAATAATTACAGGCATTTTTCCACTCGGTGCATATTTTGCCCCCAACATTGTTTTAGCTATTCTCGAAGCTTCTTCAGCATATTCTTTTATATCTATCTCTTTAAAAAATTCAAATCCCTTTGATGCCCCAGGTCTGTAAGAGCCTGTCTGCATATCATTCATATCTGAAGCTATACTTTCAATCCCTATTCTGCTTCTAGTTCTTACATCCTCTGCCCAAGTTCCTTCTGAATTTGCTATTAAAACATTTTGTGAATAATCACTATAATTTATTCTAACTTGACTTATACATTCATCATATTTTTTGGCAGCTTCATAAGCTTCTTTCATCACTGATATTTTATCCTCCTTCAACACACTTACAGGAGCTATTAAAATTTTATTTCTATCCTCTACCTCTTTTTTTATAAGATTAATCACTATATCTTCTCTAGTTCCTTTTATAGCTTTTGAAGCTTTTTGAGCAGTCTTTATAAGATTTATACGACTCATATCATTCGTATAAGCATAGACAGAAAAAAGTCCTTTAAAAATCCTGATTCCTATACCATAATCTTTTCCTGAAAGCGCCTGTTCTATCTTGCCATCTACCAGATAAAAAGAGTCTCCACTTTTACTTTCTACAAAAACTTCAGCAAAATCTCCACCTGTTAATAATGCTTCATTTAATATATCTTCAATTAAACTTTTAGCTAACATTTTTAGTCTCCTTCTCTGTTTTTAATAGAGTATACCACAATAATAATTTTTTAGAAAATATTTAATTTTTTTTAATTTTCCCTTCATATTTTTATAATTAGGGGGTATAATCTACTAACTATTAACATTGGAGGATAATAACATGGAAATAAAATTATTTATAGATAAAGTTTTTGAAAAAGCAAAATCTCTAGAATTGAATGAGTTTGAAATATATTTTTTATCATCAGAAAATGAGACAATCAAAGTTTTTAAGGGAGAGGTAGAGACATATACCAACTCTCAGAATATGGGAATATCTTTTAGAGTTAAAATAAATGAAAAAATGGGATATTCTTACACTGAATCTCTAGAGGAAGAAGATATTTTACCACTAATAAATACTGCCATTGCAAATGCTAAAATCATTGAAAATTTAGATATTGTTGATATCTACGAGGATAAAGATGAGTATGCAACTATCAATTCATTCAATGAAAAGCTGTCCAATATAACTGTTGAAGATAAAATCAATTTTCTTTTAACTGCTGAAAAAACTGCTTTAGAGATGGATCCACGAGTTAAAAGTGTAAATTATTGTATGCTTGGAAGTGGATACAGTGAAAATATTATAAAAAATTCTAAAGGCTTAGAACTTTTTCACAACTCTAACTCTATCTATGCCTATATTGCTGTTGTAGTGCAGGATAAGGACTCTATAAAAAATGATTCGGCGTATATTGTTACGAGAGAATTCTCTGAAATGGATCCTATAAAACTATCTAAGGAAGCTGTTCAAAACGCCTTAAATAAACTTAATTCAACATCTATCGAAAGCAAAAATTATAAGGTTGTTATCCAAAATGATGCCTTTGCTGATTTACTCGGTTCAATGAGTGGAATATTTTCTGCTGAAGCTATTCAAAAAGGTGTTTCTAAATTTAAAGGTAAATTAAATACCTCTGTTGCTAGTTCTATTGTCACAATTATTGACAATCCTCATTTAGAAAATGGATATAACAGCTCTCCTTTTGATGCTGAAGGAGTTCCTACAAAAGAGAAAAAATTAATTGAAAATGGAATTTTGAAAACATATCTCCACAATCTTAAAACTGCAAAAAAAGATGGTCTTAAAACAACAGGAAATGCCTCTAAAGGTGGGTATAAAGGAACAATGGGAATCTCTTCTTTCAATCTTTTTTTAAAAGAGGGAACCCTACCTTTTGAAAATCTTTTAGAATTTGTTGAGAATGGAGTTCTTATAACTGGTTTTTCTGGATTACATTCTGGGTTGAACTCAATTTCAGGAGATTTTTCATTAGCTACAGAAGCATTTTTGATCAAAAATGGAAAAATAAAAACCCCTCTAGATCAAATAACTGTTGCAGGAAACTTTTTTAACCTTTTAAAAGATATCGAAAAAATTGGAACAGATACCAAGTTCAATCTATCCGCTGTAGGTTCTCCTTCAGTCGTTGTTAAAAATTTAAGCATTTCTTCGTAAAATCTAGTAGTTGCAGGAGGTTTATATTATGAATAAAATAAACAATGTAGATGCTTTAATACTTGCTGGGGGAAAAAGCTCTCGAATGAATTTTACTGATAAAGCCTTACTAAATTTTGATAAAACCCGAACTTTTTTAGAAAAAATATCTGATGAGATGTATAATTTTGAAAATTTGATGGTTTCTCTAAATCCAGAACAAAACTTCCTTGTCCCAAGAGGTGTAATTATTACAGATAGTACTCCTGATATTGGACCTCTTGAAGGAATACACCAAGGTCTTCTCAATGCAAAATCAAACTTTATTTTTGTTACAACCTGCGATATGCCAAATATAACTAAAGAATTTATAGATTTTGTTATGCTATTTCTTTCAAGTGATTATGACGCTATCATAATAAAAGATACTCTAGGAAAAACTTATCCTTTATTCGGCTTATATAATAAAAGTGCTTTAACCACTATAGAAGGTTTTTTAATGGATAAAAATTATAGATTACAAGATGTTTTAGCTGAACTCAATGTTAAATATATCTCCTTAAATAACACTACATTTGATTATAAAAAATTATTAAAAAGTATTGATACTCAAGAAGAGCTTAAACATCTCTCTATCTTTATGGGAAATCGTCCGTTTATTTCTATTTGTGGAGCCAAAAATAGTGGGAAAACTTGGTTAATTCAAGAACTAATAAAACATTTCAAAGATGCTAGTTATAAAGTGGCTACAATAAAATATAACCCTAATCTTGATTTAAACTCTTTAGATCCCGATATCAATAAATATAAAACTGCTGGTGCATCAGGTTCATTAGTTTTTTCAAAAGATAATTATATTTTATTAAAAAATAGATCAAACGAAAGTTTCTTTCAATACTTAAATCTTTTTAAAGATTTTGATATCATATTATTAGAGGATTTCAAACATGAGCCTTTTCCTAAAATAGAGATTTTAAAGGAAGATATCTCCATCCACCCAAGTGCTAATCCTCAAAATCTTCTTTTTTATGTCACAGATATCCCAGAACTTTTAGAAAAAAATAATTCTAATTCTATAAATATTGAAGATACTACTGCTATTTTTAAAAAGCTTTTAAAAATAGCAAGTCTTAATTGAGGAGGTAGCTAAATGCTAGAAATTGATAAAAAAGAGATTAAATTTATATTTTATACAACTGCGAATTTTTTAATGGCACACTCACGTGAACTTAATCAACTAGATTCAGAATTTGGAGATGGAGATTACGGGACAACTATCTCTAAAATTTGTCATACTATTAAAATGAACGTTGATAATTGGGAGGATAATCGTTCTATTAAAAAATTCATTGAAAACTTAGGAGATGATATTATGGGGGTTAGCGGTGGAGCCGCTGGTCCTCTATGGGGAACCCTTTTTTTAGGGTTGTCTCTCCCCTTATTTAATGAAACCAAACTTTCCGTTAAAATTTTTAAAAAAATGTTTAAAAGTTCTTTAGACGAACTATCTGAAATCACTTTGGCGAAAGTTGGAGATAAAACAATGATGGATTCTTTTATACCTGCAGTTGAATCTATTTCTTTATATGAAGGGGAACGTTTAGATGAAATGTTTACATTCGCTTCTGAAGCCGCTATAAAAGGATGCAATAATACAAAATTGTATGCTGCTAAATTTGGAAAAGCAAAAAAATTTGGAGATAAAACAATTGGTTTTATAGATGTAAGTTCATACTCAATCTCCCTTTTATTTCAAGGATTTTTAAAAGCTTCATCAAATTAGATAAATCTTCAACTAGTACATGTTGCAAAAAATGAAAAAAAAAAAAAAGCACCTAAGTGCTTTGAATTTTAAATGGTGCCTAGAAAAGGATTCGAACCTTCGACCGCTCGGGTATGAACCGAGTGCTCTAGCCAACTGAGCTATCTAGGCGAATGGCAGGTCAAGAGGGACTCGAACCCCCAACCCTCGGTTTTGGAGACCGATGCTCTACCAATTGAGCCATTGACCTACATGGTCGGAATAGCAAGATTCGAACTTGCGGCCCCCTGCTCCCAAGGCAGGTGCGCTACCGGACTGCGCTATATTCCGACTAATGTCTTGTAGCTGGTTGTTTGCTACTTAATAATAGTACCATAAATTATCACGTATGTCAATAAACTTTTTTATTTTTTTATAAAATTTTAATTTATGTTATAATTAAAATAATATTTTTATTTTTTTATAAAGTGGAGGTTTAAAATGACAAAATTAATTTCTTGGAATGTTAATGGGCTTAGGGCTATTTTACAAAAGAATTTTATGGATTATTTTAAAGAGGTTAATGCAGATATCTTTTGTTTACAAGAGATTAAACTACAAGAAGGACAACTTGATTTAAAAATTGATGGTTATAATTTATTTTGGAACTATGCTGAAAAAAAAGGTTATTCTGGGACAGCTATCTTTACAAAAGAAAATCCTATTTCTGTATCTTATGATATTGGGATTGAACACCACGATAAAGAAGGAAGAGTTATAACTCTTGAGTTTCAAAACTACTACCTTATCAATGTATATACTCCTAACTCACAATCAGAATTGGCTAGAATTGAGTATCGAATGAACTGGGAGGATGATTTTAGAGACTATGTCCTATCCCTTGACTCTAAAAAACCAGTTATTATCTGTGGAGATTTAAATGTAGCACATACAGAAATTGATTTAAAAAATCCAAAACCTAATCAAAACAATGCTGGTTTTACTCAACTTGAAAGAGATAAACTCTCAGAGCTTTTATCTTCTGGATTTACAGACAGCTTTAGATATAAAAATCCAACACTTATTGGTGCCTACTCATGGTGGTCTTATAGATTTAGTGCCCGAAAAAATAATGCTGGATGGAGAATAGATTATTTTTTAGTATCCAATCAAATAAAAAATGCTATTGTTGAAGCCAACATTCATAATGAGATTATGGGCTCGGATCATTGTCCAATAGAACTAATACTAAAAAATCCATCTTAATTTTTATTTTTTTATCAAGATGATCTTTTTTAATAAAGGATAATTCATTTTTTTAAGTAAATATATATTTAAGATACTTTTTATTTTTAAGGAGGTTTTTTATGAGTTTAATTAAGAAAAACGAGTGGTTTTCTAATCTTTTATCTGATCCTTTTGATGAGGACAAACTACAAAATCCATTTAAAAAATCTTTTCCAGCTGTCAATATCTCTGAAAATGAAACTGAATACCTTATTGAAGTATGTACTCCTGGTATAAAAAAAGAGGATTTAAAGCTTGATGTTAGCGAAGGGATTTTAACTATCTCTTATAAAACAGAAGCTTCAAATGAAGAAAAAAATAAAACTTATTTTAAAAAAGAATTTTCTTATAGTTCTTTTGAACGTAAAATGACTCTTCCTAAAAATATTTTGGAAGATCAAATAAAAGCAAGATTTGAAGATGGTATTTTAAATATAACGATTTCTAAAGACCAAAGTAAAAAAGTTGATACCACTTCAATCCCTATAGATTAATCTTTGCAAAAATCAACAGGCAGTGTTATTTTTCAACTTAACATTGCCTGTTTTTATTCTTTGGAGGTGAATTTTTTATGCTTTCTTTTAGTAATACATATAATAAAAATAAATTTCTTATAACTGTAGAAGGCATGAGCGCCAATATGTTATCTTTAGGTATACAAGGGTTTTCTTTAACTGCACTTGCTCTTTACTTTGGATGTGAACCCTTTTGGATTTCTGTCATCACAACACTTCCTTTAGGTTTACAACTGCTCCAAATTTTTTTAGGACAATACTACAAAATTTTCAAAACAAAAAAACAAGCTTTACTTTTTAGTGCATTTGCTGCTCGTATACCGATGTGTTTTTTATTTTTTATAGTTTTATTCGATTTAAATGATTACAGATTTTTAGTCACCATCGTTCTTATTTATTCTATTTTTTCAGCTTTTTTAAGTGGAATATGGACAAGTTCAATAGGGGATATTATAAAAAAAGAAGATCGTGGTTCATTTTTTTCAAAACGATTTACTCTTATATCATTATCAACTGTATTTTTTTCCTATACCGTTTCGAAAGCCTTAAATTTTACACCCGGTAAACCCAGTATGCTAATACTCACGGCAATTATTGCAATATCCGCTCTACTCACTCTATTCTTTTTATTTTTTCATGATATTCCAAATTTTGAAGAAAAGAAAAAAAATATAACTATTTCTAGACCATTAAAAGATCCAAATTTTTTCAATTTCCTCTCTTTTATTGGTTTATGGACATTTTCTATTGAATTTACAAAACCTTATTTTTATTATTTTGCAGTAGTAGATTTGAATGCGTCTTATAAAATTTTAGGACTTTCATCATCATTAACTGCAATTCTTTCTATTTTTGCATTTTTTATTTATGGTAAACTTGTAGAAAGAATAGGATATAAAAAACTATTATCCTTTGGAATAACGGTCACTACCTACGTTGTTATTTTTTACTTTTTAATGACAAAAGAAACTGTAAATAGTCTAATTATGTTGGATGCTATTGGAACCGCCATTGGATGGTCCGCTATAAATTTAGCACTGTTTAGCCTTCTTTTAGAGCTTTCCTCTCCAGATAGAGATTCATATATTGTTGCATATTCCTTATTCGTTGGAGTATTAGGACTTATGGGCGCTTTTTTAGGAGGATATCTGGCAAATTTTTTAAACGGTAAAACTATTTTTATTTTTGGCGATTCCTATGCTGGACTTAAATTAATGTTTCTAATCAGTTTATTTTTAAGATTTTACTGTGTTCTTCTTCTAACAAAAGTTAAAGCATATCAAAAGAGGCTTTATTATCCTGGCTTTTATCCCTCTATCGTCTATCTTCTAAGAAATCGACGGTGAACTACCACCGCCCTAATAGAGGGCGGGGCTTCGTGGGAAGTATCTGACTCATGTCAGATATATTAATCACATTTGTAGGCCCTTTCAGAAAGTGCTAGTTCTGTTTTTGATAAGATTATAGATTTTAGCAACTTTTAATTTTGCTTTATTCCAATTTTGTGAGAACTTAATTTTTCACCTCCTTAAAATTAAATTTATGTGGTCTGATTATATCATTTTTTAGGAAAAAACAATAGAAACTATATATTCGATTAAAGGAACTGAAAACTAAAAAGATTGCCCTGAGAAAAGGCTGGAGTTACTCTGAACTCCAGCCTTTTCTTATTTATTATTCAAACAAAACTCTTCAAAATGAGGAAGAGTCAAACACCAATCACAAAAATTACCCCAATCCTCTTTTAACTTATGATACCTTCTTTGAAGATATATTGTTTTAAGTTGTAAATATGATGTTGTAACTCTCATCGTTTGCTCCAGCCCCATTGGACAGTTTGAGATTATTTTCATATAGATTTCATATTTTGTATAAACTTTCTCTTCAATCACTCTTTCTTTTTCATCTTTTTCAAAAGAGTTAAAAATTTCAATCCATTTATTTAAATTTTCAATCACTACATCATCAACATATTCATTACATGATTTCTTTAAATCCATTTTTGTAAGTCTGTGCATTTTTGATGTTGAAGATACAATATCTGCAAAGTGATATCTTTGAAATTGTGGTGTCCAATAGTTTGGATATGTAACATCAAATTGAACTATAATTCCTTTTAAAAAATTGTCGTGTCCAGTTCCTGTCGCCACATTTCCTAATTTTGATGCTCTTTTATAATCCTTTTCCTCTAAACTATAATCTTCATTCCATTCCTCTATCGATTCAGCTACCATTGGATAACCGCTTGCTATTAAACTCTCTTCTAACCCGTAAACTCTATCATTAAAAATTCTAAGCATTCAAACCCTCCATTTACATTTTTATAGATTATACCATAATTCCCAAAATAATTTTATATTTAATTGTAAGAAAAAAGGGAGTCTTCACTCCCTAGGTTCCTAAACTTCTTTTATATTTATCCATTCTATTCGATCATTTTTTCTTCTGATCTCTTCTACTGCCTTATCTCTAGCTTCACTATCTTTTATATTTTCATCTATTTTTTTTAACTCTTCTAAAACTTTTTCAAGTTCAACATTTTTTTCTGTTTTTATTTTTTCTTCAAGACTTACAATAATTTTTTTTAATTTCATACTACACCTCCTAAGCTATCTTAAGAGTTTCTTCAAAAAAAAAATGGTTTTCTTTTTTTTAATGTAATATATTCATAAATAAAGTTATTATTCCAGCATTAAAGAAATCTATAAACAATCCTCCAACAATGGGAATTACGAAAAATGCCTTGGGTGAAGGGAAATATTTAGCTGTTAACGCTTCCATATTCGCTAACGCCTTAGGTGTTGTTCCAAAACCACAACCACAATGCCCACTAGTCATAACAACAGCGTCATAGTCCTTCCCTGTCAGTCTAAAGGTTATAAAATAAGTAAATACTCCTATCAGAGCTGTTTGAGCTAATAGCATAATGATTAAAGGCAATGCTAATCCCTGAAGCTCCCATAATTTAAAACTCATCAAAGTCATAGATAAAAATATTGTAAGAGTGAATCCTCCAATTATATTTATAATATCTAGATGTACTTCGTAAGCGCCTGTAAAATCAGATAGATTTCTTATTATTGCAGCTGCAAACATAGCTCCTATATAAGAAGGTAATACTATCCCTGCTCCTGATAAAAAATTAGAAATTAGACTTCCTATTCCCATAGCTATGATAATCTGAAAAGATGCTGTTGAAACATTTTTAGGGTCTAACGGTTTCTTCTTATCATCATCTGATTCATAAAGAGAGTTTTCATCCCTTTTGTTTAGAAGATTATGTTTTTTTATAAGCTTATTAGCTAAAGGACCTGCTATTAAACTTCCCATAATCAACGCATATGTTGCCGTCGCCATAGCTACAACTGTAGCACCCTCTGCACCATAACTTTCCAGTATAGGGGCAAAAGCTCCTGCAGTTCCTGGTCCACCTGTTGTAGACATCGACCCTGTTGCTAATCCAATCAGTGGATTTAAATTAAGAAGTTGAGCCAATCCTACCCCCACAACATTTTGAGATATTGCTAATCCTACAGATGCCATTAAAAACATAAATACAGGCATTCCTGCCTTTTTTAATAGTTTTAGACTTGCTGAATACCCCACCGTTGTAAAAAATGCAATCATAAACAGATTTCTTAAAGAATCCTCAAATATAAAATTGAACATACCTGTTTTATAGCCAATAAATGTAATTATTGAAAACGCTGTTCCTCCTGTTACTGATTCGGGAATACAATTTTCCCTTAAAAATTTAAAGTTTTTGTTCAAAACTTTTCCTATATACAATACCACAACTGACATTGCTATAGTTTGAATAGTTGATAACTCTATTGTCATCTCATACCCTCCTTGTTTTATGTTTATAAAGTGTGTGTGTTAATCGATTATAGCACTTTATCATTCATTTTAGAAATAGAATATATCAATAATTTAAATGTTTCTCCATTTAAATTATTGATATATTATTCACTAGTATAACTACGAACTACCCCTAACCCCCTATTGTATATACATGTACTTGTGAAAAAATTATTTTTAAAAAAACAATAATATTCTTATATTATATAATTTTTTTCAAAAAAAATCAAAAAAAAGTACTAGAATAAAGAAATATACCCTCTCTTTTCTTCTAGTACAGCTAAATTATCTAATAAAATGTGTATATTTTTTACCCTCTTTTTCTGGAGGAGCAATCTTATCTTTTGTGTAATCTAACATTTTTAACAACCACGCCATGTTTTTACCTAAGATTCTCATGATTTGTTTTCCCTCTTCATCTTGTTCTACTTCACCAGGCTTTAATCCATGGATTACACTCCAATAATTTGTTGATGGCATAACCATTTCTGAATAGTTTAAATAATTATTTAATTGATCAAATGTTGGAACTCCTCCAGAACGTCTAACCGCAACTACCGAAGCCCCTACTTTATGTCTAAACATTCCTCCATTCACAGATGCAACATAAAAAGCTCTGTCCAAAAATGCTTTCATCGTAGCTCCTAATGAGGCAAAATGAACAGGAGAACCCAATAAAACTCCGTCAGCATTTTTTAATTTTTGAATCCAAACGTTTACATCATCCTCTGCTAAAACACACTCTTCATTTCTATTTTTTGCGCACCCATTACAAGCTATACATCCTCTAACCATTTTATTCCCAACATGAACTATTTCAAATTCAATTCCTTCTTTTTCTAATTCTTCTCCTACCATTTTTAAGGCATGATATGTATTCCCTTTTTCTTTAGGGCTTCCATTAAATGCAACAACTTTCATTTAAATTCCTCCTTAGTAATTTTCTCCTATTATATATAATATAAGAAGATTTGTCACTATTAATTATAGATATTCTTACCCTTTTTATAGTATAATATAGAAAAACTGTACTATATTGTATTTATCTAGGAGGAATAAATGAAAAATATTTTAATTGGTGTTACTGGTGGAATAGCAGCTTATAAATCTGCAAACATTGTATCTATTTTAAAAAAACGAGGCTATAATGTAAAAGTAATTATGACGGAAAGTGCCACAAAAATTATTACCCCTCAGACATTAGAAACTTTATCTAGAAATAGAGTTATCACCGATATGTGGGAAAGAAATCATCAGTTAGAAGTTGAACACATCTCTCTTTCTGATTGGGCCGATGTTATTCTTATTGCCCCTGCAACATATAATATTGTTGGCAAAATTGCTAATGGTATTGCGGACGATATGTTATCTACAGTTATTTCAGCTTGTAAAAAACCTGTTTATTTTGCTCTGGCTATGAATATCAATATGTATGAAAATCCTATACTAAAACTAAATATCAAAAAACTAGAAGGTCTTGGTTATAAATTTATTGAAGCTGATGAAGGATTCTTAGCCTGTAATGTAACTGCGAAGGGAAGATTAAAGAATGAACTAGATATTGTCCAAATTATTGAAACCGATATTTTACCCCCTCTTCCTAAATTGTTATCCGGAAAAAAAGTTTTAATTACCGCTGGTAGAACAGAGGAGCCTATCGATCCAATAAGATATCTATCAAATAGATCTAGTGGACAAATGGGATATTCACTTGCAAAAGTTGCTATAGATTTAGGGGCTGATGTCACCTTGATTTCTGGTCCTACAAACTTAGAGATTCCACACGGATTAAAAGAGTTTGTTAGAGTAAGAAGTGCAGAAAATATGTTTGAAGCTACTATGGAGCGATTTGATAGTCAAAATATAGCTATCGCTTGTGCGGCCGTTGCAGATTATAGACCTAAAATATACTCAACTGAGAAAATAAAAAAATCTGATGGAGAATTAACTATTGTATTAGAAAGAAATCCAGACATTCTTTTAAATATGGGAAATAAGAAAAAAGAACAAATTCTTATCGGATTTGCAGCAGAAACTCAAAACATCGAAGAAAATGCAAAGAAAAAATTACTGAAAAAAAATTTGGATATTATTGTTGCTAACAACGCTGAAAATATGCAAAAATCTACAAACAGCATTCAGATTATTAAAAAAAATGGAGAAATTTTATCCTTTAGTGAGCAGCCTAAAAATGAAGTCGCAAAAACTATTTTCAATGAAATTATTAAACTTATATAAGATTAATTCTAAAAAGAGTTCTATATTTAAGAACTCTTTTTTATTTTTTAAGAGGATTTTTTATTTATTTTAGAATAAAGTTATGTAGTTTTAAATCATTATACGAGGAGGGAATATGAAAAATCATATACTCATAATTTTTTTATCCTTGAGCCTTATTAGCTGTATTGGAATTCCAGAATTAAAAGAGAATCCTACAAAAAATTTAGTTCAAACAAATATACCACAGAGTACTAAAGTTATTTTCCAATCAGACCAATGGTGGTTAAATAGCAAAGACGAAGGATTAAACTTGCTTATTAAAGAAATCCTTTCTAAAAATAGTGAAATAAAAGTTGCAAGATTGAATATAGAAAAGGCCTTATATACTCTTGAATCAACTAAATCATCTAACATTTCTCCTATAACATTATCCGGAAGTTTTGCCAGAAATCATATGACAAATACTCGTGTCAATACCCATTTTGATATGACTGACGATGTAAAAAGCAACGGAACAACTTACATAGGATCTTTAAGTGTTGAAGCACAATATACCCTCGATCTTTGGGATAAGTTTGAAGCTTTGACAAAACAAGCTGAATATTCAAAATTAGCTAATGAATTACAAGCAAAATGGACTGTTTTAAATATTTCAACATTAGTTTCTAATCTTTATGGTGAATACATTTTTTTATCTAAAGAAATAAATATCTATGAAGAAAAATTAAAAATTTCAAAAGAGATTGAGTCCCTTCAAAAGATACTTCATGAAACAGGACTTAGCGAAAAAAGTTCTCTTTTAAAAGCTGAAAATAATACGCAGTCTACACAACAAGCTCTTTCAAATTTACAAAATAGTAGATATGCTTTAAGAAATAGTTTCTTTTCACTGATTGGAAATATTAATTCAACTACTATTGAACAAACTTTAAATAAAATTAATTCAACTGGAAGTGACTTCTCTTACTTCTTAAATACTCCTGAATATATAGACTCTGATATGATTGTTAACAGACCTGACATTCAATATTTTTTAACTTTAATCAACTCTCAAAGAGAAAACATTATCTCTTTAAAAGCTGATTTCTATCCTAGATTCTCTATAAGCGGAAAATATGAGTATCAATCGATAGATATTCTAAACATAATAAATGGAAGTTCAAATCTCTGGGGAATTGGTCCTAGTTTATACTTACCTCTTTTCAATAGAAATATTCTTAAACAAAACTATAAAATTGCTGGAATCGATTTAAATATTTTTATTGAAAATTATAATAATAATTTAATTGAAAGTTATTTAAAAGCAAATAATAGCTTAAATAGTCTAAAGATATCAGAAAGAAATAACCAATTAGAAAAGAAAAATCTCCTTAATTCAAAAGAGATTCTCAATGATAATTCAACACTTTATAGTATTGGAAGTATTTCAAAATACAACTATTTGATTTCTAAAGATCAATACTTAAGTGATAAATTAAATTTTATTAAAACTAATTATACTCTCTATAAAAATCAAATAGATATGATAAATGCCCTTGGTGGTTACTACAAAGAAGAGGTGAAATAAATGGAAAATACTACTAATTCAACAATAGACAAAAAAAAAGAGGTTAAAAGAAAAATAACTCTATTTCTTTTAGGAATTATTATTGTTGGAATTCTTTATATTATATATTATATTGTTTTTCTAAAAAATTATGAAGAGACTGAAAATGCTTATATTCATGGAAATCAAACAGTTATTACTTCTCAAATTAATGGTGTTATAAACTCAATCAACGTTGAAGATACTCAATCTATCAAAAAAGGTGATACAGTTATTCGACTGGATTCCATCGACTATGAAATTGCTCTTAGAAATGCGCAAGCTCAACTTGGTAATTCCATTAGAAAATATTATTTATTACAAAATAATATTCTGACAAATAAAGAACACTTAAAAGATGCACAGGCTAATTTTAAACTGTCTGAAAAGACTTTCCAAAGAGAAAGTATTTCTAACAAAGCTGGGATTAGTAGTGCTGAAAAATTTGATAATATAACTTTTAACTACCTACAAAGTCAAATTAATTTAGAGCAAAGTAAAATTAACTTAGAAAATAGTTTTACTGATGCTAAAAGTAGCAGTATGCTAACTCATCCTCTTGTAGCTAGTGCTATTGAAAATTTAAAGACCGCTTTCTACAATTTAGAGAAAACAAAAATAGCTTCACCTATATCTGGTATTATTGCTCAAAAACAAGTTTTTCTTGGACAGCAGGTCAGTACAGGGCAACCATTGTTTACAGTCGTTGATTTGAATAGTACTTGGGTTAATGCTAACTTCAAAGAAACTCAATTAGGAAATATTAAAGCTGGAAATCCTGTAGAAATTGTCAGTGATGTAAATGGAAAAGTATACCACGGGGTTGTTTCTGGAATTGCTGGTGGTTCAGGTAGTGCTTTTGCTCTTATCCCAACACAAAATGCTACTGGAAATTGGATTAAAATTGTTCAAAGAGTTCCTGTTCGTATAGATATTTTTAAAGAAAGTCTTGCCAAGAATGGTGTTCTTCCTATTGGTACAAGTTTAACTGTCAAAGTTAATACTGTTAAAACTATTGATATTCCCAATGAATTTCAAGAAAAGATATCAACTCTTTACCAAATAAATTTAAAGGAATTGAATAACCTAATAGAACAAACAATAAAAGACAACAGTCTATAAACGGGAGGTTAATATGAACTCATCTGTTATTTTAGCTACTCTTGCTCTCGCAATTGGTTCTTTTATGAATGTCCTTGATATGACTATTGTAAATGTTTCTTTAAGCCATATCGCTGGGGATTTTGCAGTAGCTCCTGACCAAGGTACTTGGGTTATTACATCTTACGCTGTTGCCGAAGCTATTTTTCTACCACTTATCGGATGGCTAACAAAAAGACTGGGTATTATAAAGCAATATATTGGGGCTACTCTCTTATTTACCTTAGCTAGTATGCTTTGTGGAATTAGTCCAACATATGAATTTCTTCTAACAATGAGAATTCTACAGGGTATTGTTGGTGCAAGTATGATACCTCTTTCTCAAACTCTTATGCTACAACTATATCCAAAAGAAAAAAAAGGTATTGCTCTAGGGATTTGGTCAATGACTATTGTTATTGCTCCTGTTATTGGTCCTGTTCTAGGAGGATGGGTTACAGACACCGCTTCTTGGAGATGGTGTTTTTATATCAACCTTCCTTTTGGAATACTTTCTAGCTTAATTGTTTACTATATCTTTAAAAAAGATATAGCTAAAGAAAAAAGCATAAAAGAACCTATTGACATTGTTGGATTTGTATTTTTGGCCATTGGTGTTGGTTCTTTACAATTAATGCTGGATAAAGGTAATGATTTAGATTGGTTTTCCAGTAATACTATCATCTCACTGGGAATATCCGCATTTGTTTTTTTAGTTCTTCTGGTCATATGGGAATGGTACCACGAAAATCCTATCGTCAATGTGCGATTATTTTTAGATAGAAATTTTTTTGTTGGGTCTTTTGCTCTAATGTTTTCTGTATTGGCATATTTTAGTGGGGTCGTCGTCATTCCTTTATGGTTACAAAACTATATGGGATATACAGCTTTTATAAGTGGTAAATCTACAGCTACTCTTGGAATTGCCATTATGATGGTCGCACCAATTTTAGGAAAAAAAATAGATAAACTCGATGCTAGAAAAGTGGCTGCTTTGGGATTTTTTACCCTTGGAATTTCAACTTTTTTAACTTCTAATTACTCTCCACAAATCACTCCAGAATATGTAGCTATGACTAGATTCTTTAATGGTTTTGGAGTTGGAATATTCTTTATATCTTTGAACACGCTAACTCTTTCCAATATTAGTGATGACAATTTGGCAAGTGCATCTGGGATTTATAATTTTATGAGAAATATAGGAAGTAGTCTTGGGACATCCCTTGTTATTCCTGCTTGGAATCATACTATGGCTTTTCATCATACTACAATGGCCTCCGCTATAAATGCAGCTAATCCTAATATAAGTCACACCTTAGCAAGTTCTCCTAAATATTTAGCGATGATAAATCAACAAGTGGTTCTTCAATCATCTATTATGGGAGTGAATGATATCTTGATCGGTGGTGGAGTTATCTCTCTTCTGCTTATTCCATTTTTATTCTTAGCTAAATCTACAAAACCAGTTCCTGGTAAAATTTTATAATTTGGAATAGAAATTGCTTGTTATTATATGACAAGCAATTTTATTTTGGAGGTTTTTATGAATATATTATTAAAAAATGGGTTTTTATTAACTGAAAATGGTTTAGAAAAATCAGATATCCACATATCTGATTCTAAAATAAAACAAGTTTCTAAAAACATTGTAATTTCAGAAGCAATTGACAAAACATTTGATTTTTCAAACAAATTTATTATTCCTGGTGGAATAGATGTACACACACACTTAAATATTGATGTGGGTACAAAATCTATCGACAATTTTGTGTCTGGAGGCTATGCCGCAATTTTTGGTGGAACAACTACAATTATAGACCACCCTGGATTTGGTCCAGATAAATGTCCCCTTGATTTTCAAATTGATCTCTATATGGAAAATGCTAAAGCTTCTCCTATTGATTACTCTTTTCACGGTGTTATACAGCATATACATTTTGATATGGAGCAACAGATGAAAAAATTAAAATCAAAAGGCATTACTAGCTTTAAATTATATATGACTTATACATATCTAATGAACGATTTAGATGTTTTAAAAGTTTTTGAAATTGCTAAAAATCTTGATTTGACTATAGCTGTACATGCAGAAAATCACGGTATTATTGAATTTTTAAAAAATAAATTTAAGTATGAAAAAAAACTTTCTGCAATCTATCATGCTAAATCAAGACCTGATTATTCTGAATCCGAAGCAGTACAAAGACTTCTTTTTTTATCTAAAACTGTAAATTTTAATAAGCTATATTTTGTACATATCTCTTGTAAAAAAAGTTTAGATATTTTAAGTAAGGCAAAGAACGATGGACAAACATTTTTTGTAGAATCTTGCCCTCAGTATCTTCTATTAAATGAAAACAAATACTTAGAAGAAGATGGAAACCTTTATATAATGAGCCCTCCCTTGAGAAAAAAAGAGGATAATGTCGCCATTATTGACGGGATAACCAAGGGTTTAATTGATGTTATTGGAACTGATCACTGCTCTTTTTCTTTGACAGATAAAAATTCTGGGAAATTAGACTTTACAAAATGCCCAAATGGAGCTCCAGGCATAGAAGAAAGAATCCCTCTGATGTTTTCCGAATTTTTAAAAGGGAATATAACAGCCAAATCATTTTTGAATAGTTGCTGTTTAAATCCAGCTAAAATTTTTGGACTATATCCCCAAAAAGGTACTTTATCTCCTCAAGGTGACGCCGATATAGTTGTTCTTTCCTTAGAAAACTTCAATTTTGAAAATCCAAAATCTAAAGCAATGTACTCTTGTTTTAAAGATATCACCTCCTTAGCTAGGGTCCATTCTGTTTTTATTAGAGGCAATATTGTTTTAGATGAGTATAAATTAATTGAAAATGCTTACACAGGAGTTTTTCTTCCTAGAAAATAAAAGAAAAGGAGACCACTCCTTTTCTTTTTTAATTCTTATATGCTGTTTCTCTCAATGGTAAACTTGTTCTAAATTTTCCATCATATTTGTAATAGGCTCCTTGAACTGCAGGTGCTGTTGGAATAACTACAATCTCACCAACCCCTTTAGCTCCATACGCCAATTCTTCTGTATTTTTTTCAATAATTATTGATTCTATCTCTGGAATATCTGTTGATCTCAACAATCCTAACGTTCCAAATTTTGATTTTATAACTCCATTCTCTACCTTTAAGTCCTCTGTAAGAGCATAACCCAATCCCATTACGACTCCACCCTCTATTTGCCCCTCGACATTTTTAGGATTTATGGCTTTCCCTACATCGTGTGCTGCTACAACTTTTTTTATTTTTCCATCCTCTCCTAATATTACAACTTGTGTTGC
>NZ_CAMTIK010000014.1 GCF_947072685.1 uncultured Cetobacterium sp. | reverse complement strand
TTCTGACTATTTTCTCTATTCGGTTGTTAATGTCCTTCTGTTTTTCGTCTGCGGTATTTCCCGCTGACAAATATAATAGTACCACAAATTTTAAACTTCGTCAACAACTTTTTTTATTTTTTTAAAAAAAATAAACCCCAATACAATTTAGGGTTTATTTTTTAACGGGGAATTTACTTTAAACTCAATTAATTTAGCACTTTATAACTAATAAGACGCCACCAATTCTTAAAAAGTTTTTATTTTTTTAAAAAGTTATAAAATTCAATCAATTCTTCTGTATATGACAGTCTTTCTTCATAATCATCTGGATATCTATTTTTCGCATGATTTACAATATACTCTTTTACATTTTGAGGAACTTTTACTACTTTTAAAGAATCGTCATATTTCACTTTATATTCTTCATTTTTTTTATTTTTCTGCGTTCTTTGCCTTTTCTCTTCACTCTTATCTTTTAACTCATAGGAAAAATATTTGTATATAACCTCATAGTTTTTTCCATATACTTTTTCCAAACTAATAACTATTTCATCAATTTCTTGAGTCGTCAGCCCATTTTTTTCTCCACTTTTTACAATCCTTTCAAAAGCTCTCTTTTGGTCTCGAACATACCCATTACCTCTATCTTGATTTAAAGATTCTTGAAAAATATTAGTTTCTACTCTCGCTGGAATCTGACAAAACAATGTGCTTGTTAAAGATAAAAATATCAATAATCTCTTCATAATTTTATTACCTCCTAAAAAAAATCCCCTTCATTTTAGAAGGGGATAAAATTTTATATATTGTTATTAGAACTTAGCATTCATAGAAACAAATGCAAATGGTTGCCATCTCCAGTCATTAGCGCTTGACTGAGCTTCATTATCCCAGTTTCTATACTCTGCTCCAACTCCACCTTTAACAGATACTGCAGGTGTCATTTGATACTTTAAAGAAACATCCATAGCTGTATATAAGCTATATGTATTCTTCTCTTGTGTTTGTGACCAAGTTCCTTTTTCAGCATCTTTTGCATATCTATCATATTGTCTAAATACATATGGATCATATCCACCTTCAAAATTGAAGTCTAAATTATATTTTTCAGTTGCATATAACCCAACTGTTCTATATAAATAAAGCTCTACTTCAGCTTGGAACTCTTTATCTTTAGTTTCATTAACACCTGTTGTTATATCTTGATTATAGAAATATTGATTTAAATAAACCGCTCCATCCCAAGTGAATCCTAATGGAAGATTTCCAGCGTACTCAATATTCATTCCTAAAGTATTTGTATAGTTCCCACCATTATTAGCTGCCATAGAGTGATAAAGTTTTGGTGCAAATACTAATGATTCTAATAGTCCACCTTTATTTTTATATGTATTAATTCTTAGCATATACTCAAAGTTTTGAGAGTCGTTCTCTTCATCTCTATATTGTAATCTTGAAGTTAAAGTATCAGTATGCTTATAGTAATATCTTAATCTTGTTTCTGTTCCTGTAGTTTTTCCTAATTTTCTTACAGAACCTGTTTCTAAATTACTATAGTCTCTAATTCTTCCTTCTAACTTAGCGTTCTCTGTCATTTGGATACCAAAAGTTGTCTGAAGTCTAGCTCTATTGTTAGCTCCTCTGTTCCACGTATCTTGGTTATCAGCAGGTGCATTTACAGTTCCTGTATTCCCTCTAAATTTATCTCCATGCCCTTCAGTTTCTCCGTAAGCTCTATATTCTACCCCAATATATCCAGTCGGTCTAAAAGCTTCCTCTACAACTATAACCTCAACTACTGGCTCAGCTACAACTACAACCTCTTTTGAAACCTCTACCGGTGCTGCTACTACTTCTTTAGCGTGAGCTGTTGCTCCAACCACTAATAAAGAACCTAATAAAAGTGCTAACTTTTTCATATAAATTCCCTCCAGTTATTTTTTTTGTTTTTTAGAAACCCCTAATTTGAAATTTCTCCCGTTATGTAGTTTATACAATATTTTATCCTATTTGTAAATATTTTTTTATTTTTTTTCAAACTTTTTTAACTTTTTTTACGTCTTTTTGTTCTAATTTTTATATACTTCCTTTAATTTAAATTTGAATTTTCCTGTTTACTATAACGTTTGTATGGTGTCCTTGTTATTTTTTTATGTAGCTCTTCTTGTATTTTAACTTAGATATATAACTTTTAAATTTTAAAAATATATAATATATATGCCATGCTTTTTTTAAAAAAATTAAGAAAAAAAAAGCGAATACAAATGTATTCGCTTTGAACTTCTTGATAAAACAATTTGATACAAACAACTATCTTTTTGAGAATTGTGGTGATCTTCTTGCTTTTCTCTTTCCGTATTTCTTTCTTTCTACCATTCTTGAATCTCTTGTTAAGAATCCAGCTTCTCTTAAAGCCATTTTTAAAGTCTCGTCAGCTTCTACTAAAGCTCTTGATAGTCCATGTCTGATAGCTCCAGCTTGACCAGCATTTCCTCCACCAAATACGTTTACTTTAACTTCGAACTTATCTAAAGTTTCAGTTAATGCTAATGGTTGCTCAACGATTTTAGAAAGTAACTCTCTTCCACCGAAGTAATCTGCCATAGTTTTTCCGTTTATTTCGATTCCTTTTCCACCAGGGATAAGTCTTACTCTTGCTACTGAAGTTTTTCTTCTTCCAGTTCCTCTATATTGAATCATTTCTGCCACTGTCAATCCCTCCTAATTAAAATTCTACCTTTACTGGTTTTTGTGCAGTATGAGCGTGCTCAGCTCCAACAAATATTCTTAATCTTGTTAACTGCTCTCTTCCTAATCTGTTCTTTGGAAGCATTCTCTTAACAGCTAGCATTAAAGCTTCTTTAGGATTCTTTGCAAGAATCTCTTCTAATCTTCTTTCTTTTAATCCACCAGGGAATCCTGAATGGCTGTAGTAAATTTTATCTGTTAATTTCTTTCCAGTTACAGCTACCTTCTCGATATTTGTAACAACTACGAAGTCTCCTCCGTCAATGTGTGGAGTGTAAGAAACTTTATCTTTACCCATTAATTTCTTAGCTATTTCAGCAGCTAATCTTCCTAAAATTTTTCCTTCTGCGTCATAGTGAACGAATTCTCTAACAACGTCTTCTTTTCTTTGCATAGCAGTGTATTTTTTCACGTGTTTTTTCCTCCTCGAAAATAGTTATATTTATTTTAATATAACGAACGGCGTTCCTTTGTGGGAAAGGATTTATTATACCCATCTATTATATAGATTTTTTCCTATTTTGTCAATTTATTTTTTGGTTTGTAACTATATTATTTTTTGAATATTCCCAAAGGTTTTCCTAATGGTAAGAACTCTCTTCCGAAAGTTTTATTCAATACATTTGCAGCAGATCCATAGAATGACATTAGAGCTATTAAAAACTCAGATACTGCAGCTAGTGTATGCATTGCATGAGGTGCAATTCCAAAGGCTGTTCCTGCTAATCCTATAAACAGAAAATCTATTAATACAAATATGATCAATAGCGTCTTATTAGTCTCAATAGCCCCTACTGTCATGTATAATGTAAATATTAAATATCCTAAGAATACAAATCCAAAAGCTTTTGGATCCGCTGCTGCTTTCATCGCTTCACCAAACACACCTAATTGGATCATCCAGCTCATAGCCATTCCAAACCAGAAGAATGCATATCCTCCAAAAGCTGTAGTTCCAAACACGTTTCCATGTTTAATATCGTTTAAACAAGCTATTAGCTGTACGAATGCCCCTAAAAATATCGCCCAAGGGATTACCAAAGACACTCCACTTACGATTCCAAATTTGTTAGCTGATGCCACAAATGTAACTATTGCAAGACCTAAAAGACCTAATGCTGAAGGATCTGCCACTTCAATTTTAACATGATTGTTTTGATTCATTTTTTCAAATACTCCTTAATAATTTTTTTTTACGCAAGGAATATTTTAACCTTTTAATGAATCTTTGTCAACAAATACTTAACTTTATTTATTTTTTATATCGTTAATGCCGATGCCCCTTTTATTCCAGCATCATTCCCAAGCTCTCCTATTTTAATTTCTAGATTTTCTATCGTTATTCCTAAAGCGTAACGTGGCAATTTTTCTTTCACTCCCTCCATTAAAATATCTCCTGCCAAAGCAACTCCACCAGCTAAAATAACAACTTCAGGATTAATAATATTTAAAACATTTCCAATTCCTAGAGCTAAATACTCCGAGACATAATCAACTATATCTAAACAAAACTTATCTCCTTTTTTAGCTTCATCAAAAACATGTTTTGCCTCTAATCTATTCAAATCACCTTCTATAAATTTATATAAAGAGTTATCTTTGTTCATTTGAAGTCTTGATAAAGTCTCTCTCATAACCCCTGTAGCTGAAGCGTATGTTTCAAAACACCCTTTTTGACCACAACCACAAAGTTTCCCATCTTTTTCTAACTTCATATGTCCAATCTCTCCACCGGCACCAGTAGCACCCGAAATCAATTTCCCATCTATAAAGATACCGCCACCTATTCCCGTGCCAAGAGCTATCGTTATACTCTTTGAAAACCCTTTCCCTGCTCCATATAAAGTTTCTCCTAGAGCAATAACATTCACATCATTCTCCAATCTTGTTTTTACTCCAGATATTTTTTCCATTTTTTCACTTATATTAACATTTTGTTCCCAAGGAAAGTTTGCAAAAAATCCAACTTTTTTTTGCTCTATAACTGGCCCCGGTATCCCCATACCTATACCTTTTATAACATCTCTATCTATATCCAGTTCATCCAACAACACTAAAATGGTCTCCCATATTTTATTTAGTGTATAATCCACTCCCATTATAGATTCTGTTTTTATACTCACACTCTTCAAAATATCGCCTTCACCATTCAATATTCCAATTTTAGTATTCGTTCCTCCGACATCTACTCCCGCAAAATAATACATATTCCCCCTCCTAATTGTATATTTTTCTATATTTTTCTTTTAAATATTCTATATAATATTTTGGATTTATTCCCTCACCTGTGACCATTTGAATAATCTCTTCAGGTGATTTCAACTTCCCATATCTATGGATACGGCTATTTAACCAGTCTTTTATTACAGATAACTCTCCTCTTTCCAAAACTCCTGAGACATTAAAATCTTTTTTCATACTGCTTAATATTTGAGCAGAATAAACATTTCCTAGAGCATAGGATGGAAAATACCCAATTAATCCACAAGACCAATGAACATCTTGGAGCACTCCTTCCGAATCTGTTTTCGGTTCAACTCCTAAATATTCCATCATTTTTTCTCTCCAAATTTCTGGAAGATTTTCAACCTGATATTCCCCTGAAAAAATCCCTTTTTCAATCTCATATCTGATCATTATGTGCAGTGAATATGTCAACTCATCAGCCTCTACTCTAACCAAAGAAGGCTCCACTTGGTTTATCCCTTTATATATCTCATCTATCGTTAAATTTTCTAAATCTGGATAATATTTTTTAGCTCTACCAAAATATCCTATCCAAAACTCTTTGCTTCTTCCTACTATATTTTCATAAAATCTTGACTGTGACTCATGCACTCCCATAGATGCTCCATCTGCAAGAATGGTATCTTTTAATTTCTCATCCACATTTTGTTCATAGATGCCATGACCACCTTCATGTATACTACTAAATATAGATGAAAACGGAATATCTTCAAAGTATCTCGTTGTCAATCTAACATCATCTTTACTCACTGTTAGAGTAAACGGGTGTGCACTCTCAGATATTAACCCTCTATCCAAATCAAAACCTATATATTTTAAAATGTCTTTTGAAAGAAACTTTTGTTGTTCTTTAGAAACATTAAACTCTATTTTCTTCTTAAAATCTCTTTTATTTCTCGATATCTCTCTCAATAGAGGAACTATATCTTTTTTCAATTCTTTAAAAAATAGATCTAATCTCTCCGTGTCCATCCCTTTTTCATAATCGCTCAATAGAACCGAGTACAAACTTTTCCCTGTATTTCGATATCCTATAAATTTTTTGTTATAATAAAAAATCTGCTCTAATATCGGAGCAAAACTTTTAAAATCATTATCTTCTCTCGCTTTTTCCCATACACCTTGAGCTTTAGCTGTCAGTTCTGAGTATGCTCTATACTCTTCAGAAGGTATAACTTTCACCTTGTCTATTTCTTCTATTAAAAGTTCTATCTCTTTTTTCAACATATCATCTAATCCATTTTCATTTTCCTTCAATTCATTTACAAGAGTAATAAATTCTTTTGAAGTAGTCAAATTATAACTTTTTAAACTCAATTCTCCTATCATTTCAGAGAGTAATTTATAACCGCCTTTTGGTGTCTGAGTTTCCAAATCCCATTGAAGTAAAGCTAACATAGAATCTATCAATTTTTTCTCTTTTATTTTTTCCCTAAATTTTAAAATTTTCTCTTCCATAATTCTACCTCCTGGTTTTTTCTTTTATTATATTCAATTCAACTCGCTTTCACAAGGAAAATCTACTCTATTGATAATTTAAGGAAAATAATGTAAAATTATATATAAAAATATATCATTTTACATATAAAGGAGTTTTTTATGAAAAGAAGTATTTCAGGTATTCAACCTAGCGGAATATTACATTTAGGTAATTATTTCGGTGCAATGAAACAATTTATTGATAACCAAAACAGCTATGAAGGTTTTTACTTTATTGCTGACTATCACTCACTGACCTCTCTTACTGACCCTAAAGCACTAAGAGAAAACTCTTACAACATTGTATTGGATTACTTAGCACTTGGACTTAACCCAGAGAAATCTACAATCTTTCTACAATCAGATGTTCCTGAACATACAGAGCTAACTTGGTTGCTTTCTAATATTACGCCAGTAGGTCTTTTGGAAAGAGGGCATTCATACAAAGATAAAACTGCAAAAGGATTTAGTGCAAATACAGGATTACTTACATATCCTGTTCTTATGGCCGCTGATATTTTAATGTATGATGCTGATATTGTACCTGTTGGAAAAGATCAAAAGCAACATCTAGAGATGACTCGAGATATCGCTTTAAAATTTAATCAACAATATGATGTTGAGCTTTTTAAACTTCCAGAGCCACAAATTCTTGAGTCTCTTGCTGTTGTTCCTGGTACTGACGGTCAGAAAATGAGTAAATCTTATGGAAACACAATAAATATGTTTGCGTCTAAAAAAGAATTGAAAAAACAGGTTATGAGTATTGTTACCGATTCGACACCACTAGAAGAACCTAAAAATCCAGATAACAACATCACAAAACTTTATGAACTTTTCGCTACTAAAGAACAAGTTGAAGAAATGAAAGCTAAATTTGTTGCAGGGAATTATGGATATGGTCATGCTAAAAATGAACTTTTGAATGCTATTCTTGAGTATTTTAAGGAAGCCAGAGAGAGACGAGAAGAATTAGTTAATAATATGGATTATGTTAAAGAGGTTCTAACTAAAGGTTCTATCAAAGCTAGAGCTATCGCCAAAGAAAAAATTACAAAAGCTAAAGTTGCTGTTGGACTTGCAGGCAATGCTTATAAATAAAATTTGCAAAACAAAAAAAGACAGTGAAAACTGTCTTTTAATTTTAAGTTTAATGGCGCACCCGAGAGGAATCGAACCCCTAACCCCCTGATCCGTAGTCAAGTGCTCTATCCAATTGAGCCACGAGTGCGTATTTTAGTTATAAAAAAAAGGTAGAATATACTACCTTAGTTATTGCTATAAATGGCGGTGAAGGTGAGATTTGAACTCACGGTACGGGGTTAACCGTACTCTCCCTTAGCAGGGGAGTGCATTAGGCCACTCTGCCACTTCACCGTATTATGGCGGAAGACCAGAGACTCGAACTCTGAAGTCTTACGACGCCGGTTTTCAAGACCGGTTCCTTACCAGTTAGGATAGCCTTCCTTACAAATAAGATATTATCACATTTTTTTTTTGATGTCAAATACTTTTTTTATTTTTTAAAAAAAAGAGCTACTTTTAAAAGTAGCTCTAATCAATTATTCTTCTATTTTTTCTTCCTCTTTTTTCTCTTCTTCTTTAGGAATAGGGTTTCCAAACATCCACTCTATCTGTCTTCTAACACCTGTTAATTCTATCTCTTGCCCCTCTATTTCTAGCCTGTCACTTTCCGGAATAGATAGGTACCCTTCCTCTATTACAGAACCTTTTAATAGATTATGCTGAAGCTTTATAGGATTTTCAAATCCAAATGGTTTAAACTCTGTTTTTACACTTCTTATAAGTTCATCATTTTTTGAAATTTCTTCTATTTGTTCCTCTGTAAATCTTCTTTGTGGAGGATATTCAGCTATAAAAAGAGTCTCTGTTTTTATAAATTTTAATTCATCTCCATCTTTTTCAAAAATATCTATTGTATATCTTCCTCTATTTTTTACAAGGAACTTATCTATATCTATAATTTTCTTTCCAACCCCTAATGGGTCTATCATAGGAGTCAACTCTCCTCTTGATATCAAATCATCATCTGGACCATTTAATCTCACTTCAAAAACTGTAGGTCTCATTACCTCTTCAAAAGTCAAAACTATTGATAATCTCATCATTGGATGAGGAAATATTGGTTGAATAAGGTTATCAAAGGAACCAAAAATATCTACAGCTCCTCCTATTTGTTGACTCATTTGTGCAGCATGTGCTACTACTACGCTTTTTATCTTAGCCATTTTATCCCCCTTTGTGGTTATTTTGTTCTAATTTACTATAACATACCACATAAATTTTGTAAATTTTTATTTCAAAATAGTAAATATAAAGATACTTCCTTTGCCCTCTTTTGATATAATATCTATTTTCCCACCACAGATCTCCACCAACTCTTTAACTATCGAAAGACCCAATCCTGTTCCAGCTTTATTACTTGTTCTAGCTTTATCAACTCTATAAAATCTCTCAAATACTTTTTCCATATCATCTGGGGCCATACCAATACCATTGTCTTTTACACCTATTTTATATCTACTTTTAGTCTCAATTATAGAAATTTCTATTTCTGGAGTTTTATCCCCTTTATAGATTATCGCATTTTCTACTAAATTTTTTATTATTGTCAATATTTTTTCAAAATCTATTTTCAATTCTTCCTGTTTATTTAAAAGATTTAAATTATATTTTATTACTGCTCCACTCGTTTTTATTCTTTCACTTAAAGATAAATTTAATTCTATTTTCAATTTTTCTACTGGTATCTTTTGTATATTCACAATTTTAGAGCCTTCTATTTTTGTTATATTTAAAAAATCCACTATTATATTTTCTAATTTATCGATATTATTTTTTATAGTTTTAATAAATTGAATTTTCAAAGGTTCTGGAGCATCTTCTAAAGCAATTACATATCCTTTTATATTAGTTAATGGAGTTTTCAGTTCGTGACTTACATTACTTATAAATGTTTTTTGAACCTCTATCATCCCTTTTGTTTGAGTTATATCTTTTACAGATAAGAGATATCTCTGATCTTGGTCTAAAAATTTTACATTTACACTAAAATATCTTTTTAATCTCGGTATATAAACTTCTAATTTTTGATTTTGTTTTTGATTTATTGCTTTTTTCATAACATCTATTATTTCTATATCTTTTATTAGATTTAAATAATCCACTCTATCTTTTTCGTAGAGATAATTGAAACGACTATTTTTAATAATCAATTTTAACTTTTCATCAAATAAACATATCGAAGCATCAATAGAGCTTATTATCTGATGTAAAATACGCTTTTCTC
Source organism: uncultured Cetobacterium sp. (assembly GCF_947072685.1). GTDB lineage: Bacteria > Fusobacteriota > Fusobacteriia > Fusobacteriales > Fusobacteriaceae > Cetobacterium_A. Next base: position 39,437 of record NZ_CAMTIK010000014.1, on the reverse strand, counting down.
TATTCAGATCAACTATATTCTCAAGGTTTTGTTGTTGCCATTTTTGCACTACATCCCAAAGATTTAAGATCCACGTGTCCCTTTCAAAATATAAATTTTCACCTTTTCCTTCATATTTTAAATACCTTTCAATTATCTCTATTTTTCGATACATATCTCTTTTCAAATAATTTTTATAAAAAGAATGTATCACCACATTTAAGAGTGTAAAAAACAACAGCTCCGTTAACAATATAATCTTTAGAGTTTTTTGGGTTTCTCCATAGTTTTTAGAAACTCTTATAATTACATTCTCTCCCTCCTTGTTCACTCTTTTTTCAGCATAATACGCCATTGTTTGAGTTGATATTGAGCTTTTTCTTATATCGAATCCTATCTCATTATTTTTTACAGCAACAACTTCTTTTCTAGTACTATGATTTTCTAATTCATACTCTTCATTATATTTTTTAGAATCATAAATAACAACTCCATCAGTTCCTATTATATTGAATCGCACATCTGAATCTTTAAAAATTTGTTGGTATTTTTCTTTGTCATACTCTTTTATTAAATTTGATATAATAAAAACATTTTCTTTTAAACTATTTCTCACTCCCTCTTTATAAAGTGAGGATAAAAATAAAACACTTGCCACTATATAAAAAAGTTCTATCATAATAATAAATAAAAGTGCAATTATCTCTTTTCTTCTAATCTGTATCCAACTCCTTTCACTGTTTTTATACACTCTATTAAAATCGGCATTTTTTCTCTTAATTTAGATATATATACATCTACAGTCCTATCTCCTGTGTAGTAATTACTTCCCCAAACCTTATCCAAAATTTTTTCACGACTTACAACAATCCCTCTATTTTTAATTAAAAGTAATAATAAGTCATACTCTTTTTTTGACAGCTCCACTTCAACCCCATCATTGGTTACTAAATGCTTATCCTCGTTAATTTCTAGGGTTAAAAATTTATTCCTTATTTTTTTATTTTTTTCTTGTTTGTTTAAAAGTTTTTTCCCCCTCAGCAATAACTCTCTTGGATCAAAAGGTTTTTTTATATAATCATCCGCTCCTATCTCTAATCCTTTCAAGACATCTTCAACCTCTGTTTTTGCTGTTAACATTATTATATAAGGTGTCCCATACTCTTCATCCATCTCTTTAACTATCTTTGTAAAATTTATTCCATCTAAATTAGGTAGCATCAAATCTAAAATTATTAATTCGTGTTTTTCTTTTTTCAAATACTTTAGCCCTTCTAAACCATCTGAAGCTACAGTCACTTCATATCCTTCCTTTATAAAATAATAGTTTATCAACGCCTGTATCTCTAAATCATCCTCTACTACTAATACCTTCATAAATTCTCCCTCATATTTTTTATTTTTTCACTTAGATTATACCATAAATAGAAAAAGGTGTCTTCATATACAAAAGACACCATATCTTACTATTTTACTGGAACAAATCCTTCATCAGCAACTATTTTCTGACCATCTTTTGACAATGCAAAATCTACTAAACTATCCACTTCTTTGTTATCTGTATCTTTCACATACCAGAAAACTTCTCTTGCTATTGGGTATTTTTTACTAGCCACGTTTTCTACTGTAGGTTCTATTGAATCTATATTTAAACTTTTTACTGTCTTATCTACATAACCCATTCCAATATATCCTATTGCATATTTGTTACTCTTAACCTCTTGCTTTATCGCCTCGTTTGATGGCATATACAATGTTTTTTCTCCATACTCAGCATCTTTATTTTTATTTTCTTCTCTTATTATATGTTCTTTAAAAAACTCATGAGTTCCAGATGAAGAATCTCTTGAAAGAACAACTATTGGGGCATCATCTCCGCCTAACTGTTTCCAATTTGTTATCTCTCCTCTATAAATTTTAGCCAAATCTTGATGTGTTAAATTTTTAATCCCATTTTTTTCATTTACTATTGCTGTTATTCCGTCATATCCCAAAACGACTTCTTTTATTACCTCTCCTCTTTCTTTAGCTGCTTCCAACTCCTTTGGTTTAATACTTCTTGAGGCCATACCAATATCTGCTGTCCCATTTATAAGAGATGATATCCCAACACCTGAACCGCCACCTGTAACAGCTATCCTAGCATCTTTATTTTTCCCCATATATTCTTCTGCTATATATTGGGAAACATTCACTATTGTATCTGATCCTTTCACCTGAACTATTTTAGAAGCTGTTGCCAGTGTTGAATTCAATCCCATAATACCAACTAATCCAATCATAAAAAATCTCTTCATTTTTTAATCCTCCTAATTTTTAATTTTATCTTTGAACTAAGTATAGCCCATCAATGTAAACATAGTTTAAATCTAATGTAAACAAACAGTAAAAAAGATTTTACACAATTTTTACCTAATATTAATTTTCTTTTAACAAAAAAATTATAATATTAGATATAGATTAATATCTAAATTATAATTTCTTTGTACATAGATTTTTAGGAGGTTTATATGTTAAATTTAAGAAAGTTTAAAGATTCTACAATGACAGGAGTTAACTCCTTTATCGGTATCTTTAACATTCTGATTGTTCTTCTTATATTTGTTTTTATTTTAATTAATAGTTTAGCATTTTTTAAAGAATATCCAATCTCTAACTTCTTTTTTGGGACAAGTTGGATCTCTCTATCTGGAAAATATGGGCTCCTACCTCTTTTGGTTGGATCATTTTGGGTGACTGCTGTTGCTCTTGGTATCTCTATACCTATCGGGATAATTACAACTATTTATCTCTCTGAATTTGCTAGTCAAAAAACGAGAAAAACTCTAAAAATTATTATCGAAACTATGTCAGCACTTCCATCAGTTGTTTTAGGATATCTTGGGCTTTATGTGCTCTCTGGTTTTATTAAAGATACTTTTGGGCTAACTAGTGGATTAAACGCTTTAACTGGTGGAGTTATGCTCTCTTTCATGGCTATCCCTACTATCGTCAGTTTGTCTGATGATGCTTTAAAAGCCTTAGATAACTCCTATAGAGAAGCTTCTCTTGCACTTGGAGCCAACAAATTAGAAACTGTGTTTAAAGTTTTACTTCCTGCTGCTTTCCCTGGGATTTTTGCAGGAATAATGCTTGGATTTGGTAGAATTATTGGTGAGACCATGGCTGTTCTTATGATTACAGGAAATGCCCCTATTATGGCCTCTTCACCTCTGTCACCAGTTCGAACGCTCACTGCTACAATAGCAGCAGAAATGGGAGAAGTGGTTCAAGGTAGTCAACACTATCACGCTCTATTTGCAATCGGTTTAGTTCTATTTGCTATAAGTTTTTTAACCAACAGTATTGCTGATAAATACATTCGTAAATCAAGAAAATTGATGGGAAAATAGGAGGGTTAAATGAAGATTTTAAAAGGAAAAAGTGGTAAAACTATCGAATTTTTTATAAAAGCTATCGCTTTATTCTCTATTTTACCAATATTTCTTATATTGGGATATATTCTATATAAAGGCATTCCATCAATAAGTTGGGAATTTTTAACAGAGGTTCCTAAAAAAGGGATGAGAGCAGGTGGAATTTTTCCTGCTATTGTTGGTACAATCTATTTAACTCTTGGAACTATTGCTGTTTCTGTTCCATTCGGAGTTTTAACTGGAGTTTATTTGGTTGAATACGCTCAAGATAATATTTTAACTAGAATCATAAATCTAACTATTGTTAATCTTGCAGGAATTCCAAGTATCATATATGGACTTTTTGGAATGGCTCTTTTCGTAATATACTTTAATCTAGGAGTATCTATTTTAGCTGGTTCTCTCACTTTAGGTATTATGTGTTTGCCAGTTATTATCACAGCTACTAGAGAAGCTCTTTTAGCTATTCCTAACAGTTTAAGAGAGGCTTCTTTAGCTCTAGGAGCTACTAAATGGGAAACAATTTCTAAAGTTGCTATTCCTGCTGCTCTACCTGGTATATCGACAGGTGTAATCCTTAGCATCTCTAGAGCTGCTGGTGAAACTGCTCCAATACTATTTACTGCTGCTGCATTTTACTTGCCATTTTTACCTGAGTCGATCTTCGATCAAGTTATGGCGCTCCCTTATCATTTATATGTAATCTCTACACAAGTACCAAATATGCCCGAATCCAATATGCATGGCACTCTATTTGTTCTTGTGTTTATAACAGTTGGTTTCAATCTTATTGGAGCCTATATTAGAAATAAATTCGAAAAATAATCAGGAGGAAAATAGATGAAACAGGATGTAAGAATTGCTGTTAGAGACTTTGATTTTTACTACGGTGATTACAAAGCCTTAAAAAGTATTAATATGGATATAATGAAAAATAAAGTTACTGCTCTTATCGGTCCATCTGGATGTGGTAAATCTACATTTTTAAGGTCATTAAATAGAATGAATGACTTGATAAATGGAATAAAATATGAAGGTGAGATTCTTTTAGATGATCAAAATATTTTTGATAGCAAGTTCGATATCGTTGAGCTTCGAAAAAAAGTTGGGATGGTTTTCCAAAAACCTAATCCTTTTCCAAAATCAATATATGAAAATTTAGTTTATGCTCCAAAATTGCACGGAGAAAAAAATAAAGAAAAGCTTGACGCAATTGTTGAATCTTCTTTAAAAGCTGTTGCTCTTTGGGATGAGGTAAAAGATAAATTACATCAATCTGCTCTTGGACTTTCTGGTGGGCAACAACAAAGACTTTGTATTGCCCGTGCTATTTCTGTGAATCCAGAAATTTTACTTATGGATGAACCTACTTCAGCACTTGATCCAATATCAACCTCTAAAATCGAGGAACTTATTGTTGAATTAGCTAAAAATTATAGTATTGTCATTGTTACTCACAATATGCAACAAGCTTCAAGAATCTCTGATTATACCGGTTTTTTCTACCAAGGGGTACTAGAAGAGTTCGATGAGACTTCCAAAATATTTACAACACCTAGAGTAAAAAAGACAGAAGATTATATAACTGGAAAATTTGGATAAAAAGGAGACTTTATGAAAACTTTAAATGAATCTTTAAAAGCTTTAGATGAACATTATTTAGAAACATTAAAATATATTAATAGAAATTTTGATGTAAATTTAGAAATGCTACAAACCTCAAAATTTAATCCCACCCTTTATGGCGAAGCTAAAATGATCGAAGATTTCATAAATGCTTTTGAAGTTAAATTAAAAGAGGATTCAATTATAACAATGGCTCGTTTTCAACCCGCTGCTAAAAATTTAAGAAAACTTGTTATGCTAATTAATAGTGTTCGTGTTTTAGAAAGAATGGGTGATCTTTTAAAGGCCAATCTTTCCTTAATAAAAGATATTGAAACTAAATCCCCTAATCTCGCTCATGGTATGAGCGAAAAAGTTTTTCCTGTAGCTAGAAAAATTAAAACTCTTTTTGAAATGTATATGGATGCTTTTTTAAACGAAGATGTCACTCTTCTCTATAACATTCTATATTTGGATGAGGAGATAGATGGACTGGTTAATAAAAATACTGAATATTTTCTTTCTAAAATGAAAGAAACTCCTGACAATGTTTTAGGAGGATCTATTTTACTTCTTTTGGATAAAAAATTTGAGCGATTATCGGATCATATTATACATCTAGCAAGTGATTTAATATATATTTTAAATGGAGAAAATACACGTAAAATCGAACTAGAAAATATGAATAAAAAATAGATAAAGGGAGCCTGAAGAGCTCCCTTTTAACTTTCTCTATTCCCAATATATTCAGCTAATCTCATAAATACTTCCAATTTTTCTTCCGGAAAAATTTCTAAACTTTTTTTAGCTTCCACTATTGTTTCTTTTAATATCATTTTACTTTTTTCTATCCCAAAAATGCTTGGATATGTTGTCTTTTGAAGTTCTAAATCACTTCCAATAGGTTTTCCGATTTTTTCAAATTCCCCTTCAATATCCAAAATATCATCTTTTATTTGAAATGCTAAACCTATAAGCTCAGAATATTTAGATAGTGCTTCAAATTCTCTTTGGGTTGCATCGCAAAGAATCGCACCTACCTCAACCGGTAATTTTATAAGTTTACCTGTTTTATTACTATGAATATATTTCAAAACTTCAAATGAAACTTGCTTTTTTTCACTTTCGATATCTATCATCTGTCCACCAATCATACCATTAATTCCAGCATATCTAGAAACCTTCCCTATAATTTTTACAAGTTTTTCGGATGAAACACCTTTGCTTTCATCAGCAATTAAAGAGAATGAATGAGTTAATAGAGAATCCCCTATCAAAATTGCCTGTGCTTCTCCATATTTTCTATGAGTTGTTAACTTACCTCTTCTATAATCATCGTTATCTAATGCTGGAAGATCATCATGAACTAAAGAATACGAGTGAATCATTTCAATTGCTACGGCTATAGGTAATCCTAACTCTAAAGATTTCCCATACAATTCTAAAATCATTAAAAGTAAAATGGGCCTAAGTCTTTTTCCTCCATTTAAAACAGAATACTTCATACCTTCAGCTATAACTAGTGGATATTCCAATCTATTTAAGTATCTTTCAATATTTGTATCCACCAGTTCTCTTTTTTCTTTTAAATAATTTTTAAGCATTCTCTTCCACCTCAAGTGATATGTTATTATTTTCTGAACTCACTTTAATTATCTTTCCCTCAGCCTTATTTAAAAGGTCTGACGATTTTTTAAGTAATTTCATTGCTTTTTCATACTCTTTTATAGATTCATCTAAAGATAGCTCTCCGCCATCTAATTTTTCAATTATCATATCAATCTCGTTAATATTATACTCAAAACTATCTTTTTTCATGAAACCCTCCACCATTTATTATCTTGTATAGAATGTTACAGTTTTTTTACCATACTTTCTTTCATCAGATTTTCTAAATTCTCCAACTTCGTCAGATAAATCTTCAAAAATATGATGTTCACATATTATAAGTCCACCCTCAGCTAAAAGTCCTGCTTTACTTATAGACCTCATCACTCTTTCACAAACTTCATCTTTATAAGGAGGATCCATAAAAATTATATCAAACTTCTCTCCCTTTCTCCCCAGAATCTCTACAGCTCTTAACACTTCATTTTTATAAGCTCTAGACTTATTTTCATAACCTAAATTATTTATATTTTTAATTATATACTTAAGCGCTTCCTGATCTTTTTCTATCATTACAGCTCTCTTAGCTCCTCTACTCAAAGCTTCTAGTGCTATATTTCCTGTTCCACTAAATAGATCTAAAATTCTACACTCTGGTACATATGGTGCTATTATAGAAAATAGTGACTCTTTTATACTATCTTGAGTTGGCCTTGTATCCATACCTTTTCTACACTCTATTCTTTTCCCTTTTGCTTCTCCTGCAATAATTCTCATTTTTCACCTCACCTATTAGCAGATGAACATAGCATCTCCAAAACTAAAGAAATGATATTCTTTTTCAACTGCCTCTTTATATACTTCTAACATAAACTCTCTCGTTGAAAGAGCTGATACCAACATCAACAGTGTTGATTTTGGAAGATGAAAATTTGTTATAAGAGCATCTATAACCTTAAATTCATACCCAGGATAGATAAATATCTCTGTAGAACCTGTTTTAGCTATCAATTCTCCGTTTTTATCCAACGATGATTCTAAAGCTCTTACAGTCGTTGTTCCAACAGCAACTATTCTTCTTTTTTCCTCTTTTGCCTTCCTTATTCTTTCCACTGTGTGCTCTGGTATTTCAAAATTTTCTTCATGCATCTTATGATCTAAAACATCTTCGGTTTGAACTGGTCTAAAAGTTCCTAATCCAACCTCTAAGAACACATCTAAAACCTCTATCCCTTTGGCTTTTATTTTTTCTAAAAGCTCTTCTGTAAAGTGAAGTCCAGCTGTTGGTGCTGCTACCGACTCCCCTTTTATTGCATAGACTGTCTGATATCTATCCTTCGTTTCCAAAGCCTCTACTATATATGGAGGTAAAGGCATCTTCCCAAGCTTATCTAAAACTTCCTCAAATGCTCCCTCATAAGTAAATTTTAAAACTCTATTCCCGTCCTCTTTTATCTCTAGAAGTTCTGCAACCAATTCTTGATTCTCTCCAATTTCAAGCTTTTGTCCCACTTTAAGCTTTTTAGCTGGTTTCAATAAACACTCCCATGTATCTAAAGATAATCTTTTAATAAGAAGTATTTCTAAAACACCACCTGTTTCTTTTTTCCCAAAAAGTCTTGCTGGAATAACTTTGGTCGAATTTCTTACTAAAACATCTCCTGTTTCTAGAAAATCAATTATATCAAAAAAAGCTTTATGCTCCATATTTTGATGTTTTTTATTCACTATCATTAATTTAGAATGGTCTCTTGGTTCTCTTGGTTTTTGTCCAATTAACTCATCAGGCAAGTGATAGTCATAATCAATTAGTTTCGTTGACAACTTTTTCACCACTCTTTCGTCCTATTACAACTCTTTCTATTCCACCATAGTCTTTAACTATAGCAACTATATTAAATCCACTTTTTGCCATCATTTTGCTCACTTCTTGTGACTGATTATATCCAACTTCAAAAGCTAAATACCCTCCATCTTTTAAGTGTTTTGGGGCTTCTTTGGATATTTTATCATAAAAATAATACCCATCACCTTTATCGGTTAAAGCTCCTTTAGGTTCATGTAATTTTACCTCTGGCATTAGTCCCTCATATTCCTCTTGTGGTATATATGGTGGATTAGATATTATCATATCAAAATCTACATCTTTTATATTTGAAAAAACATCTGATTTTATAAATTTCAAATTCTTTTCAACACTGTTCATTCTTCTATTTTCAACAGCTACCTCTAAAGCTTCAGAACTTATATCTGCACCTAAAACACTACTCTTTGGAAATTCTTTTGCTAAAGTCACAGAAATTGCTCCACTTCCTGTCCCAATATCTAAAATCTTTGGAGTTTCAAGATCTTTTAGTATAAATTTACACTGTTCTACTAAGATCTCTGTATCAGCTCTAGGTATAAGTACTCTTTCATCCACTTTAAAAGGTAAACCATAAAATTCCCACTCCCCTAAAATATATTGAAGTGGTTTTTTTTCTTTTGCTCTTTTATGTAAAAGATTTCTGATTATTTCTTTTTCTTTTTCTGTAATTTCTCTTCTTAAATTCATTGAAAGAATTGCTCTTTTTACATTCAAGACATGTGCAAAAATATATTCTGTATCCAATTTACTATCCAACACTTCATTTTTTTTTAAGTAATCTATACTTTTTAAAAGCAATTCTCTATTTTCAGAACTAAAATCTTTCTCTTTTGTTTTTTCTAGTGCTTCTTTTGGTAGCTCCTCAAAGCCGACCCTCTTTCTAGCCATAATTTTTAAACAATCTTTTATTTTATCTTTTTGTTCTAAACTTAGCTCCATATCAAAATATGCATAAAGTGTTATTCTATCAAGTTTTAAAACAGATGCTATCACCTTTTCACTCTCTAAACGTGGTTTTGAAAAGGAGTATTTTTTCAAATACTCCTCTGAAAACTTTAATATATCAAGTAGTTTCATAGATTACTCCGCTGAACTTGACAGCATTTCTGCTTGAGCAAATGTGATTAGAGCATCTATCATATTGTCTATATCTCCATCTAAAAATGCTTCTAACTGGTGAGCTGTATATTTAATTCTGTGATCTGTTATTCTTCCTTGTGGATAATTATAAGTTCTGATTTTTTCAGATCTATCTCCAGAACCTACTTGAAGTCTTCTTTCACTTTCTACAGCACTTCTTTGCTTTTCTAATTCCATTTCATATAACTTAGATGCTAAATGTTTCATAGCTTTATCTCTATTTTTTAACTGTGATCTTTCATCTTGACACTGTACTACTACTCCAGTTGGTAAGTGAGTGATTCTAACTGCCGAATCCGTCATGTTAACGTGCTGTCCTCCAGCTCCTCCAGCTCTGTATGTATCAATTTTTAAATCTCCAGTATTTATTTTAACACCTTGAACCTCATCTACCTCTGGTAATACAGCTACAGTTGCAGTAGATGTATGTATTCTTCCCGATGATTCAGTCTCTGGAACTCTTTGTACTCTATGTACTCCAGATTCAAATTTAAGTCTTGAATAAGCTCCTTGACCGTTGATTGAGAATACAGCCTCTTTTATTCCACCAACACCGATCTCTTGCTTTTCAATAATCTCAACTTTCCATTTATGTCTCTCAGCATATCTCATATACATTCTAAATAAATTTCCAGCAAATAGAGCGGCCTCATCTCCTCCAGCTCCCCCTCTTAATTCTATGATAACGTTTCTATCATCGTTAGGGTCTTTTGGTAATAATAAAACTTTCATCTCTTGCTCGATAGTTGGGATAATCTCCTCTATCTCTTTCATCTCTTCTTGCATCATATCTTTCATATCAGGATCTTTTTCTCCTCTGATATTTTCCTTTATAAAATTTAAATCCTCTTGATATCTTTTATATTCTTTGTACTTTTCAACAATAGGCGTTATATCATTTAAAGCTTTATTACACTCCATCATTTTTTTAGGACTGCTTAAAACTTCTGGAGAACCTAAAGCTTCTGTTAACTCATCAAACTTTACTACTACTTCTTCTAATTTCGTAAACACTATATTCACTCCTTTTCAATATCTATACTTTAACTTATAAATTATACCATACTTACTTTAAAATTAAAATAAAAAATCTTCTCTTTGTATTGAAGAGAAGATTTAAACTCTATTGCTTTTGTTGCGTTTCTGTCATTTTTTCCAAAGATAGTTCTCTTGCTTTTAAATATTGATCTGTCGAAATATATTTTTGAACTTCTACTTGATATTTCAATCTATCTTTAATTATTTCAGCATCAACTACTCCTACCTTTTCAACCAATTCATTTAGTTTATCTAAATTTTTCTCTGTTCCATCTAAAATATATCTGTTTATCTCAATCTCTAAAGCTTTTTTATCTAGTGTTTTTAATTTGTACTGTGTGCTCGCTTCAGCTATTATTGTTTTTACTCTATCAATATTCTCTTGACTAACTCCCACAGCCCTAAAATCTTCATCCTTTACAATACCAACACCAGAAGATGCTAAAGATGGTATACTTAAAATAAAAATTAGTAGTCCCATTGCTATTTTTTTCATAAAATCCTCCACTAAATCTGTAGATCTGAAACAAAAAGATTTTCAGAATTAAAATCTCTTTTGTTTATTCTTATCTCATCGGCTTGAAATAAATCATCTATTGTAAATCCACTCTCTTTTTTATCTAAAACTTTCTTAACTACATCTTTTGATTCAAAAGCTACAAATTGTTCCGCTGGAATAATGTTTCTCTTTATCAAATCATAAGATGTCCCTGTAAAAACACCAACTACAAAAATTGAAAGAGAAACAAATGATATTTTTTTATTCTTTTTCTTCTCCTCTTCCAATAAATTTTTGTAAATGTTTGCTCTCACTCTTTCTTTTGGAGAAACCATCATACCTCACCACCCATATCTTTAATAGCTTTATAATATATTGTTTTTACTGTCGATATATTCATTTCTTTCATATCTGAAATCTCCCTTAGTTTATAGCCGTATATATCTTTTAGAACAACTATCTCCCTCTCTTGGAACGGTAGTTTTTTTAATTTCTCTTCTAAAAGAATTGGTACATTAAAATCTTCATTGCTTTCAACATTCAAAATCTCATCATTTAATTCTAGATTTAGTTTTTTCTTTCTAAAGAAATCATACGTCTTATTTATAGCTATTCTATAAATCCAAGTATATATGTTACTTTCTTCTCTAAAATTTCTAAGATTTTTATATACGCTAATGAAAACTTCTTGCGCAATGTCTTCGGCATCTTCGGCATTTTTTACTGTTGACAATATCTTGTAGTAAACTCTATCAAAATACTCATTATATATTTGATCAAAATCCATTTAAATACCTCATTATTTTAGCTTTATAGTTTTAGACTCTCAAAATAACAAAAAAGTTTTAATTAAAATCCTCTTCAATTAATTTTTTTAGTTCATCTAATATTTCATTTTCATGAACTTTTTTAACTATTTGACCTTTTTTAAATAAAACTCCAACACCTTTTCCACCGGCTACACCGTAATCGGCTTCTTTTGCTTCTCCTGGACCGTTTACAACACAGCCCATCACAGCTATTTTTATCTTTTTATCACACTTTTCAAACTCCTCTTCAACTTTATGAGCAAGTCCTATTAAATCAATCTCTGTTCTTCCACAAGTTGGACAAGATATTATCTCCACTCCAAAATCTCTCAACCCCAAAACTTTCAAAATCTCTTTTGCAACTTTTATCTCTTCAACCGGATCCTCTGTCAATGAAACTCTAATTGTATCACCTATTCCATCAACTAATAAAGTTCCAATCCCTATAGCTGATTTAACTGTTCCTTGAAAAGCTGTTCCTGCTTCTGTAACACCAAGATGTAAAGGGTAATCATACAATTTTGCGAGTTTTCTGTAAGCTTCTACCATCATTTTTACATCACTAGATTTTAAAGATATTATAATATCTTCAAAATTATATTTTTCCAATAATTTTATATGATAAATAGCACTCTCAACCATACCCTCTGATGTAGGTTTACCATATTTTTTCAAAATTCCTTTTTCTATTGATCCAGAATTTACTCCTATTCTTATAGGGATCCCTTTTTCTTTAGCTTTTAAGATTACCTCTTCTACTTTTTTATCATCCCCAATATTTCCAGGATTTATTCTTAACTTGTCTATGCCATTTTCTATAGCTAATAGAGCTAACCTATAATCAAAATGAATATCTGCAACTAAAGGTATGTCTATTCTTTTTTTTATCTCTGCTATTTTTTCTGCTGCTTCTCTTGTATTTATAGTGACTCTTACCAATTGACAGCCTTCATCTTGAAGCTTTTTAATCTGCTCAACTGTTTTTTCCACATCGTTTGTTGGTGTATTTGTCATAGACTGAATTATTATCTCATTTCCTCCACCTATTAAAAGATTTCCAACTTTTACCACTCTAGACATATCATCTACTCCTTTTCCTAAAATAATAAATTCGAAAAAAACCCTAGAAAACTAGGGTTATCTAACTAAATAGTTCATCGGATTATTTGCCATTCCATTTTTCCTAATTTCAAAATGTAAATGTGGACCTGTTACTCTTCCAGACATACCTGTTTTCCCAATTACTTGTCCTGCCTGAACTCTGTCCCCTTTTTTTACATAGATCTTATCTAAATGTGCTGACCTTGTTTCAAATCCACTTCCATGATTTATTTTTATAATTTTTCCATATCCTGTCATATACCCAACAAACACAACTGTTCCATCTTTTGCCGCCATCAAAGGAACATATCTTGCCCTCATATCAACACCTGCATGTTGGATATATCTTTTTAAAACTGGGTGAAATCTTTTTCCAAATGGACTTGTCACACCCGCCCATTTTACTGGCATTTTAAAGTTTTTTATCGCCATCGATTTTCTACTACTACTGTTTCCACCTCTAGATGATAATCTTTTTAAAGTCTCATCACTTGGGCTATGTATAAATAACTCTTCCCCTGCTCTTATGTTATTATTTTTTAAGTTATTATATTTTTTTAAATTTTCAACATCAACCTTATAATTAAGTGCAATTTTAAAAAGAGAATCCCCTTTTCTAACTTTATAAAAAACTCCATTGGACTTAACTATGTTGATTTTTTGACCTACTTTTAAATTGTTTGACAATCCTGGATTGTTTGCTTTTAACACCTCTAAAGAGATCCCATTTTTATCTGCAATACCACCTAAAGTATCTCCATTAGCCACCACATAATTCTCTAATTTTGGAATTTCATAAGCTTCTTTCAAGTCTACCTCTTCTAATGGTACCCCTTCAAAAACTTCTTCCTCTCCTACTTTATACTCTTTTTCTATAGTGTAAAAATTTCCATCAACTAATTCTACTCCACCACCATCTTCTATTGAAGCTGTTTCAGAGTAATATTCAGTAAAATTTTTCAAATCCACTACTTCTGCTCTATATGGTTTAAAAACTATGATTAACATAGCACTAAATACTGCTGTTATGATTCCAAACCCTTTTAATACTTCCTTCACTATTTCCCCCTTGCAAAAGAGTTCTCATACATCTCTATTAGCTTATCATTGCTCTCTGTCGATGAAATAGTATCTATAAGTTTTTTTGTTCCTGAAGCTTTATCTAAAGATAGCAGATATCTTCTTATCTTCCAGATAGATTCCAATTTCTTTTTCTCTATCAAAAGCTCTTCTTTTCTTGTTCCAGATCTTTGAATGTCTATAGATGGGTAAATTCTAAGCTCTGCTAAATTTCTATCTAAATGAATGTCCAGATTACCTGTTCCTTTAAATTCTTCATATATTACATCGTCCATCTTGCTTCCAGTATCAACTAAAGCTGTTGCTATAATTGTTAAACTTCCACCATTTTTTATATTTCTTGCTGAACCAAAAAATTTCTTAGGATAATATAGTGCTGTTGGATCTATCCCTCCAGATATAAGCTTTCCACTTGATGGAATAACTATATTGTAAGCTCTAGCCAGTCTTGTTAAGGAATCCATAAGAATAACTATATCTTCTCCATTTTCTAACTTTCTCTTAGCTTTCTCAAGTAAAGATTCAGTCACTTTTATATGATTTCTAGGATCATCATCAAAGGTTGAAGCAAAGACTTCAGCTCCTTTCACGCTCTCTTTTATATCTGTAACTTCTTCCGGTCTCTCATCTATTAAAAGTATCCAAACCTCTATATCCTTGTTGTTCTCTATTATTGAGTTTGCAATATTACTTATTAGAACTGTTTTTCCTGCTTTTGGAGGTGCTACAATCAACCCTCTTTGACCCTTTCCAATAGGAGCTATCAAATCAATTATTCTTCCCGACACATTTTTAGAATCTGTTTCTAACTTCAACTGTTCTGTAGGATAAGATGGTATTAACTCATCAAATGGAACTCTTGATTCCGCTTCTTGGAGAGTCCCATTATTTATTAAAATAACTTTACGAAGACCATAATTTTTCTCACCTTGCACTGCTTCTCTAACCTCTCCAACTACAAAGTCCTCTGTCCTAAGTTTAAATTTTCTAATCTGTGATGCCGAAACATATATATCTTTTTCTACATTCGTATTTCTTAAAAACCCATATCCATCTGCCATTACATCTAAATTTCCCCAAGCTAAATAAAGTCCATCTTTGGAGGCTATGCTCTCTTCTATCAATTTAATTAACTCTGCTTTTTTAGTTCGATTTGAACAATCTATCTCCATCTGCTTAGCAATCTCTTGTAACTCTTTTAGTAAAAAATTCTCTAGTTTTTCCATCATACCTCCAAGGTTACTCGTTCACTATCTCTCCATATAGCGACCATGTTTTACAATCATTTATTTTAACATTTACAAACGTTCCTTCTAATTCTTTATCTCCAGCAAATAAAACAACTTTATTCGTTGATGTCCTTCCTGTTAAAACATTTTCATTTTTTCTGCTTGGCCCTTCAACTAAAACTCTCTCTATTTTATCTTTATAGGTATCACTCGCTTCTCTAGATTTTCTGTTCTGTAAATCTATCAATCTTTGAAGTCTCTCTTTTTTCACCTCTTGGTCTAACTGTCCATCCATTATTGCTGCTGCTGTTCCTTTTCTTGGAGAATACATAAACATATATGCCGACTCAAATCCAATTTTTTCTACTACATCCAAGGTATCTAAGAAATCCTCTTCCGTTTCATTAGGAAATCCTACAATAATATCGGCTGTTAATGAAACTCCTGGAACCCTTCTTTTAATTTTTGCAGCTAGTTCCATATACTGTTCTTTAGTATATTTTCTATTCATAAGTTTTAAAATTTTTGTTGATCCCGACTGTAAAGGCAAGTGTAAACATCTCGCTATCTTTTCATTTTTTGCTATTACATCCATCACATCATCAGCAAAATCTTTTGGATGAGGAGATATAAATCTAACTAAAAACTCCCCTTCAATTTTGCAGATTTCTTCTAAAAGAATAGCAAAATTCTCTCCTGTTGCCAGATCGTTTCCATAAGAATTTACATTTTGACCCAGTAGCATTATCTCTTTATATCCTTTTTCTACAAAAGTTTTTACCTCATCTAAAATTTGCCCCATTGGAACGGATCTCTCTCTCCCTCTCACATATGGAACTATACAGTATGTACAGAAATTATTACATCCATAAGTTATTGGAATTGATGCTGTTTTTTTTGAATCAAAATCTGCATCCAATCTTGGTGGGAGATCATCTTCTTCACCTGTGTAAATAACATGTTTAAAATCTCCAGACTCTATTTTTTCAAGAGCTGTTGGTATTTTTCCTATATTTTGATTTCCCATCACTATATCTATTATAGGGAATTTTTTAGCTAAATCTTCCCCTTGCTCTTGAGCAAAACATCCAGTGATTCCTATGATTGTTCCTCTTTTTTCTCTAACAGCTTTTAACTCTCCTAATTTACCGTATATTTGAGTTGCAGCTCCCTCTCTTACAGTACAAGTATTTAAAAATACTGCATCTGCTTCAGAAATCTCTTCGGTTATATTATATCCCATATTTTGTAATATCTTTTTTATTTTTGCGCTTTCGTTGACATTCATTTGACAACCGTATGTTATTATTACTGCATTTTTCAATTTTTTTCCTCCAAAACTCTAAAAATTACTATTTATTACGATAAAAATTATACCATAATGATACAACTTTTATCAATAAATCTTTGTTTTCCTATTACTTGAATATATCTTTTGCTTCTAAATACCAAAGTAATAAATCTATGTTTTCCATCGGTATTTTGATCTCCTCACAAAATACCCGAAGCTTTTCTTCTATATTTTTATATAGCTTAGGTGTTATTGTTTTAGGAATATCAGTGATAACCTCTAAAGCTACTAAATTTTTTAAAATATGTCTATCTAAAATTGCTAACTCCTGTCCAAATCCTACATTCCTCAAAAAATGACTTGCTTCTTTGTACGACATACCTCTAATATTTTTTACTATCCACTCTCTCATTTCAAATGGATTTTCAAATTTTGAAAAGAAATCTTTTGTTATAAAATTTCCGTCCTTATCAGTCATCTGATGTCTCAAAAGATATAAATTTTTAGCTTTAGTTCTATTAAAACGAACTATATTTAAATAGGGAAATATCTCCTCTTCGGTACCATTAAATAAAATTCCACTTTCTTTCAATTCTGTTATTGCTCTCCAGGCATTTTTGGCCTTCGATTGAGGAGTCAGTATACAAAACGCTAATTCACAAAAAATATCTTTGTTCCCACCTGTATTCCAAATGTTTTTAAAATCTTCTAAACGCTTTTCTATTCTACCTTTTATCTCTGCATAAATTTTTTCAACTTCATAAAAGTATGTATTCTTCAAATTATACACCTCCTGTAAATAAATAATTTAAACACTTACAATTCTATCACAATTTTACTTCTCTTTATATCTGTTTTTTTTTATAAAAATAGGATAAAGCAAAATACATTTGTAAACTGCTTTATCCCAATATTAAAACTCTTTATATATTTAGAAAATATCCATATTCTTTGAAAAGAACCGAAACTTTATCCAAGTTCTCATTTTTTACAATTATATGCAAATCTTCACCCTTTAAAATTAAAGGTTTAAATCTCTTATCTTTCGTTATCGCTGAAATTAATCCTTTATCATTTTTTAGTTTTAAAACTTTATACTCTGGAGCATGAGTTATTAACTCTGTTTTTTCTAAAAGATTTTCAAAGAAATTCAACCAATTTTCTGGTAAATCATTTGTGATTTTTTCTTTAAACTCTTGAATTCTATCTTGAATATCTACTCTATTTTCAAGTCCTTTAACAATACTCTCTTCAGATATTTTAAATTTATTTGGCGCTATCTTTACACCTAACTTTTCTAAACACATCACTCTTAAAGGGCTCTCTCCAATAACAGTAACAATCAATCTATCGTCTTCTAATATAATTTTTCCTTCATCTTCTATAACTTTAAAGTCATAAGTATTTGTTCTATTAAAAATATATTTTCCTAACTCTGTCAATCCCACATACTTTATTCCATCATATTTGCTTAAATAGCCATTTTTTAAATATAATGCATTAGTTGAAGATGGTTTTTCATAGCATATCTCCAATGCTCCTAGAGATGCCAATATAAAGAACACCGATTTGACAAATGGCTCCACTACATAAGCTAGATATTTTTCATACCCTACAATCTTTGTTCTTTCATAGTTTGCTTCATTTATATACAGTGTTGCGTATGCTGATTCAACATCAATAATTTCAATAAATTCATCCCTATATAAAATACTTTTAATTATATTATCGATAGAAACAAATCCAGTATCTGGAAATTCGTTCAATATCATTTTTATTGTAGCAAGCCCTCTTTTTATTTCATCATTGGACTTCCCCACATTCTTTATTCCTTTTAAATAGTTCAAATATAGGCTTATATATGTATTGTCCTCGCTTTTTATAGCTGTTCCATTTAAAAATCCATTTACTATCTCTTTTAAATTGCTAGATCTAATAAAATCATCATTTAAGTTTTCCTCTTTAAAAAGAAAGAGGAAAAGTCCCATGGTCTCAGTTTTTAAAAATTCTAAATCTTTAATTCCCTCATAATACTCATGAATATTGCAATATTTTTTCATATTATTTTTTGATTCTTTTAAAAGTTTTCCACTACTTGAAAGCTGCATCTTGCCATCTTTAAAGAAAGAGTAGTATTTCCTTAAGTTCTCTTGAATTTTCTCTTCATTATTTTCTCTAAATTCTGAATTACACCCACTTACTTTATATATGAAATACTCTTTCGGTTTTTTTAAAAATTTTCTCATAACTCTAACTATATCATTATCCAAAGTTAGGTACTCACCTTTTTTAGTATCTCCATATTTAGAGAAAAATATAAACTCATCTTTCAATTCAGACTTTATATTATAACCTTCCTCTTCTTTAAGGTATATATCTCTATTCTTTATTTTAAATTTACCTTTCCAAGCAATCTCTTCAAAGACCTCTTTAACCTCTCTTGGCAAGGATTCAAATATACTTATAAAAGCCTCTTCCTTCGAGTACATTTGCTCCATAAGCTCTAAAAATGTCTGTTTATTTGTTGTTTCAGATATCAAAGATATTTCAAACAATCCTAAATTGCTTCCTATATATCCCTCCGCAATCCAATCTAAAAAATATCTTTTAAATATTTTAAAAAGGCTTTCTTTCGAATAACTATCATTTAAAGCTTTTCTAAATCTATCTTTACTTATTGCCATATCATCTCCTATTCCCCAAGAATGAACTCAATGTCTTTCTCTGTTAAAGTCTTTAATGTAGCTCCTTCATCTGATATCAAATTATCTAGAAGCTGACTTTTACTCTCTTGTAGCTTTAATATTTTTTCTTCTATCGTATCCTTCAATATCAATTTGTAAGAAAACACTGTTCTATCCTGTCCCAATCTATAAGCTCTGTCTACAGCCTGATTTTCAACTGTTTTATTCCACCAAGGATCATATATAAAAATTGTATCTGCGGCAGTCAAATTAAGTCCCACACCACCAGTTTTTAAAGTCATAACAAACACTTTGTACCTATTATCATTTTGGAACTGATCCACTAATCCTTGTCTATCCTTTGTTGCTCCTGTCATCTCTAAATATTTTATACCTCTTTTCTTTAGATCTGATGTTATGCTTTCTATACTCTTTATATAGTTTGTAAAAACCAATACTTTATGACCATTTTCAACCGCATCTTGAACATTATTGATAAGAACTTCTCTTTTACTTGAAACTACATTTGGATTTTTCATCTCTGGACAACTTGTTAATTGTCTAAGTTCATTTAGAGCTTGAAGTATATAAAATTGTGTTTTCCCCAATCCTTGAGTTTTAATCTGGCTATTTATCATACCATAATAATAGGTTCTTCTCTCCTCGTATAACTTTTTTTGCTCAGGATTCATTCCAATAAATAATGTTTTCTCTATCTTATCAGGAAGATCTTTTAAAACCTCTTTTTTAACTCTTCTTAAAATAAAAGGATATATTTTCTTTTTTAGTTCTTCAATTGCCTCTTTATCGTTTTCCTTTTGAATTGGATTAGCATAGTGATAGTTGAACTCATCTATCGTTCCAAACATCGATGGATTTAAAAATCTAAACAGTGAATACAACTCTCCCAAATTATTTTCTATTGGAGTTCCACTCAATGCCAATCTGTGTTTTGATTCTAGTAACATTACAGCTTTAGTTGTTTGGGCATTCACATTTTTTATATTTTGTGATTCATCTAAAACTATCAAATCAAATTTCATCTCTTTTAAGTACTCTACATCATTTCTTATTGTTCCATAGGTTGTTATTATTACCTCTACTTCATTAAAAATAGACCTATCTCTAAAATTCCCGTAATATATACCACATTTTAATCCTGGACTAAACTTTTTTATTTCACTTTCCCAGTTATAAATTAAACTTTTTGGCATTATTATTAAACTTTTTCTTCCATCTACCTTATGTAAACTAGTTATAAGTGTTATAGCTTGTAACGTTTTTCCAAGTCCCATATCATCTGCTAAACATCCACCTAATTTATTATCCATCAAATAAGATAGCCATTTGTAGCCATATTCCTGATACTCTCTCAGCGTTGCATTTATTATTGGAAGAGGTGCATCATAATTTTCAATCTGATTTATTCCTCTATAAAAACTTCTAGTCTTTTTTATTTCATTAGCTAAAACTTTATCTTCGATTAAATCATCTATTATTGGTAAATCAAAAAAGGATATTTTAACATTTGATTTCCCATTATCCTTAAATACTCTTTCTAATTTCTCCATATATTTTCTATTTATAAGAGCATTTGTCCCATCACTTAAAACTATATATGAATCTTTTTTAAAACTATTCAATACATCCACAATAGAGAATTTTTCCCCTTCTATTTCTAAATGTACATTTCCTTCTAAAAAATCTATTCCATGTTTAAAATTCCCCACAACTTTTGGTTTCACTGCTTTGACACTATATTTTTTCAAATTATCTGTTCCCACAACTTTATATTTCCCTGCAAGTTGAAGAAGTTCTTGTGTTACAAACTCTCTCGCCAATCGTTCTTGTAAAATTATAAAATTTTCATCCACATAAAAACTTGATTTTATTTTCAAACTCTTCTGATGTTTTACAATTATTTTTAAAATTTCCTCAACTGTATGATCTAAATATATAGGACTTACGTCTGTTACCTCAACTTTTTTCAACTCATCTTTTACAACAATAACTTTCTCTATATTATGAGTTTTTAAAAATTCATAAGATATTGTTGATAAAACAACACCTATTTTAAGATAAAGACTGTTATCTTGAGATATTTTTTCAATAACTATCTCTTGAACTGGCTCTAAATTCCCACCTAAAACAACTTCATAGTCAAAACACTCAATCTCTACACCATTTCCAAAAGAATAAGCCAGTGTTAAGTATTTTTCAAGTTCTTTTTTAGCAAACTTAGACTCCATCTCTTTTAAAATATGGATTGTATCCTTAGAAAGATCTAACCAATATATTTTATGATCTTTTAAAATATAATTATCAGATATTATTACAAACTCCTCTTTTTCATTTAAAAAGAGTTTTCCCTGACATAACTCCTCTTCATCCAATACCAAATTTATTTTCAATACTATTTTATTCCCTGATAAAACCCATTCAACCGGTTTCATTTCCCCCGTTACAAAATTCTTACTTTTTTTTAAATAATCTAATATTTCTATATTTTCATCAATATAAAGCTCGTTTTTTTCAGTTTCCCAACCAGAGAAAAAACTGTCCTCTTTGATCTCTTTTATTAGATCGATAATTTTTAAATCATTTTCATCTGTTATTTCATACATATCTGTATCTTCAACAATTTCTCCATACATGTCTACTAAAGAAACATATGTTCCTACTTCGTCACAAGATAGCATAAAATAAACTGTGTCATTTAATTTTTCCAAATTAGATACCATACCCTTTTCCCTCGTATATTATTTTTTTCTGAAATATATTATACCAAATTTTCTAAGGGTTATCAAGAAATTAAAAAAGGACTCATTTAATTTGAGTCCTTTGAAATTCTTACTTTGCTTCAGTTTCCTTTATTAATTGGTTCATCTCTTCGATTAAGGCATCTGCATTTAATCCATGTGCAGTAATTCCCTCTCCTAAAGTCTCTCCTGCTGCTACCATACAACCAACACATCCTAATCCGTGTCTTTTAAATACGTTTGATATTACAGGGTGCTTTTGAACCGCTTCTAAGATATTCATTTCTTTAGTTACCATTTTATTCCTCCTGATTTTTTTTACATTACAAACTTATTATATAAAACTTTACTTTTTTTGTCAATTATTTTCCTACTACATTTAAAAGGTCATGAATTCTAACTACTCCAACAACCTTCTTTTCCTCTAATACTGGGAGTACAGATATCTGACTCTCTCTATTCTCCATAAGTTCTAAAGCTTCTAATGCCATTATATCTTGGACAGCATAGGTATAGTCTTTTGTCATTATATCCTCTGCTTTTAAACTGAAAAATTTATCTTTCATTTTTAAAGCTCTTCTTATATCTCCTTCAGTTATAATCCCTAACAATCTGTCCTTTTCAACAATACAAACCACACCCAATCTTTTTTTTGTCATGGTCATAATAATTTTGTCCATATCACTATTCAAATCCACTATCGGTAAATCTTTATGCATTACATCCTTTACCCTCATCAAAAGTCTTCTTCCTAAACTTCCACCCGGATGATAAACTGCAAAATTTTCTGGCTTAAAATTTCTAGCTTTTATCAATACTGTCGCAAGGGCATCTCCCATAACTAAAGTACTTGTTGTTGAAGACATCGGAGCCAAATTTAAAGGGCATCCCTCCTGTTCAACCCCTACATTTAAAATAGCATTTGAAAGCTTTCCTAATCCAGAATTTGGATTCCCTGTCATAGCAACCAAAACTGCACCTATTTTCTTTATTGACGGAATAATTGAAAGTACTTCGTCACTATTTCCACTATTTGAAATAGCTATAACAACATCATCTTTTGAGATTATTCCCAAATCTCCATGTAATCCCTCTGCGGCATTCATAAAAACAGCATGTGTTCCTGTTGAAGCAAATGTTGCTGCTATCTTTTTACCTATTATTCCAGATTTCCCTATACCTGTTATTACAACCTTTCCTTTAGAATTAAGGATTAAATTTACTACAACCTCTAGAGAATCAGAAATTTTATTTTTTACTTTTTCAAGTTCACAAATCTCTTTATCAAAGAGTTCTTGTGCAATTTTTTTTACATCCATAGTTATCTTCCTTTTACTAAATCGTCTATTTTAATTGCAACTTTTAAAATCTCTTCTAACTCCGATAAAAATAGCATATTTGGCCCATCTGATTTTGCATTGTTTGGATCAGGATGAACTTCTGCAAATATAGCATCTACTCCTATAGCAAGTCCAGCTCTCATAAGTGGGAACACAAACTCTCTATCTCCAGAAGTCGCTGTTCCTAAACCTCCTGGTTTTTGGACAGCATGAGTTACATCAAACACAACAGGATATCCAAATTTTCTCATCTCTGCAAATCCTCTCATATCTACAACCATATTGTTGTATCCAAAAGTCGATCCTCTTTCACACAGCATTATATTTTTATTATTTAGCTCTTCCATTTTTACAACTACATTTTTCATATCCCAAGGCGCTAAAAATTGTCCTTTTTTTATATTTACTGGCAACCCAGTTTCTGCTGCCGCTATTAGTAAATCCGTTTGTCTACATAAAAAAGCAGGTATTTGAATGATATCTACAACTTTTGCAACTTCTTTACAATGCCACACTTCATGAACATCTGTTACAACGGGTATATTAAATTTTTCCTTTACTTTCTTTAAAATTTCAAGACCCTTCTCTATTCCTGGTCCTCTATAAGAGTGAATAGATGATCTATTAGCTTTATCAAAAGATGCTTTAAATACATAGTTAATTCCCAATCTGTCACAAATCTCTTTTGCTTTCTCAGCTACTTCCATAACTAACTCTTCAGACTCAATTACACACGGTCCTGCTATCAATGTAAATCTTTCATTTCCACCAATATTAAATTTATTTGCTATTTTAACCATTTTTACTTCTTCTACTATTTTCAACTGCTTCACCTCTTTTAATTCGTTTATTGCTTCTATTGCAATCTCCCTATCATCAAAGTGTATCTTCTGTGTTCCAAAAATTTGATAAGTTTCATGCCCTTTTCCTGCTATTAATATTATAGCATCTTTTCTAGCTTTTTTTATCGCTTTTTTTATGGCATCTTTTCTATCTATTACAACTTCGTATTTGTCTGTCTCAAACCCCGCTACTATATCTTTTACTATTGATTCTGGATTTTCTGTTCTTGGATTATCTGAGGTAATTATTACATAATCACTATATCTCTCAGCAATTTTTGCCATCACCGGTCTTTTTATTTTATCTCTATCACCACCACATCCAAATATAGTTATAATCTCTCCGTCTCCTTTTAAATCATTTACTCCTTGAAGAATATTTTCTAGTGCATCTCCTGTGTGTGCATAATCTACTATTACTTTAAAGTTTTGTCCTGCATAAACAGGCTCAAATCTTCCAGGTGCACCTTTTATCTTTTCCACTCTTTCTGATATATCTTCAAATTTTATATTTAAAATATCCGCAATTCCTATAGCTAATAACAGATTATACATATTGAATTTCCCTAATAAATTTGGTTTTAACTTTAAAAGCATCTCTTTATCTAAATTCGCTTTCTTATTTAAAGAGTAACTTACTCCTCCAAACTCTTCAAACAACCTTTCACCATAATTATCATCTATATTTATAACTGAATTTTTTTTATTTTTTAATTTTTCAAAAAGTCTTCTCTTGGCTAAAAAATACTCCTCCATATCCTTATGGTAATCTAAATGTTCTGGAGTCAAATTTGTAAATCCTGCCACATCAAATTTTAGCATATCAACTCTTCCACTAGTTAACCCGTGTGAACTAACCTCCATTATAAAATATTCCAATCCTTTATCGACAGCTTTTTTACAAAGTTTTATTATATCTAAAGACTCTGGTGTTGTGTTAGGTGCCTCTATTATTTCATTCCCTATTTTATACTCCACAGTTCCAATACGGGCAACTTTTTGCTCTCCCAATAACTGCTCTATTAAATATGTTGTCGTAGTCTTTCCATTAGTTCCTGTGATCCCAATAATTTTTAATTTTTCTTCTGGATGTCCATAAAAATTAGCTGCTATAACTCCTAACTTCTCTCTTAGATTCTGTACCAAAATATAGTCTATATCATGTTTTAACTCAACCTCTTCTGAAATCAAAACTGCAACAGCCCCATTTTCTACAGCCCTATCAATATATTTATGCCCATCTACTAGAGCTCCTTTTAATGCTACAAAAATATCCCCTTTTTTTATCTTTCTTGAATCATATTCTATCTCTTTATAATTATTTTTTAACTCACTTTTTTTTAAAACTCTATACTCTATTCCTTCAAATATTTTTTCCATAGCAACTCCTCACACATATTATTCATAGCTATTATAGCATTTTTTTATAAAAACTATATATTTATCTAAAAAAAAGTAGAGGGATTAACCTCTACTTAAATATATTTTATTTTGCTGGTGTATAAACACCTGAATTTAAACCATTCTTTATAGCCGATCTAACTTTAGTCGCTCTAACTGTTGCCCCTGCATTTTCAATATCTGCTGGTGAATATAGAGTTTCCATAGCTTTATCCACATTTTCATTTGTTATTTTTGTTAAAAGAGCTTCATATTGAGCTTTATTTTTTAGAAGATCTTTATTCTTTAAAAAATCTTCTCCTTTATAAAATAAAGTTCTAAATTTTGGTTTTTCAACCTTATCATCTTTTAAATCAAATTGAATCTCTACTTGAGTTTCTTGTCCTGAAATAAAAACTCCTCTATAAGTTCCATTTCTATATTCTGCTGCAGAAGCAATACCACCTACTAAAGTTAACAATATCAATAATTTTTTCATAATTCCCTCCTTGATATAAAGCGTTTCATTTATTGTAAACTATTTTTGTATCGTTTGTCAATAACTTTGATTATCAAACAATATTCCAATCAATATGCTTGTTAAATTTTTCTTTTAAGACTGAATTTATTTCTTTAAAGTGATTACATCCAAAAAAACCTCTACTTGCTGATAAAGGACTTGGATGAACCCCTTCTAAAATATGGTGTTGCGGATTTGTTATGAACTTTTTCTTTTGTTTAGCATTATTTCCCCATAATATAAAAATAATAGGCTCTTTTTTTTCATTTAATTTTTTTATAACCTCATCTGTAAATTCGCACCAACCAATTTTACTGTGTGAGTTTGCTTCTCCTTCTCTCACCGTCAGAGATGTATTTAGTAAAAATATTCCTTGGGTTGCCCAAGATGTCAAGCACCCATGATTAAATACCTCTCCCTCCTCTTCGTTTACAATTTCCTTATAAATATTTCTTAAAGATGGTGGTATTTTTACTCCTTTTTTAACAGAAAAGGCAAGCCCATGAGCTTGCCCTTCCCCGTGATAAGGATCTTGTCCTAAAATTACCACTTTTACATCTTTATAAGGAGTTAGTTGAAAGGCTGTAAATATCTCTTTTTTAGGCGGATATATTATCTTTTCTGAGTATTCTTTTTTCAAAAACTCTTTCATTTCTAAAAAATAGTTTTTTTCTACCTCACTTTTTAATATATCATCCCAGTCATTACCTATTTTCAACATAGCCATCTCCTGTCCTATTTTTTATCTAAAGTTAAAGATCCACATTCTTTTATATGTTTTTTCATTCCACATCCAGCACATTCTTCTCTACAATCCACTGTTAAAGCTTGTTCTTCACTCTTTTTAAGCTCTCTTATTAAAAACTCTTTACTCACTCCGATATCAACAATATCCCAAGGTAATGGCGCATCTAAATCTCTCGCTCCTAAATATCTTTCCTCTGTTATTCCTAAGTCGGACATAGCCTCCTGCCAAACTTCAAAATTATCTCTATAATCATCAAGTTTTGCCCCTTTTACAAAAGCCAATTCGATTAACTCTCCAGTTATTTCATCCCCTCTTGAAAGGAACCCTTCTAAATAAGATTTCTTAGGTGGGTGCATTCTCAATGTTGCTCCCTTCATTCCTCTAAAAGCATCTCTTAACATATGTTGTTTTCTTTGAGCTTCCTCCACGTTCATCTGTTCATGCCACTGGTATGGTGTATGGGCTTTTGGAACAAAATTAGAAATACTAGCCGTTATGTTAACTCTTTTTCTAATTCTTCTACATAGGTATGTAACTTTTTTTACAAGTTCATATATTCCCATTACATCCTCATCAGTCTCAAAAGGCAGACCGATCATAAAGTAAAATTTTAAATTGTCCCAACCAGCTTTTACTGCAGCTTCTGCTGTTTCTATAATTTCATCTTCTGTCACACCTTTATTTATAACATCTCTCATTTTTTGACTTCCAGCTTCTGGAGCAAATGTAAAACCAGTTCTTTTTCCACCACTTATATTTACTGCAACATCAACTGAATGTGTATTCATTCTTAAAGATGGTAATGAAATAGCTAAGTTTTTATTTTCATACTTCTTTTGTAAGTTTTCAATTAAAGGTGTTATTGCTGTGTAGTCACTGCTGCTTAAAGATGACAGTGAGATTTCAGAATAACCCGTATTATAAAGCATATCTTCTATTAATTCTATATTTTTTTCTAAACTTCTTTCTCTAACCGGTCTATAAACTATTCCTGCCTGACAGAATCTACAACCTCTTGTACAGCCTCTTTGAATTTCAACAGATGCTCTGTCGTGAACTATCTGTATATAAGGAACTAATTGATCTGAGTACGAAGGTGTTTTATCCAAGTCCTGAACTATAGCTCTTTTGATTCTTTTAACACCTTTATGTAGTTTTGGAATATAAACACCCTCAAAATCTTTTATCGCATCTAACTTTTCCTCTTTTGACTTTCCTGCCAATTTAACCAAAGTTTCTGCCAACAAAGTCATTGTATCTTCTCCATCTCCAATAACAAAGAAATCCAAAAATTTCTCCATTGGAATTGGATTCATCATACATGTTCCACCTGCCATTATTAAAGGAAACTCTTCCCCTCTCTCACTTGCGTGTAGCGGTATTCCTGCTAAATCCAATGCATTTAAAACATTTGGATAACACATTTCATACGACAATGAGAATCCCACAACATCAAAATCTTTAAGTTCACTTTTAGTCTCTAATGAAAATGACGGGATAGCATTTTCTCTCATTAAAGTTTCCATATCCTCCATTGGAGCAAATCCTCTCTCCAAATAGAATCCATCCACTTTATTCATAATTGTATAAAGTAATTTTATTCCTAAATTAGACATTCCTACCTCATAAATATCTGGAAAAAACAAGCACATTCTGGCTTTAATTTCACTTAAATCTTTATGGTAACTATTGATTTCATTTCCTAAATACTGTGCTGGTTTTTCAACAGACATTAGGTATTTTCCTATATCTACTCTCATATCTCTCCTCAATCTCTATTTGTCATCTATTTTTTGAAAAATACTCATTTTAAAATCTACGTCTTTATTATGATGCTTGCTACAAAGAGTAGCCACTTCTAAATTTATTCCCTTTAACTTTTCAAATCCTATATTTGGGTGTTGTTCTAATTTTTTATCACCAACTAATACTTTTTTTACCCTTCTAAAAAGAGTGGCATCATCTTTTCCACAATCATGCAGAAGAGCTAATTTTAAATAGTTGACCTCATCTTTTAAAACTTTATCCTTTAGAACTCCAGAATATACTTTAAAAGAGTGAAATTTATCATATTCACTCATCTGTAAAAAAATATTGAACTCTTCATAACTTAAAACATTTTTTATCTCTTTTTCATTTTCTATATCAAAATTTAAAAATATACACGATAATCCTTGTTTTAATCTAGAAATCACTTAAATCTCCCTTATAACAATATTTCCAAACTTTTTTCTAAGATTTTTAATATTTGAAGCATTTTTACCGATTACTTCACCTTTATTTTCTGTCTTTACATAAAATATATACAAAGATTCATCTTTAGTTTTTTCAATTTTTTCAACACCATCTATTTTAATATCAAGAGCTGACAATATAATTTTGTCATCTAAATCTTTTCTTATATAAACTCTCTCTAACGTTAGAAATTTTCCGGGGTAAGTTTCTACATTTCCGGAAAATATATATCCCACCATATTTCTGACCTGTTTTGGCATAAAAGAATTTCCTATAAATTTTAAGACCCCTTTTTCATAAGATACTTCCACTGTTCTTTCGTGTTCCTTTAATTCTAATCCTTTTTTATCTGTAAAAAGACTCACATCATAAGTTCCACTTATTTCTTTTATAGTTTTTTCTATCTCTTCTAAAGGTCTTTTTATTCTTTTTTTAGGATATCTGTATAAGTATTCTCTTTGCTCTATAAACTCTGGAAAAGATAGATTTGGAAATGTCTTCTCTACTTTTCTTATGAATATACTTTCCTTCATTCTCTCATTAAATTTAAATATAATCTCTTTTAAATCTCCTTGAAAATTGCTGCTTACATATAACAAATTTCTTTCCGCTGAGACTTTAGCATCTGTTCGTCCACCCTGCTGGATACCTTTAGCCCAAGTAAATCCCAGTTCATTCATTACTCTTCTAAATTCACCTTTAACAGTTGTTTTCCCAGCCATTTCATCAAATGAGTGAAATTTTTCTCCGTTGTAAAAAACTGTCAATATATAACCCCATTTATCTGTTTTTTCAACGCCCCTTAAATTCATTACTCTCCTCTTTTTTTAACAATATGACATCTTCTACATCTAGCCTCATAACTTTCGCTAGCCCCTACTAAAACTATAGGGTCATCTTCATATGCAGGCTCTCCATTTACTAGCCTTTGAGTTCTTGAAGCTGGATTTCCACAACAAGCACAAATAGCATTAAACTTATCTACATACTCAGCTCTTGCCATTAAAACATCCATTGGTTTAAACGGTTCTCCTCTAAAATCTTGATCTAATCCTGCAACAATAACTCTTTTTCCTAAATCTGCCAATTCCTCACAAAACTCAGCCACTTCTTTTCCAAAGAATTGAACTTCATCTATTCCAATAATTCTTGCATCGCTATACTTTGTATTTATTAATTCTCTCATCTCTTCTACCGTTGATGCTGGAACAGCCTCTATGAAGGCTTGACTATGTGAAGCCACTTTTGTTTCATCATATCTATCATCACTTGCATGTTTAAAAACTATAATTTTTTGGTTTGCATACTTCGCTCTTCTCATTCTTCTGATAAGTTCTTCACTTTTACCTGAGAACATACTTCCTGTAACAACCTCTATCCAACCCATTCCTTCTGTCAATAATAAATGCATTGTCTTCTTTTCCTCCATCGATAACTAATTTTTTTCTGTCTTCTATTATAACATAATTATCATACCAAAACAAACCCATAAATTTTTACAAATAAAAAATAGCCAAATCAATGGCTACTTTCTTTTATTTCTCTTCTATATAACCCAGCTCTTTTAAGAATGGTTTCTTTTTTCTCCAGTCATCTTTTACTTTAACCCATAACTCCATATAGATTCCAACTCCTAAAAGCTGTTCTATCTCTTTTCTTGCTTCAATTCCAATCTCTTTAAGCATTTTTCCTTGCTTTCCAATTATTATTCCTTTTTGAGAATCTCTCTCTACATAGATATTGATATCAAACTTATCTTTTCCATTATTTCTTCTTGTCACATTTACAATTTCAATTGCAACTGAATGAGGTATTTCGTCCCTTGTTCTCTCAAGAATTTTTTCTCTTACAACCTCTGTTATAATTCTATACATTGGCATATCTGTGTACATATCATCTGGATAGTATTTAACTCCATCATCTAAAAAAGGATCTAATGCATCTAATAATTTTGGTATTCCTATAGCATATTGACCTGCTATTTCAACTATTGCATTGAATTCTCCTAATTTTTCTTTTATCTCAGCTCTTTTAGCCTCTAACTCTTCATCATTAATTTTATCTATTTTATTAACAATTAAAACTCTAGGTGTTTTTTTAGCTTCACTAATTTTTTCCCATACAAAAAGATCTCCTGTACTGATCTCTTGTGATGCATCTATAACCATAGCGATAACATCAACATCCCTTAATACTCTTAGCGCACTATTTGTCATGTGCTCTCCCAATAGATGTTTTGGCTTATGAATACCTGGAGTATCCACAAATATGTATTGATTGTTATTGAAGTTTAAAATTCCTTTTATTGTATCTCTTGTTGTTCCCGCTTTATCCGAAACTATTGCTACTTTTTCATTTACAAGTTTATTTATCAGAGTAGATTTTCCTACATTAGGTCTTCCTACTACTGCTATGAATCCTGCTTTCATCTATTAATCATCTCCTATTCCTATTTGGAAATATTTCTCTTTTATACCTATAACAGAGTTTACTCCATCTTTTTCATTCTCTAATTTTACCACACTTTTCAAAGTATTTCTCAACATATTTGGAGAAATAGACCTTTCAATCCCAGCTTTTACTCCCAATCCAATGAATCTAGCTCTAAAAGCCTGTCGTGATAGTCCATAAAAAAGCAAGTCACTACTATTTTCCAATATTTTTATTCTATCATTTTCAATAAAGTTTTTTAATTCTACCTTCAGATCTTCAGATATGTATATCCTTCCATTTCCATCGTCACTCAATACATAGTCATATGAGCTAAGTTCAAGATCTAATAACCTCATTTTCAGTACATCGTTTATAGAGAAATTTGTTTCCATAAGTAATTTAATTAAAAGTTTATCTCTCTCTCCTTTGGGATTTTTTTCACACACTGTTAGAATATTATTTATTTCCCACACCTCTAAAATCTCCAATTGTCTTTCTGTAAATTTTTCAACAACAATCCCATCCGTAGGTATAAAATCTATAATTCTCTTTTTCAAAAGATAGCGATATAATCCTTTTAATGTACTTATTTTTCTTGAAACAGAATTTGGTTGGTATCTTGATTTTAAAAATTCCACATAATGAAGTATCTCTTCTTGAGACACTTCTAATAAATTTTTTTGTATAAAATTTTGAAAATCTTTTATATCTCCTTGATACATCTCTAAAGTTTCTTTTTTTATATCGCTCGATTTAAGTTTATATTCTAAAAACTCTTTTAACAGATCCATATTAAACCTCACCTAAAAGTTCTTCTGCATGTTTGATTACCGCTTCAGATATATTTTTTCCAGCTAACATTCTAGCAATCTCTTGAACTCTTTCCTCATAATTTAACTCTTTAACTTGTGTTATTGTCTTCTTTTCTTTTAATTTTTTTTCAATATAAAATTGCTGGGATGCTTTAGCCGCTATTGCTGGTGAATGAGTTATACTCATAACTTGTGTTGTCCCACCTATCTCTTTTAATTTATTTGCTATTTTTCTAACGGTTTCACCGCCTACTCCAGTATCTATCTCATCAAATATAAGTATCGGAATATTATCTACTTTTGAAAATATTACTTTAATCGCCAACATTATTCGACTCACCTCTCCACCAGAAGCTACTTTCCAAAGTGGTTTTAAACTTTGTCCAAGATTTGTAGAAATCATAAACTCTACTTGATCTAGGCCGTTCCCACTCATTACATGGCTATCTATAAAATCTATTTTAAATTGTGCATCCCCCATACTAAGACCTCTTAACTCTTCTTGAAGATTACTCTCTATTATTTTAGCCTTTTCTTTTCTAATTTCAGTTAAACCTTTTGCTATTTCATAATATTTTTTTCTAGCTTCGGCTCTTTCTTTTTCTAGTTTCTTTACTTGAAAACTATTTTCATCCAACAACTGAAGTTTTTCTTCTATTGTGTTTCTATAGTTCAAGACCTCTGATAACTCATCTCCATATTTTGTTTTTAGACGATTTATAGCATCCAATCTCGAGATCACTCTTTCTAATCTCGTTTCATCGGCTTCTATATCTTCATTTAAATCTCTTATTGAATCAACACAATCTTGCAAATCATAGTATACTTTTTCAAGCCTTTCCAAGTTTTCTTGAAATTCTTTTCCATATTGAGAAACTATTTCTAAATTTTTTCTACTGTTATACAGTATATTCAAAGCATTTATCTCTCCATCTTTTAACAGTTCTTCCGTCAATGAAAGTTTTTCTTTTATTTTTCCTGCATGAAAAAGTTTTTTATACTCCTCTTCCAATCGTTCATCCTCTCCAATTTTTAAATCAACTTTATCAATCTCTTGAAGCTGAAACTCATAGAACTCTTTTTTCTCCAATGTTTCTCTTTTGTTTTTTTCTACATCTTTTATTCTTCTATCTAAACTTGAATATTCATTGTATATGTTTTCTAATACCTTTTTTAACCCAGTCCCTTTTTCACCTAAAAATCTATCTAAAAGTCTTAAGTGATTGTTTTTATTTAATAGCATTTGGTGAGAATGTTGGCCCACTATATCAACAAGAGTTCCCATTATCTCTTTTAAACTAGACATCGGAACTCTAATATTATTGACAAATGCCTTTCCTTTTCCATTTTTATCAATGTGTCTTCTCACTATAACTTCTTTATCTTCAGCATCTATTCCCAGCTCTCTAAGCTCTGCTTCCTGTTCGTCATTAACTGCAAAAACTCCTTGAGCTAATAAGAAGTCCTCTCCGTCTCTAACCATATCTGCACTTGCCTTTTCACCAATCAATAGGTTTATTCCACTCAAGATTATTGATTTCCCTGCTCCTGTTTCTCCTGTTAAAACTATCAACCCATTTTTAAATTCTAAATCTACTTTTTGAATTATAGCTAAATTCTCTATTTTTAATTCTTTTAACATAGATTATCTCCCCATTTCAATTTATCTCTTAAAATTCCATAATAATCTCTACCCTCTGGTAGTACAAGTCTTATTTTTTTTTTAGAATACTTTATAGAGATTTTATCTTCACTTGAAATCTCTTTTTCAATCTCTCCATCTATTATTAAACAACCTTTTTGATTCTCATTTAATGATAGAATTAACTTTTCATCTCCGCTCAATATAATTGGTCTTGTGGTTAAATTATGTGGGGCTAACGGTGTAAGAACAATCGCTTTTATCCCCGGCATAACTATTGGACCCCCAGCTGATAAAGAATACGCTGTTGAGCCTGTCGGTGTTGCAACTATCAAACCATCTGCTTTATAACTACATATTATTGATTTTTCTGTATTCACACAGATATTTAAAATTTTAGAGCTCGCTTTTTCCTTCGAAATTACTATTTCGTTTAAAACATCAATTTTTTCTTCATTGAAAGATATTTCCAACAAGTCTCTTTCCTCTATTTTTCGTTTTCCAAGTAAATAATTTTCAAAAGTTGGTTTGAATTCCTCCATTTGGATCTCAGTTAAAAATCCTAATGCGCCTGCATTTACTGCAAATACATCTATTTCTTTTTTTTTAATTATTTTTTTTGATGCTCTTAAAAGAGTTCCATCACCGCCTATTACCACCACAAAATCAGCTTTTTCAATCTCAACATTAGGAACTATTTCTATTTTTTTCTCTGAAAAAAACTTTAAGTACTCTTCGTTCAATTTTACAGCTAAGTTTTTATCTTCATTATAAATTATAGTTCCTATCATAATTTCCTCCACTAAAATAGATTTTCAGGATTTATAGGTTTTAAATTAAATCTAACCTCATAATAAAGATTCGCTTCTCCCTCTGTTGTTAATCCTAAAACTCCTATATCTTGTCCCTTATTTATCTTTTGATTTAACCTAACTCCAACCGCTATAAGATTTCCATAAACTCCTATTGTATTGTAACCATAATCAATCATAACAACACTATTTAGTCCTTGGAATTTATCTGCATAAATAACTTTACCACTCATAGCTGCCTTTACTTTTGCACCCATTTTTGCTTCTATCTCTATTCCATTACTTACAACTTCACCATTTTTTTTCTCTTTAAATTTTACCACAGTTTTTCCAGAAACTGGTTTAAAAAATTTTCCTAAATTTATAACAGCTGTATTAAGTTTTATATTTTTATTTGTGACACTTCTTGCTTTTATTATTTTTTCTATCTCTTTTTCTAAATTTTTCTTTTGTATTTGTAATTTACTTATTGTTTTAACATGAGTTGTCTTCTCTTTATTTAATTTAGATATCAATCTATTTTTTTCAATTTTTTTATTTTCTACAGACCTTCTATTTGAGTCTAATTTTCTTTTTAAATCTGTAAGTTTCGCTCTATTTTTTTCAATATTCTTTTTTACATGCTCTATAGAAGACTGAACATTTTTTATATGTTCCATACTTTCTAAATCCCCATATAGTAATCTTGAAAAACTACGTTTTGCAATGCTTTTCTCTCTAGTTTCATTCGATAAATTTGAAATTCTATTAACTTCAATCATTTTAGCTTTATATTCTGATTTTTTTCTTTCCAACGCCTTGTTGCTTACTCCTAAATTTAATTCCCCATAATTAATATTTTTATTTACAACACTTATCTCATCTCTTATTCTAACTGCATCTTTTTCAATATCTCTTATCTCTTTATTTATATTTTCAACTTGCTTTTCTATACTTATTTTTTCTGAATTGATATAATCTATTCTACTATTTTTTTGTTTAATTTCACTCTCTATTTTTTTCATTCTATTTTTCAAATTATCTACACTATCTCCAAAAACTAGTCCTGATAACAGAAAAAATATCCATAATCCTCTCATAAGCTAAACCTCTTCTTTTTTCAATTTGCCAGAAGATTTCCATGAAAAAATTACTACAAATGCTATGGCTACAACATCTATTAAAACTAGTTGATTAAAACTTTGAAAAACCAAATTTGAAAGTATCTCTTGAAATTTGCCTCTAAAAATAACATATAGATTAAAAAATATAAGTCCACCAATTACAGCAGCTCCTATAAACGAAATTAAATTTCTATTTCTAGCAATTTCAAAATTTCTATTGTTTTGAGGGTTTTTTATACTTAAAATCATATAATCTTTCACAACGATCCCTCTCAATATAGTTGATATTTGAAAATACATTGACAGTGCAAAAAATAAAAAGAGAAACAGCGATATATTTACAGCACTTATCTTTCTTTGGGTGCTTTGTAAAAAATTACTGTCTATATATATTTCTCTAACCATTGGATTTACATCAAGTAACTCTTGAATTGCATGCAGTTTATTCTCATCTTTGAAATAAACTATAACTGAATTTGGAAGTGGATTTTCACTTTTTGGAATTACAATTTCTAATTCCTTTTGAAGATTTCTAAAAGCTTCATCCCTATCTAAAAATCTAACTCCTTTTACATTTTCATTCTCTATAAGGAATTTTTCAAACTCTTTTATACTCTCCCTTGTGCTTTCGTTTTGTAGTTCTATTGTAAAAAAATAATTATTTTTCAATATCTTTCCTATAAAATAGCTATTTGATGCCAGTGAAACAAATAAACTAAAAATCATGAAACTAAGTACTAACGTTATAAATGTTCTCTTTATTTTTTTTGTTTCCATACGCTCTCCCTAATTAAAATATAGAGGCGCATTTCAACTCGCCTCTATATTTTTATTTCTATATATTTTCTTTTACAACTGATACTAGCTTTGTTGACGTCAATTCATATTTTTCTAAAAGCTCTTCAGCTTTTCCACTCTGTCCAAAAACATCATAAATTCCTACTTTTTTTATAAGTGTTGGATGTGTCTCAGATAAGAATTCAGATACCGCTGATCCAAGTCCTCCGATTACAGAATGCTCCTCTGCTGTCACTATAAATTTAGTTTCTTGAGCAGCTTTTAAAATTGTTTCTCCATCTAAAGGTTTTATTGTTCCAGCATTAATTACTCTAACTGAAATTCCATCCTCTTTTAATTTTTCAGCAGCCTCTAAAGCTTTTGCAGTCATAAGACCTGTTGCAACAATCGTCACATCTGTTCCCTCTTTTATTGTATTTGCTATTCCTATTTGAAAATCATAGCTCTCATCAAATAGTACTGGAACATCCAATCTTCCCATTCTTATATAAACAGGTCCATTATATTCTGCAGCTGCAAATATCATCTTTTTAGTTTCAGTCGCATCTGCTGGTGACAATACAACCATTCCTGGAATGCTTCTCATTAAAGCGATATCCTCAACCGATTGATGTGATCCCCCGTCCTCTCCTACAGATATTCCAGCATGAGTTGGGGCTATTTTTACATTTAGCTTTGGATAAGCCACTGTATTTCTTATTTGTTCAAACGCTCTTCCAGCAGCAAACATAGCAAATGTTGATGCGAACGGTATTTTCCCACAAGTTGCAAGTCCTGCAGCTGTTCCTACTAAATCCGCTTCAGCTATTCCTACATTTATATGTCTTTCTGGAAAAGCCTCTTGAAATAAGTTTGTTTTTGTTGATTTTGTTAAATCTGCATCTAAAACTACTATATTTTTATTCTGTTTTCCAAGCTCTACTAATGCTTCTCCGTAAGCCTGTCTTGTAGATTTCTTCACCATTTCATCCTCCAAAATTATTATATCTCTGATACTTTTTCTAATTCTTTTACTGCTCTTTCAGTTTCTTCAACTGTCGGTGCTACTCCATGGAATCCACAAACATTTTCCATGAATGAAACCCCTTTACCTTTTGTTGTATTAGCAATAATAACTGTTGGTTGTCCTTTAGTTTCTCTTGCCTTATCTAAAGCATCTAATATCTCTTCAAAATTATGTCCATCTATTTGGATTACATTCCATCCAAAAGCTTCCCATTTCTTATCTAATGGTTCAACGCCCATTATTTTATCAACATTCCCATCTATTTGAAGATTGTTTGAATCAATAAAAGCACAAACAGAATCTAATTTATAGTGAGCTGCTGACATTGCCGCTTCCCACACTTGTCCTTCTTGTAACTCTCCATCTCCCATTAAAACATAAGTTCTATAGTTTTCACCAGATATTCTAGCTGAAAGTGCCATTCCGTTAGCTACCGATAACCCTTGTCCTAAAGACCCAGTTGATATTTCTATTCCTGGAACTTTTTTCATATCTGGATGCCCTTGTAAAGGCGACCCATACGCTCTTAGTGTACCTAAAAGTTCCCTGTCGAAATATCCCTTTTCTGCTAGTGCTGAATATAATACTGGTGCTGCATGACCTTTAGATAAAACAAACCTATCTCTACCTTCCATTTTTGGATTTTTAGGATCTATGTTCATCTCTGAGAAATATAGTGCTGTTACTATATCAGCTGCAGATAAAGATCCTCCAGGATGCCCTGATTTTGCTTTACATATCATTTGAACAATGTCTTTTCTTATTTTAGCAGCTTGTTCCACTAAAAATTTTGTGTCTCTCATTTTTTCTCCTCTCAATCCTTTTATTTAGTTAAATTATATTAAAAATCGACTTCTTTTGTCAAGACAAGGGTTGGGATTTATTCAATTTTTGTTGTCCTAAAATAGGATTCTTATTTTTTCTGAAATTAAGTGTACAACAAAAATGATTGAGTTACTTATTTCATCATATTTTGCAGCACTTAAAAGTAGAACTACCACTGTAAAAAAAGAGAAAGGTCTAAAAAACTTCTCTTCTTTTTTTGTATTTTTCGTTATAGTATAGATTCCTATCAAACTTAAAAAAATTATTTCGATGTAACTTTTTGAATATTTTATTGATAAAAATATTGAATAAATTCCTGTAAAAAAAATAAATCCCTTACTCCCCTTAACACCTAAACACAGTTTACAATAAGGAAAATATATCAACGCTCCTCGAGCCCATCCTTTTGGAAAAAAATCAAAAATCATATGTAGCCCAATAGCCAATGCAAATCCCATTATTGAAAATCTAAATACCTCTACTTCTTTTTGAGTGTTATAAAAATAAATCATTGCCCACAATATAATCGGGCTATGAGTCAATATATTTCTATGTTTTATCTTAAGTTTAAAATCCCAATCAGGAAACTTCATCCCTATTAAAAAGGACATCCAAATCAACATCGCTCCTATAAATCCAATTGATTCTAATAACTCCAAAACTTTTGTAAAATCTATAACCATGTATTGTCCTTCCATTTTTTCTATATTATAGCACATTTTAATTAATGAAGAAAATATAAAAAAAGAGTTAAGTTTAAAACTTAACTCTTTATATTTTTAATAAGTTAGATTACTTAGTAATTTCTGCTACAACTCCAGAAGCTACTGTTCTTC
>NZ_CAMTIK010000013.1 GCF_947072685.1 uncultured Cetobacterium sp. | reverse complement strand
GTGTTGTCGCTGGTTCGAGCCCAGCAAGAAGCGCCATTTTTTTATTTTTTGTAAAGTTTATTCAATGGGGAGATTGATTATGAAGGTGAAAAATACGACAGGAAAATTTTTTCAAGAAAACTTAGAAAAACAACAAGAAAAATCAAATCAAAAATCGATAAGATTTAAAAAAAGAAGAATGTCAATATTGTTTATAACAGTGATTTTAATGGTCTTGAGTACCATAAATATGATCAGTGCTGCTTTTTATATGAAGCCAGAAAATATAAAAAAACACTTTATATATATATTAGCCTTCTTTTTTTTATATCTTATGATAGGGAATTTAGGGAAAATTAAGAGATTTCCTTTGAATTATAAGGTGTTAAGTAATAGGAAAGTAAATATAGGAGTATTTTTTATAAGTATTTTTATTTTATTAGGAATGTATATTGGTGGGAAGATAGGATTACCATTTATTCCACAAATAAATGGAGCCTATGGATGGATTTCGTTAGGGAGTATATCTATACAGCCAGCTGAGATACTAAAATGTGCGTTTGTTATAAACCTTGCAAACTGT
Organism: uncultured Cetobacterium sp.; assembly: GCF_947072685.1. GTDB lineage: Bacteria > Fusobacteriota > Fusobacteriia > Fusobacteriales > Fusobacteriaceae > Cetobacterium_A. Next base: position 54,477 of record NZ_CAMTIK010000013.1, on the reverse strand, counting down.
TTAGCGAAAGCAGAAGATAGAGATTTTAAAGAGGGGACAATTCTAATAAATGCATCTATTTATTTACTTGTTTATGGAGCTTTAATACTTGCTCAAAAAGATATGGGAACAGCAATCCATTATTTAGCTATTTGGATATTTATGATATTTATGACAAAATTTGAAACTAAATGGATTCTTAGAGTAGGATCTTTGGCACTTCTTCTGGGAAGTGTGGGTATAGCATATATTTATAAATACTCTTCTATCGAAACAGCTTCATATAAAATAATGAGAATAAAAAGTTATATAGATGGTTTGTTTTTCGGAAATTATTCAGATGAATTCGGATATCAGGTAAAACAATCAGTATACGCTTTTGGAAGTGGTGGTTTTTTTGGAAAAGGCTATGCTAATGGAGTTCAAAAATATAGTTATTTACCAGAAATTCATACAGACTTCATTATGGCGACTTTTGGTGAAGAATTTGGAATTTTAGGAATGGTTTTTGTTATTGCTTTATTTTATATGTTGTATCATTTAATTGTTATTACTGGTAGAGAAAGTAAGAATTATTTTGGAAAATATTTAGCTATAGGTATGGGGGCACAGATAATAACACAAGTTATTATAAATATTTTTGTGGCTGTGGGGTTGTTACCTGTTTTTGGTTTACCAATGCCATTTTTTAGTTATGGTGGAAGTGCAATGGTGACTATGGGAATAGCTTTAGGAATAATTCACAATATTAATACAGAGTAAATATATTTTGATTTTTAGTACTAAAAATGATATACTTTAATATGAAAATAAAGGGGATAAATATAAGGTAAGTAGTAAGAGATTAAGGCTAAATAAATTTTAGTTTTAGTTCCTTATTATTTGCGATATTTATCCTCTATGAATTTAAAAGGAGGACGTTAAATGTTCAATGAAGTAAGTTTAAGCTTAGAAATTGGCGGAAGACAATTAACTCTAAAGACTGGAAAAGTAGCTAGACAATCAAATGGTGCGGTTATGATTCAGTATGGAGATACAATATTACTAAGTACGGTAAATAGAAGTAAAGCCCCTAGAACAGGGATAGATTTTTTCCCATTAACAGTTGATTATGTGGAGAAATATTATGCAGCAGGAAAATTCCCAGGAGGATTCAATAAAAGAGAGTCTAGACCATCAACTAATGCTACACTAATAGCAAGATTGATAGATAGACCAATAAGACCAATGTTTCCAGAAGGGTTTAAATATGATGTTCAAGTTGTAAATACAACACTTTCTTATGATGGGGTATGTACTCCTGATTTTATGGGGATTGTAGGATCATCTGTAGCGTTGACAATATCTGATATTCCATTTATGGGACCAGTAGCAGGAGTAGTTGTAGGTTTAATAAAAGGGGAATTTATATTAAATCCAACTCCAGAACAATTGGAAGAGAGTGATTTAGATTTAACAGTGGCAGGAACTGTGGATGCTATAAACATGGTTGAGGCAGGATCTAGAGAACTAGATGAAGAAACAATGTTAAAAGCAATTATGTTTGCTCACGAAAATATTAAAAAATTATGTCAATTCCAAAAAGAATTTCAAGAGTTAGTAGGAAAAGAGAAAATAAAGTTTGAAGCTCCAGAGGTTATGCCTATAGTTAAAAACTTTATTGATGAAAATGGAAAAGCTAATTTGAAGGAAGCTGTGCTAACAATAGGAAAGCATGCAAGACAAGAGGCAATAGATACTTTGGAGGAAACTTTATTTGAAACATTTGTAAATGAGAATTTCGGTGAAGAAGAGGTTCCTTCTAATGTTGTAGCTGAATTTGCAAAGTATTACCATGACCTAATGAAACAATTAGTGAGAGATGCTATTTTATATAATAAGCATAGAGTTGATGGAAGAGCGACAACAGAAATTAGACAACTAGACGCTGAAGTAGGAGTGTTACCAATAGTTCACGGATCAGCAATGTTTACAAGAGGAGAAACTCAGGCTATAGTTGTTGCTACATTAGGAACTAAAGAGGATGAGCAATTAATAGATGGATTAGATGAATCGTTCTATAAAAAGTTCTATCTACATTACAACTTCCCGCCATATTCAGTAGGAGAGTGTGGAAGAATGGGAGCTCCTGGAAGAAGAGAGCTAGGGCATGGATCGTTAGCTGAAAGAGCACTTAGTTATGTAATGCCTTCAACAGATGATTTCCCATATACAATAAGATTAGTATCTGAGATAACTGAATCTAATGGATCATCTTCTCAAGCATCAGTTTGTGGTGGATCATTAGCATTGATGCATGCAGGAGTACCTATAAAAGAGCATGTTGCAGGAATTGCAATGGGTCTTATAAAAGAGGGAGACGACTATGTTGTGTTGACAGACATAATGGGTCTTGAGGATCATTTAGGAGATATGGACTTTAAGGTAGCAGGAACAAAAACTGGAATAACAGCATTACAAATGGATATGAAAATAGCTGGAATAGATGAGAATGTTATGAGAATAGCTCTTAGACAAGCGTTAGATGCTAGACTTCAGATATTAGATGTAATGAATGGAGCAATATCACAAACAAATGAATTAGGACCAACAGTTCCAAGAATTCATCAAATGACAATACCAAAAGATAAGATTGCGGCTTTAATTGGACCAGGTGGAAAAAATATCAAAGGAATCATTGAAGCAACAGGAGCAACTATAGACATCGAAGATGATGGAAAAGTAGCTATCTTCTGCCAAGGATTAGATATTCTTGAGAAAACAATTCAACTAGTAAATGGATATGTTAAAGATGTTGAAATTGGAGAAGTTTATACTGGAAAAGTAGTTAATATAGCTAAATTTGGAGCATTCATGGAAATTTTACCAGGAAAAGAAGGACTTTTACATGTTTCAGAAATTGCATTAGAAAGAGTTGCTAATGTAGAAGATGTATTAAAGGTTGGAGATACTTTTGAAGTGAAAGTTATATCAACTGAAAATGGAAAAATTAGTTTAAGTAGAAAAAAATTATTACAGGAAATGGCAGCTGAATAATTTTAATTAAGGAGGATAACACAGAGGACTTCAACCTCTGTGTTATTTTCCATTGGTAACATAGAAAAAGGATGGTAAAAATGAAATTAGGTTTAATAAGTTTAGGATGCAGCAAAAATTTAGTTGATAGCGAGCATTTAATAGGTTTGATGGTAGCAAGAAAAGGATTTGAAATAACTAATAATTTAGAAGAAGCAGATGTAGTTCTTATAAATACTTGTGGATTTATTGGAGATGCAAAGGAAGAATCTATTCAAGCTATATTAGAAGTAGTTGAGAAAAAAAATACAGGAAATGTAAAAAAAATAATTGTTGCGGGTTGTTTAGCTCAAAGATATGCAGATGAACTGATTGCGGAAATTCCAGAAATAGACGCAGTTATAGGAACAGGAGAGATACATAAAATTGAAGAGGTAGTTGATACTATCTTAGAAGATGAAAAAATAGTAAGGTGTGAAACTTTTGAATTTTTAGCTGATGCAGGAACAGAAAGAATATTGACAACAAATCCTCATACAGCTTATCTAAAAATAGCCGAAGGTTGTAATAGAAGATGTACTTATTGTATAATTCCACAACTAAGAGGAAATTTAAGAAGTAGAACTATAGAAGATATCGTTGAAGAAGCTAAAGCTTTGGCTTCAAATGGAGTTAGAGAGATAAATCTGTTAGCTCAAGAAACAACAGAGTACGGAATAGATCTATATAAGAAAAAAGCTTTACCTGATCTATTAAAAGCTCTAGCAAAAGTAGAAGGTATAGAGTGGATAAGAGCATATTATATGTTCCCTAATTCACTGACAGATGAATTAGTTGAAGTTATAAAAAATGAACCAAAAGTATGTAAATACTTTGATATACCAATTCAACATATTTCAGGAAATATTCTACAAAATATGGCAAGAGCAAAATCAGGAGATCACATAAAATCAATTTTAGATAAAATTAGAACGGAAATTCCTGAAGCATCAATCAGAACAACAGTGATTGTTGGATTCCCAGGAGAAACTGAAGAAAACTTTGAAGAGTTAAAAGAATTTGTAGAAGAATTTAAATTTGATTATGTTGGTGTATTCAAGTATTCAAGAGAGGAAGGAACTGTAGCTCATGACTTAGAAAATCAAGTTCCTGAAGAAATTAAAGAAAGAAGATGGGCAGAGTTAACAAATTTACAAGCGAGCATAGCTGAGATTAAAAATAAAGCTATGATAGGAAAAGTTGTAGAAGTTATGATAGATGGAATCTCTTCAGAGAGTGAGTTTATGTTAGAGGGAAGAACGAGAGGACAAGCTCTAGATATAGACGGAAAAGTTTTGACTAATGACGGGACAGCTAAACAAGGTGAAATAGTAAAAGTAAAAATAGAACAAAATTTTGAATATGATTATATAGGAGCAATTGTAGAAAACGAAGCTAAATAGTGTAAAAATAAGGAGGAGACAATCTTGAATTTGCCAAATAAACTTACAGCAACTAGATTAATATTAGCAGTACCTTTTATATATTTTTTACAGGAATCAGCCACTGCAACAGATCATAATCTATATAGACTAGTCGCTTTTGGAATATTTATTTTTGCATCACTGACAGATTGGTTGGATGGATACATAGCTAGAAAATATAATTTAATAACTGACTTAGGGAAAATAATGGATCCTTTAGCGGATAAGATACTTGTGATATCGGCATTGGTGATTTTTGTTAAATTAGATTATATTCCTTCTTGGATGTCAATAGTTGTAATAGCAAGAGAGTTCTTAATAAGTGGTATTAGAACGATAGCTGCAGCTAAAGGAGAGGTTATTCCGGCAGGTGTTTTAGGTAAATATAAAACAACGACACAAATGATAGTAATTATGATAATGCTGTTTTTAGGATTAGGAAAAACTCCAGAGCAAGCAGTATTATATAAGCAGATTTATTTTTATATGACTTTAATACCTGTGATTTTAACAGTTTGGTCAGGATGGGAATATTCAGTGAAAGCAAAACATTATTTCCTAGGGGAAGATTAAGGAGTGGACAATGGGTTTATTTTATAGAGCTATAAATTTAACATTTGAAATTATAAATATATTGATCTTAATAAGAATAGTTATATCTTGGTTAGCACCATATTCGAGAAATGATTTTACAAATTTCGTTTATAGTGTAACTGAACCAATTTTAAAACCATTTAGAACACTAATTCCTTTGGGAAATAGTAGAATAGATTTATCACCACTACTGGCTTACTTTGCATTGAAAATTGTAAGATATATTATTTTTTATTTATTATAAATAGAATAGAGAAGCCACCGGCTTCTCTATTTTTTGTAGGAGGAACAAAATGCACGAATTAGAGAGTGAATACCATATTCCGGTTTTATATTATGAAACTTTGGAAAATTTAATAACAGATAAAGATGGAGTTTATGTAGATTGTACACTTGGAGGTGGAGGACATTCTGAAGGAATCTTAAGAGAGATTGGAGACAATGGAAGACTGATCTCTATAGACCAAGATGAACAAGCTATAGAGTTTGCTAAAAATAGATTGGGAAAATATGGGTCGAAGTGGTCTGTATTTAAAAACAATTTTGAAAATATTGATACTGTTCTTTATATGGCAGGTGCTGATAAAGTAACTGGTATTTTAATGGATATTGGGGTTTCGTCAACACAATTGGATGATCCAGAAAGAGGGTTTTCTTATAGATATGACACTAAATTAGATATGAGAATGAATAGAAGTTCTGAACTGTCGGCATATGAAGTAGTTAATAACTATGAAGAGGGTGAACTTGTTAAAATATTTTTTGAATATGGAGAGGATAGATTCTCTAGAAAAATAGCTAGATTAATCTGTCAAAGAAGAGAGGAAAAACCTATTGAAACTACAGGAGAATTAGTTGATGTAATTAGAAAAGCATACCCTCCTAGAAGTGAAAAGCATCCAGCAAAAAAGGTCTTTCAAGCTATAAGAATAGAGGTAAATAGAGAATTAGATGTTTTAAAAAATGCAATAACAAAATCATTTAATTCATTAGAAAAAGGTGGACGTTTAGCAATAATAACATTCCATTCTCTAGAGGATAGAATAGTAAAGAATATGTTTAGAGATTTATGTACTGGATGTAAGTGTCCGAAAGAGTTACCTATATGTGTTTGTAATGAAGTTCCGAAAGGAAAACTTGTAAATAGAAAACCTATAATATCTTCAAAACAAGAGTTAGAGTTTAATAACAGAGCTCATTCAGCAAAATTAAGAGTTATAGAAAAGTTATAAGGAGAAATATATGAACAGGAAAAATATTTTATTAGGAGTAGTTGGAATAATTTTAATCTGGTCATTTTATGGATATCTTATAAGAGAAATCTCTTATTTAGAAAAGAACAATCTAAAACTAGAAAGAGAAGTAAAAGAGTTAGAAAAAGAAAAAAGTAAGAGAATATATGAATATGACTTACTTATGGATCTGAGAAAAATAGAAAAAGAGATGAATAAAAATAAAAATATGATCATATCAGAAAAGATTAATTTCTTTAAAATTGATGAAAACTCTTTTTAAAAAGATAGGAGAGTAATATGAAATTAGAAAAAGGACAAGTTATCGAAGTAAAAATAGAAAAAATTGTTTATGGTGGAGAAGGATTAGGATATTATAATAATGAGTTTGCAATGTTTGTTCCAATGTCTGTACCTGGAGATGTTTTGAAAGTAGAAATAATATCGTTGAAAAAGTCATATGGTAGAGCTTTGATAAAAGAGATTTTAATTCCTGGGCCAGAAAGAATAAAAGACCTATCTCACATAACATTTGAAGATTTTCAAGGTTGTGATTTTGGAATGTTAAACTATGAATCTCAATTGAAATATAAAAAAGAGATGGTAGAAGACGTAGTTAGAAGAATTGGAAAGAATTCAGATGTTTTAATAGAGGATACTTTTGAATCACCTGTTGAAAAAAATTATAGAAATAAGGTAATAGAGCCTTTTTCGTTAAAAGGAAAAGAAATTATCACGGGATTTTTTAAAAGAAAAAGTCATGATGTATTTCAAGTGGAAGACAACATGTTAAATTCTGTTTTAGGAAATAAGCTTATAAGTGAGTTAAAAGAGTTGTTGAATAAAAACAAGATAAGTGTATATGATGAGAAAAAGCACAGAGGATTGTTGAGACACGTAATGGTAAGAACGAACTCTTTTGGCGAAGCAATGCTTGTTTTGATAGTTAACGATACAAGAGTTGATTCAGAATTGAAAAATATTTTGTTGGAGTTAAAAAATAAATTTAAAGAGATAACGTCGGTATATATATCTTTAAATAGTCGAAGAACAAACGTGGCCATTGGTGATAAAAATATACTTCTCTTTGGAGAAGAAACTATAAAAGAGAGTATTGCAAATATTCACTTTAATATTTCACCAACATCATTTTTTCAAATAAATCTTCTTCAAACAAGAAGATTATATGATCTGGCTATAAATATGTTCGAAAATATCGAAAATAAAAATATAGTTGATGCTTATGCAGGAACAGGAACTATCGGAATGATTTTAAGTAAAAAGGCAAAGCAAGTTTACTCTATAGAAATAATTGAGTCTGCGGTTAAAGATGGTATTAAAACTGCTAAAGAAAATAATATATCAAATGTTGAATTTATTTGTGGAGATGTGAATAAAGAGATAGTGAATTTGATGAAAAAAGAAGAGATAGACTCAATAATATTGGATCCACCTAGAAAGGGAATAGATGAGGAGAGTCTTTTGAATATATCGAAAATAGGAATAAAAGAGATTGTTTATATCTCATGTAACCCATCAACATTTGCAAGAGATATAGAAATTTTAGAAAAAGAAGGATATGAATTGAAAAGAGTTAAACCTGTGGATATGTTCCCACAAACAAGCCATATTGAAGTTGTAGGTAGATTGGTTAAAAAATAGGAGGATTTATGATAAAATTTTTATTTTTTATTGTTATAGCATATTTATTTGGAGCATTACCTTGCGGAGTTTGGCTAGGGAAGGGAACAAAAAATATAGATATCAGGGAACATGGGAGTAAAAATTCTGGAGCAACAAATGCATATAGAATTTTAGGACCAAAGTATGGTATAATGGTTCTGATAATGGATGCTTTAAAAGGATATATTCCACTATATTTAGCAAATATATTTGGAATTGGTGGAGTAGAAATAATTTTACTAGGCTTAGTCGCAATTTTAGGACATACATTCTCATTCTTTCTACAATTTAAGGGTGGAAAGGGTGTTGCAACAAGTTTAGGAGTTTTTCTTTTTTTAATGCCAAAAGTGATAGGAATATTAGTTTTAGTTTTTATAATTACTGTAGGAATAACAAGATATATATCTTTAGGATCAGTTATTTGCTCAGCATTATTACCAATATTGGCGTTTTTTATGCCAGTGAGAGATTCCGCAACAAGAATCCCACTAGTAGTAATATCCCTAGTTGTTGGAATATTTGTGATATATAAACATAAAGCTAATATAGCTAGACTTATGGATGGAAAAGAAAACAAATTTAATTTAAAGTAAGGAGATAAATTAAATGGAAAAAGTAGTTATAATAGGAGCAGGTAGCTGGGGAACGGCTTTAGGAATGGTTTTAGCTAAAAAAGGTCATGAAGTTATTATGTGGGAACATAATAAGGAGATTGCTGAAAAACTTAATACAGAAAGAGAAAATAGCAGATTACTTCCGGGAATAAAGTTTCCAGAGAGATTGACAGTGACATCTGAAGTGGATGGACTATTAGCGGGAGTTAAATACGTAGTATTTTCTGTTCCATCTCAAGTATTAAGAGGAGTTATAACTAGACTATCCTCTCAAATAGAGGATAGAATGATTCTTATAAATACTGCAAAAGGATTAGAAGTTTTAACTGGAGAAACACTATCGAATGTAATAAAAGATGAAATAAAAGGAAAATATCATAAAAATATAATTGTACTTTCTGGACCAACACATGCGGAAGAGGTAGCGCAAGAATTGCCAACAACAATAGTTGCAGCTGGAGAGTTTGAAAATGCAAAAAAAGTTCAAGAGTTATTTAATACGGAAAACTTTAGAGTTTATGTAAGTAAAGACATGGCAGGAGTTGAGCTTGGAGGAGCTGTCAAGAATTGTTTGGCAATAGGAGCAGGAATAGCTGATGGGCTAGGTTATGGAGATAATGCAAAAGCTGCTTTAATAACCAGAGGAATAGCAGAGATGATAAGATTTGGAAAAGTTATGGGAGCCGATGAGTTAACTTTTTCAGGACTAACTGGGATTGGGGACCTAGTTGTAACTTGTGCTAGTAGACATAGTAGAAATAGATACGTAGGAGAGAGACTAGGTAAAGGTGATAAAATTCAAGATATTTTAGATAGTATGGTTATGGTTGCAGAAGGTGTAGCAACAGTAAAAGCTGTATATAATAAGAAATTAGACTTGAAGATAAGTATGCCAATAGTCGAAGCTATTTATCAGATAATATACGAGGGAGCAGACACAAAGGAAAAAGTAAAAGAGTTGATGACAAGAGAATTAAAAGAAGAATTTTATTAAAGATTAGTTATACATAAAATTTATACAAAAGGTTATAAGACAATTGAATATTATATCTAACAACATAAATCAAATTAAAAAATCAACACATTAGCAACACACAGATTCACAACTTAGTAAAAGACAACTAATGAAGGTATGGGGTGTATATGACAGAAAGAGATTTAGTTTCATTTTATTTAGAAGACATAAAAGAGTATGAAGTGTTAGGAAAAGATGAAGAAGTTGAACTTTTAACAAGGGCTAAAAATGGTGACGTTGAAGCAAGGGAAAGATTGATTGTATGTAATTTAAGATTGGTAGTTAATGTAGCCAAAAAGTATGGAAATAAAGGAATGAGTTTTATTGATTTAATAAGTGAAGGAAATTTTGGTCTTATATATGCAATAGAAAAATTTGATATAGAAAAAGGATATAGACTTTCTACATATGCAGTTTGGTGGATAAAACAGGCCATCAGTAAGGCTATCATAAGTAAAGGTAGAGAGATTAGAATACCATCATATAAACATGATCTGTTGAATAAAACTAATAAGTTTATAATGGATTGTGTTATGGCAAGGGGAGATTATCCAAGTATTTTTGAAATATCTGAAGGGATAGGTTATCCTCTTGAAAAAGTTCAAGAATTAATGCTTGAATTTCAAGAAACTATATCATTAAGTTCTCCAATTGGAGAGGACATTTGTTTGGAAGATATAATTGCGAGCGAAGTACACAATGATTTAGAAAATAAATTGATAAGGGATATAAGTACAGAGCAAATAAATGAGATTTTGAATAAATTGAATGAACGAGAGAAACAAATTTTAAAGATGAGATTTGGTTTTGATGGAAATCAGATACATACACTTGAAGATATAGGACAAAGTTTTAGTATAACGAGAGAAAGAGTAAGACAGATTGAACAAAAAACTTTAGAAAAATTAAGAATGCGTTATAGTGACTTGTTAAAAGGAAACTATTACTATTGAAACAAGGAGGCAAAATTGATTTTAAAAGTTAATAGGTTAGAGTTTTTAAAAAAAATAAAAATTGTAGAAAAAGCAATTAATGAAAATAAAATTAGACCAATTATCTCTTATGTTTTTATAGAAACTAGAAATGGGAAGCTATGGTTTTGTGGAACAAATTTAGAACTAACAATATCTACAGAGATGGAATGTGAAATTGTAAATGAAGGAAAGGCAGTTTTCCAACACAATTTAGTTGAGGAATATTTAAAAGAGATAAAAGATGAAATGATTGTTTTAAATATTGAAGATGATATTTTAACTATTGAGACACCAGATTCATCATCGGAGTTTACTCTTATGAATGCCGAAGAATTCCCAAGAATTCAAGACGAAGAGATAGAAGATGAAGAGTTTGAATTTAAATTAAAAAAGCTAGATTTAGCAGATAATTTTGATAAGGTTAAATTTTCTGCATCGATGTCAAGTGATAATCTATCAATAAATTGTATTAGGGTTGAAATAGAAGAGGAAAAAATAAAGTTTATCTCAACGGATACATATAGATTGACTTACTTAGAAAATGAATATATAGGAAATAAAGGTGTATTTAAAGTTAGTATACCTATTAATACAATAGATGCTATGTCTAAGTTATTAAGAAATGGGAATGAAGAGGAGATCGCATTCACTCAAAAAAATAAACAACTTTATTTCAGATTAGGAAAGATATCTATAGTAAGTAGAGTTATTGACTTACCTTTCCCAAATTATAAAACAATACTAGAAGCAAGTGGATATAATAAAAAACTTGAAATTAATAGAGTTGCCTTCGAAAAAATGTTAAAAAGAATTCAGATATTTGTAAAAAATAATTCAGAATCTAAATTTGGTGCAGTATTTGCATTAGATAAAGATATTTTAGACATTGAAGGGGTAGGAGAAATAGCAAAAGCAAAGGAAATATCTAAAGTGAATTATAGTGGTGAAAACTTAAAAATATCTTTAAATGTAAAGTTTTTATTGGAATTTATTCAATCAAGCGCTAAAGATACAATTTGCTTAGAGTTTACAACATCAAATAGTGCTGTAAGGACAAGAAATATGTATGAAGATAATTATACTTATATTGTGATGCCTTTAGCTTTGAAAGATTAGATTCTTAAAAACTAGCTCACTGTGTAGCTAGTTTTTATTTTGCAAACACAATTATTTGTGGTATAATTTGGATAATATTTTTTCATTTAAGGAGAAATAATGAGCAAATTTTATATAGAGAAAATTATCTATCATCTTCAATACTTGGAGTATTTATTAGGAGATAGAGTAAGTAAAAATCTGAGTGATAATAATAGTGCAAAAAAATTTGTAGATTTTAATAACAAAAAAGTATTAAAAAAAATCCAAAAAAAAATAGTAAGCAAAATTTCAATATTATTACCACATTGTATTCAAAATTATGAATGTAATTTAAAGATTACCAACAATATTAATAATTGTAAAAACTGTGGTCTTTGTGATATTTCTGAGATTTTAAACCTAAAACAAGAATTTGGAAATATAGATATAAAAGTAGCTACAGGTGGAACTTTAGCTAGGTTATATTTGAAAGAATATCAACCGGAATTAGTTATTGCGGTAGCTTGTAAAAGAGATTTAATAGCAGGGATTAGAGATTGTTATCCTATTCCTGTATATGGAGTTTTTAATGAGATTGTAGATACTCCTTGTAAAAATACAAAAATCTCTGCAAATAAATTAAAAGAAGTTTTAAGAGAGGTGGGGAGAAAGTGAAGAAAATAAAATTATTGATAGCAGGATTCCTAATATGTTCCGGATTATTTGCTTCAGAAAAAGAAGATATAAAATTTTTGGATGAACTCTTTATTCAAAAAAAATATTCGATGGCTCTTCAAGAATCAAATACTTTCTTAAATAAGTATCCACGTTCAAAATATCTTAAAAATATAAAGATTAGAATGGGACAGGTCTATTATGTGGAAGGAAGATATCAAGAGGCTATAAATACTTTTAATGCTTGCTTAAAAGAGTTGAAATTAAAAAAAGAGGAAAGTAATAACATATATCTTTATTTGACAAAGTCATATGTGGGATTGAAAGACTTTACAACGGCAAGCAAGGCTGCAAACCTGATAGACAAAGTATCTCCAGAGGGGAAAAATGATTATGAAGAGGCGCTTCTGTCAATAGGAAAAGGCTATATGGAAAATAAAGACTATATTAGGGCTCAAAAAGAACTATCGACAGCTCTAACACTACAGGGAAAAAATTATGAAGATGTGGTATTAAACCTAGCTTTAGCAGCATATAATAATTCACAATATATAAAAACTATCGTATATTTAGATGAATATTACAGAGGTGCTAAAGTAGGAGTGAATAAAAATTTAGTAAACTATTTATATGGGTCTTCATATTATAAGACTAATGAAAATAGCAAGGCCTTAAATTATTTTATGAAGGTAAAAAGCAGTAATGAAGATTCAGAATATAAAACTTTATCAGTTTTAACGATGATAGAGATATATTTAAAGCAAGGAAATTCAAAAGAAGCAGAAGCTATTTTATCTAGTTTGTCTTCGGATCAAAAATTAAATGATGTAGCCTTGAAAAGTTTTGGAGATTTTTATTTAGTTCGAGGATTAAATGACATGGCCCTAAAATATTATAATAGAATACAAAATAAAAATGTTGATGTCTTATATGGGATAGCGTTATCTCAATATAGATTAAAAGATTATAAAACTTCATTAGAAAATTTTAGAAGATTATATACAACAAAATATAAAAATGAGAGCATTTATTATCAAATGTCGATAGAGTATTTAAATAAAAATTATAAATGGGTGCTTGGAAATAGAAATTTAGCAGCAGGATTAAATCTTTCAAAAGAAGAGGAGTTGGCTATTAATAATTTAATAGGAACTTCAGCATTTGAAGAGGGAGATTTTAAGATTGCAGAATCATTTTATGAAAAAAATTATAATTTAAATCCAAATAAAGAGACACTTTATAAACTGATTGTGGCCCTGAGTAAACTTAAAAATAAAGATAGATTGATGACATTAATAAATGAATTTAACAGCAAATACCCAACAGATCAAGAATATAAAAAAAATATAACAATACTTATGGCGGATAATTTTATAAATGATGCTAGAGGTGAAGAGGCTATCACAATTTACAAGAACTATTTATTGACAGATAGAGATTCAAATATAGTTTCAAATCTTATAGATGTTATGATAGCACAGAAGCAATATAATGAGGTTATGCAATACTTAAATATACAAGATGCATCATCTGAAAATACATATCTAAAAGGAATTGCAACAATGGGAATGGGAAGATACGATGAAGCGGAAGTATATTTTAACCAAGTTTCGTCTATAGATACACAAGTCCCAAAAGCACTTCAAGAAAAGGCAAAGTATAATGCATTAAAGAATTATTTTTTATGGGAAAAATATTCAGATGTGATAAATTCTGGAGAGGAATATATTGCTGGGGATAATTTATATGCTTTAGAAGATGTTGTAGATAAAGTTGCAATAAGTTATTTTAGAATAGATAATCCTGAAAAAGCTAGAGAATATTTTGAAAAATTAAAGTTGGTTTCAAATATGGGAGACTATGCACAGTTTCAAATAGGAGAAACATATTATAGTGAAAAAAGATATCCTCAGGCGATAGAAGCTTATAGAATAAGTGCGGTGGAATCAAAAAATTCTGAGTACAGAGAAAAAGGTTCTTATTGGGAAATATCATCTCTTTATTTAATGAAAAATTTAAATGAATTTGAGTTGAAAAGTAAAGAGTTTGTAAAAAATTATCCAAATTCAAAATTAAAAGATAATATAATTTTGATGGAGGGAGAGCTTTATGGGCTTGAAGGGAAAACTGGGAATAGTTTGAGTAGTTATAAAAGACTTTATAACGAAACAAAAGATGAAGCCTTAAAAGAAAAATCGCTTATAAAAATACTCGACATAGCTCAAAATAGCAAAAATTTTGAGAATGAGATGGATTGGATAAATAAAATAACAAATGATGATAAAAAAACATATTATCTAGCAAAACATTTAAATAGACAAAATAAAACAGAAGAGTACAAGGTACAATTAGAAAAGCTAATGACAACTTCTGATTATAAAGATTTTGCAGCATTGGGATTGGGAGATTATTATTTCGATAAAAAAGACTATATTAAGGCTAATGAGAACTATAACTTAGTTTTAGGATTAGAAAATAGTGGTTATAAAGATAGAGCATTATACCAAGTTGCTAATATTCAAAAAGAAAATGGAGCAGCAAAAGACGCAATTAGAAACTACACGAAGCTATATGTCCTGTATCCGACAAGCGAATATGCACTGGAATCAAAAATAAGATCAGCAGAAGGCTATGAGAGTTTAGGTGAATATAAAGAAGCAATAACTCAATATGACGAGCTATTGAAAACTGAAAGCAAAAATAAACCTTATTTTTTAGAAAAATTAATTTTTTTAAATTTAAAAATTGATAAAAATGAGATAGCTAAAAAATATTATGAGGAATTAAAGAAAGAGAATAAAAATCTTTCTGAAAAATATAAAGATTTTTTTAATGGAGGAGAAAACTTATGAAAAAATTAGTAGTTATAGGGTTGATGACTTTATCTTTAGGGGTGTTTGCTAACGAGGAAGTTATTATTGACAAACAAGTAACAGGTGTTAACAAAGAACAATTAGAAGTTTATCCAAAAGAAAGTAATGTAAACATTGAAAAAAAAGTTATAAAATTAGATGATAAAAATATATCAGCTGATAAATATAAAGATCAAAAACAAATAATTCAACTAAATGAATCAAATGAATCAATGAATAAAAGTTTAACAGAAACAGATAGCGGAACGCCTATATGGAAATATATTATTGGTGTAGTAGCTTTGGTGACACTTGGAATAGCGTTATAAAAATAATAAAGAGATAATATAGGAGGTCTATAATGTACTGGTTAGTAAATGGTGGAATACTTATGTATTTTATAGTTTTAATGTCAATATTAGGAGTTTATGTAATAATAGAGAGAGCAATTTACTTTAAAACTAACGAAAATGTAGATATGTCAAGAATAAGACCTATTTTACGTCAAGCAATTGAAAAAAATGATATTAAAGGTGCAATAACAAGTTTGGGAAATCAAAAGAGTTCAACATCAAAAGTATTGAAAGAAGTTTTAATTTATTGGTATAAAACTAGAAGTTCTAATGTTGAAACACTCGAAGAGAAAGCAAGAGAGGTTGCGTTGGCTCAAATACCAAGACTAGAAAGAAATATGTGGTTACTTTCAGTTGTAGCACATACAACTCCATTAATAGGACTTTTAGGAACTGTAACAGGAATGATAAAGGCGTTTCAAGCTGTTTCTCTTCATGGAACAGGGGATCCATCAGTGTTGGCAAGTGGGATATCTCAAGCCTTATTAACAACAGCAGGAGGATTATTTGTAGCTATCCCGTCAATTATTTTCTATAATTATTTCAATAAGAAGATAGATGATCAAATAAATGATATGGAAAAAGGTAGTGCGGAGTTAATAAACTACTTTAGAAAATAAAGGAGGGGGAGAATGAAGCTTAATAGAATTAAAAGAAGAAATGGAAACTCTTTGATCCTTGAATTAACTCCCTTAATTGACGTAGTCTTTTTATTATTAATTTTCTTCTTAGTTGCTACAACATTTGAGGATGTGGACAGCAGTATAAAAATAGATTTACCAACCTCAACTGTGAAAAGTACAAAGCCAGTAAATGAATTACAGGTGATAGTAACAAAGGATAGAGAATACTTTATAAGCTACAAAGATCAAGGGAAGAATAAAAGAGAAAGAACAAGTGCTAAAGACTTAAAAAATGCACTAGCACAAAAACTTATGGAGTCGGATGATAAAAATGTAATCATAAGTGCGGATAAAAGTGTTAGTCATGGAGTGATTGTAGATGTCATGACTGCATCAAAAGAGGCAGGAGCTAGTTCTTTAGATATAGATACAGCTTCTCCTGGAAAGTAGGTGTATGGGTCTATGAAAAGAGAAAATAATGATTTTAAAATTTTAGCTGCATCGATTATTATAAATATAATAATTCTTTTTTCCATTCCGGGATTTAGGATAGATAAGATTGTTGATAAAAAATTAAAAATAGGATTGGTTACTCTTGAAAAAGATAATAAAAAAACAACTACAAAAGCTGAACCTAAGAAAAAACCACCTCAACCAAAAGATGATAAAAAAGAGAGTAAAAAAGTAGCGGAAATAAAGGAAATAAAAAAAGATGTAAGTCCAGTAGAAAAAGAAACGAAAAAAATAACTTTAGAAGATTTAGCAAAAGATTTTTCAAAGAGAGAAACGGAGTTACTAGCAATAGATAAAACTTCAACTAGAGAAACTAATAGTGATTTGAAAAAAAAGTTGTTAGATAAAAAAAGTTTGGAAGAAGTAAAAAAAGCATCTATACTTAATTCGCAAAAGGATATTTCTATTGAAAAAGAGACAAGTGTTTTAGATAAAACTTTGGATTTTGAAATGGAAAACAATAAAAATATAGCTTTTGAAGGGGATGGAGAAGAAGAACTAGGATTTAAATCTATGGTGGAGAAAAAAGGTGCCGATGGGCTTCCAAGTGGATATAAACTGGGAGTTGAAGATGGAGACGTAGTTGCAAAATGGGATCAAGAGAACAGAGAACCCAAATATCCAGAATCAGCTCAGCTGAAAGGGATGCAAGGAAAGGTACTATTAAAAATACAAATTGATGAAATGGGCAGAGTTTCATCTGTATTCATAGAAAAAGGAAGTGGAGTTCCAGAAATAAATGAGGCTATTGAAGAGATTGCAAGAACTTGGAGAATATATCTGAGTAAAAATGGATTAAATATCAAAGGGAATGTAACATTAGAGTATAGCTTTAAATTACTGGGTACTTCTAATTAGAAGTAAAAATTAGAGGGTGGTGAAAAGATTTGACTCTTTTAGGATTTAGATTAGAGAATGAATTAAGGGATGAATTAGAAAGTAATTTTGAGAATGAGTTAAGATTTGCTGAAAATATAACATCTTTTATGGATTTGTTAAAGGAAAGAAAATATGAAGCTATAGTTATTGATGAAACTAATTTACAGCAAGAAGCATTGGTAAATTTAGTAAAAAAAATTATTGAAACTCACAAAAGGTCGGTTATTGTTATATTGGGAGAAACTTCAAATTTAAAATTAGTTGCTGGAGCCATAAAAGCAGGAGCATATGACTATATATTAAAGCCGATTAGTCCAAAAGAGATTAATAAAATTTTGGAAAAAGCCGTGAAAGATCATAAGCTTTTAGCTGAAAGAGTAGATAAAAATAAAAATACTGGAGACAAATTAATAGGGCAAACTAAAGAGATTGTAGAAGTTTACAAGATGATAGGAAGAGTTTCTAATAGTAGAGTTCCAGTATTGGTTGTTGGAGAAAAAGGGACTGGAAAAAGCAGTGTAGCAATGGCTATACATCAGTTTAGTGATTGGAGCAATAAAGCATTTTTAAGTTTAAATTGTACATCATTTCAAAATGATTTATTAGAGAGAAAATTATTTGGATATGAAAAAGGAGCCTTCGAAGGAGCAGCTTTTTCTCAAATAGGAGATTTAGAAAAGGCTAATGGTGGAACGTTACATTTGGGGAATATAGAGTCTCTAAGTTTAGATATGCAATCTAAAATTTTATACCTTCTTCAAGAGGGAGAGTTTTTTAGAATGGGGGGATCAGAACCTGTTAAGATTGATGTTCGAATTGTAGCGACAACAAGTGAAAATTTAGAGGAACTTATAAATAAAAAGTTATTTATAGATGAACTATATAATAAACTGAAAATTTTAGAGATAACTATCCCACCACTAAGAGATAGAAAAGATGATATTCCGTTTATAATAGATCACTACTTAGTTGGTTGTAATGATGAATTACATAAATCAATAAAAGGTGTAAGTAAGCCAGCAATGAAAAAAATCATGAGATATGATTGGCCAGGAAATGTCAATGAATTAAAAAATGCCATTAAATCAGCTGTTGCTCTTTGTAGAGGAAGTTCAATATTAGTAGAAGAGTTACCCGGAAATGTTACAGGGAATAAAATCTCTAAAAGAAAAGGGGATAATCAAACTTGGATATTAAGTGATTGGATTGAAGGAGAACTATTAGGTTTAAAAAATAATAAGCAAAATAACTATTATGGGATTATAATATCTAAAGTAGAAAAAGAACTGATTCGTCAAGTACTGGAAATAACAAGTGGTAAAAAAGTTGAAACAGCGGAACTACTTGGAATTACTAGAAATACACTGAGAACGAAGATGAATAACTATGGCTTGGAGTAAGACTTTAGGCCTTAGGAGGAAAAATGCATATAACATTATATAGAAAGTATAGACCAAAAGGATTTGATGAAATTGCTGGTGAACAGGAGATCGTTAAAACGCTAAAGAATTCTTTAAAAACAAATAGATTAGCACATGCATATTTATTTACAGGACCTAGAGGAGTTGGAAAAACATCTATTGCTAGGCTTATGGCAAAAGGGTTGAATTGTTTAAAAAATGGAATAACTGATAACCCATGCAATGAGTGTGAGAATTGTTTAGAAATTACTGCAGGAAATTTTTTAGATTTGATTGAAATAGATGCGGCATCAAATAGAGGAATAGATGAAATAAGGCAACTGAAAGAAAAAATAAACTACAGCCCAACTAAAGGAAGGAAGAAAGTTTATATAATAGATGAAGTTCATATGTTAACGAAAGAGGCTTTTAACGCTCTTTTAAAAACTTTAGAAGAACCGCCAGAGCATGTGTTATTTATTTTAGCAACAACAGAACCAGATAAAATACTTCCAACAATAGTTTCTAGATGTCAGAGGTATGATTTTAAAACAGTCAATTATAAGGATATGAGAGAGCACTTGGTCTTTATTATTGATAATGAAGGATATTCTATCGATGAAGAGAGCTTAGTAGCTATTTATGAGAGCTCAGGTGGAAGTATGAGAGATTCTATTTCAATTTTAGAAAGATTGATTGTAAATACAGAAAACAAAGAGATTTTAATAGAAAAAACAGAGAGTGTTTTAGGTATAACACCGGTTAAAATTATAGATAACTTTATTGAAATTGTAAATAATAAAAATCAAAGTGAAGGAATAGAGCTGTTAGAAGAGATTTGGAAAGACTCAATAGATATTGAATTATTTTTTAAAGATTTGGCTAAAAGATCTAAAGATAGAATATTAAAAGGTGATTTAAATGTTGAAAAAGGCCTTAAAATAATTGATGTGATATATGAAGTTTTATCAAAGTTTCGTTATGAAGAGGACAAAAAATTGGTAGGATACGTTATTTTAAATAAATTAACGGAGATTACGGATCAAAGAGAAATTATTATTGAAAAAGTAATTGAAAAAGTTCGAGAGCCATTGGAAAGAGAATTTACAAATGTTGAAGATATATTTGTGACAGATACACAAGAAATTACGACTATAACTTTTGAGGATATAAAAAAATCTTGGGAAACGATAATAACAGAAGCAAAAAAAGTTAAATTAACTTTTGGAGCATTTTTAGTTAAGGCATATCCAAAAGATTTTAGAGAAAATGTAGTGATAGTTGGTTTTCAAAATGACCAAAGTTTTGCTAAAAGTATGATGGAATCAGAGCCATATAGGAGCTTGTTCTTAGATGTTGTCAGAAAAGTTTTAAGTGCAAAAGTGATGGTAAAGTACGAGTTACAAGAAGTAAAAAATAAGGAAAAAGTAACAGGAGATGATTTTTCAAAAAAGATAATTGATTTTTTTGGAGGAGAGATAATATAGTATTAACAAATCTCTACCTTTATGGTATAATTATCCTGGACGAGTTAGGAGGATAAATGTTTTTTATAACCGGAATTATTATAGCAGCACTATTTTTAGTTTCAACATCAATGCCACTTTTAAGTTGGCTTTTACCTTTCTATAAGATAAAAAAACTTGAAAATGCTGACTTGAAGACAAAAATTATAGCTAATATTGTTGCGATTGCCATTATAGGGTGGGTTGACTATAAATTTTTAATAACATATGTAGGAGTATTTGTATCGATAGAAATTTTATACTTGTTATTTAAAAAGTATGGAGATAAAGTAGAATATTTTGATAGAATATTTATAATAAGTTTGATTGTAGGTGGATTAGTTTGTATCTATATGTATTTTAACAGAGTTAGTTTAAATATTAGTTTAGAGCAATTAAAAGCACTCTATACACAAAAAACAGAATTTTCTAAGAGTGAAATTGATATGGCTTTTACATATATAAAAGAAAATTTTTCATACTTAGTATTTGTATATATGAATATGACAGTATTTTTTACATATTATTTTTTAAATAAAGAGAGTTTTATAAATTGGGAAGTATCATATCTATGGTTAATTCCCTATGTGATATTATTTTTTCTAGAAAAATATTCAGGATTAGATAATATATTAATTGTGAATGGAATGAGTATTCTAAAAATAGTGTATTCTTTATATTTTATAAAAGTTGTTACTAAAGTATTAAATGAAAAGATAAAAAAACAACAAATTAGTTTTATCATAGGTATATTTTTAACACTTATGTCTCCAGAGTTTGCATTTATTTTTGGAGCTTTAGGGAGTGGAATAAAAATACAAATAAAAAAACAAAAATAGTTATTAGGAGGATTTTATGTCAAAATTACAAGTAATATTAACAGCTGATGTGGCAGGTCAAGGAAGAAAAGGAGAAATTGTAAGTGTTTCAGAAGGATATGCAAGAAACTTCCTATTAAAAAATAACAAAGGAATTATAGCTACGGCAGAAGAATTGAAAAAAATTGAAAATAAAAAATTAAAAGATGCTAAAAAAGCTGAAGAAAATAAGAATAAATCTATTGAAATTAAAGCATTATTAGAGTCTAAAAAACTGGTTATAAATGGTAAAATAGGAGATAATGGGAAATTGTTTGGAGCAATTACAAACAAAGAAATTTCTGCTGAAATAAAAAAAGAGTTTGGGTTAGATGTAGATAGAAAAAAAATAGAGTGCGCTATTAAAAGCTTAGGAGAGCATAAAGCAATCGTAAAGTTACACACTGAAGTAAAAGCTGAGGTTTTAGTAGTAGTAAAAGGATAGTGAAATATGGAAGATATAGAAAAACTGAGAAAAATTCCAAGTAGTCTAGAGGCTGAGAGATCAGTTCTAGGAGGTATATTTTTAAAGCCAGATATATTTAGTGAAGTGATAGAAATTGTTCACTCTGGTGATTTTTATAAGATGGCTCATAAAATAATTTTTGAAGTTATGCAGGAAGTTTATGGCTCAGGAGAAACAATTGATCCAATTATTGTTATGGATCGATTAAAAAGAAGAGATAAATTTGATGATATTGGTGGAGAATCTATTTTTTATGAAATAATAGAAGAGGTTCCTACAGCAGCAAATATTTTAACGTATGCAAGGATAATAAAAGAAAAAGCAACCTTAAGAAAATTAGGAGATATAGGTACTAAAATAGTTGAAATGACTTATGAAGGATATGAGGACGTGGATACTATTTTAGATAAGGCTGAAGGAATGATTTTTAAAGTCGCGGAAAGCAAAGAGTCAAAAGATATAGTTAGTTTAAAAGAGGTTGTAACAAATGAGTTTGAAAGGTTGGAACAGCTTTTACAAAATAAAGGTGTAACTACCGGTATTTCAACTGGATTTAAACATTTTGATGAGATGACCAGTGGATTCCACCCATCAGACTTAGTAATACTTGCAGCTAGACCTTCGATGGGAAAGACTGCATTTGCCCTTAATCTAGCTTTAAATGCAGCAATGAAAAGTGGAAAAGGAGTTTTAGTTTTTAGTTTGGAGATGTCTAGTTCTCAATTACTTCAAAGACTATTAGCTATTGAAGCAGGAATAGGACTTCAAAAGATAAGAAATGGATTTTTGGGTGAAGATGACTGGGGAAAACTAGGAATTGCTAGTGGAAAATTGGCTAATGCCGAGATAAATATAGCAGATGTTCCCAACGTAAATGTTTTAGAGATAAGATCAATAGCGAGAAGGCTTAAAGCCGCAGGTAAATTGGATATTATCGTAATTGATTACCTTCAATTGATAAAGGGAAGCAGTGGAAAATCAGATAATAGACAGCAAGAGATCTCAGATATATCTAGATCATTAAAAGGGATAGCAAGAGAGTTAGATATACCAATAATTGCCCTATCTCAGTTATCGCGTGCTCCTGAACAAAGAGCGGATAGAAGACCTATATTATCCGACTTAAGAGAATCTGGAGCAATAGAACAAGATGCTGATATGGTTGTATTTCTATATAGAGATGATTATTATAACGATGACAGTGAACAAAAAGGTATAACGGAAGTTATTATTGGAAAACAAAGAAATGGACCAGTCGGAGCTGTAAGCTTGAAGTTTTTCCATGAGATTACAAAGTTTGCAGATTATACGACTAAGGTAGAATAGAAAGGTGAAAATAAAAATGAAAAGAGCAGAATTATTAGCTCCAGCAGGAAATATGGAAAAAATGAAAATGGCTTTCCACTATGGAGCAGATGCAGTATTTTTAGGTGGAAAGATGTTTAATCTAAGGGCTGGAAGTCATAATTTTAATGATGAAGAGTTAAAAGAGGCTGTTGAATATGCACATTCAATGGAAAAAAGAGTTTATGTAGCGTTAAATATAATCCCGCACAATAATGAGTTAGAGATATTACCTGATTATGTCAATTATCTAGAAGAGATTGGTGTTGATGGAGTTATTGTTGCAGATTTAGGAGTATTTCAGGTTGTAAAAGAAAACACAAACCTAAATATAAGTGTAAGTACTCAAGCAAGTAATACAAATTGGCGTTCAGTAAAAATGTGGAAAGACTTAGGAGCAAAAAGAGTTGTTTTAGCAAGAGAGATTTCTTTAGATAATATTGCAGAAATAAGAGCTAAAGTACCGGATATAGAGTTAGAAGTATTTGTACATGGAGCTATGTGTATGTCAATATCAGGAAGATGTTTATTGAGCAATTATATGACTGGAAGAGATGCTAATAGAGGCGATTGTGCACAGTCTTGTAGATGGAAGTATAATCTAGTTGAAGAGACAAGACCTAATGAATACATGCCAGTTTATGAGGATGAGAGAGGAACATATATTTTTAACTCAAAAGATCTATGTACTATAGATATTATAGATAAAATATTGGATTTAGGTGTGGATTCATTAAAGATTGAAGGAAGAATGAAAGGAATTTATTATGTATCGAATGCTGTAAAAGTATATAAAGATGCTATAAATAAATATTATTCAGGAAATTATGAATATGATCCAACTTGGATGGAAGAGATTCAATCTACGTCAAATAGATCATATACTCAAGGATTCTATCATGGACAACCAGGAGAAGAGGCTAATAATTACAACGATAGAAATTCATATAGCCAAACACATCAATTAGTAGCTAAAATTGAGGAAAAACTAGGTGAGAATGAGTATATTCTAGGAATCAGAAACAGAGTTCTTTCTGGAGAAAGTTTAGAAATTATAACTCCAAATGGGAAACCTAGAGAGATTATAATGCCTAAAATGACCTTGATTTCAAAATTAGGAGAAGAAGAGGTTGAAGCTGCAAACCCTAATTCTATAGTAAGAGTTGTTATAGAAGGTGGATTTGAAGAGATGGATATGATTAGAAGAGTTAAATAGTAGTTGAATAATAGGAGAATTCTGTGTCGTTGGATGCAGGAATCTCCTATTTATATTTTATTTAAAAAAAAGATACTTTTTTCATGAATAATGAAAAAGTATCTTTTTAATTACTTAACAAGTTAAGCAGTTATGGTTAATTGTTGATGTCTTTAATCTTTTTTTCAGTAGCTCTTATAAATCTAGGAATAGCCCATTCTTTTTCTTCAGAATTTCGATCATCTTTTTTAGTATAGATTCCCTTCAGTTCATCATAATAAGCTTGAACTTCTCCACTAAATTCACTTCTATTTTTTATAGGATATTTTTTTAAATCAGGAAAATTTTTATTTAAAGTTTGATTCCATTCCTCAACTTGATCTTTATGAAGAGAAAGGAATAAGTCAACATCCCCGGTGAATTTAATTTCCTTAATAACATCTCCAACTTCTAATTTTTTAATGTTATTAAAATCTTTGTCTTCAATAAATTCTCCAAAAATTGTATGTTTGTTATTTAACCAATCAGCAGGGTACAGTGTGAAAAAAAACTGCGAACCACCTGTTTTAGGACCTGTATTAGCCATAGCAAGTATTCCTGGCTGATAGAAGTCTAGCCACTTAGAGAACTCATCTGGGATAGCGTATCCTGGACCACCATCACCTCTTCCTGTAGGATCTCCACCTTGTACTACAAAATTCTCAACAGCTCTATGAATTTTAGTATTATCGTAGAATCCTCTTTTAGCAAGGTTTATAAAGTTTGCTACTGTAATTGGAGCAGCTTCTGGATATAGGTAGAAACTAATATCTCCTTGAGATGTTACAAAGGTAGCTCTAATATCGTTATATTTTACTGCTTGTGTACTGGTAGTTGATGAAGAGCAACCTCCAACAACAACTAAAAATACTAAAACGAATAGTAATTTAATGAATTTTTTCATATTTAGCCCTCCTGTTTTTGCTGATTGTATTATACTATATAAAAACCTATTTTACAAAGTACTTTTGTAAACTTTTTGTAGAAAGTGTAAGTGCAATTGATAAAACTATAAGTAAAACTGACAGCGCATTCACCACAGGAGAAACTCCGAGTCTAATCATAGAATAGATTCTAAGTGGTAATGTAGAAGACCCAGGACCAGCAACAAAGAAAGTTGTTACAAAGTCGTCAAATGAGAGGGTCAAAGACATTAAAAACCCAGAAACTATAGCGGGAGTAAGCATAGGAAGAATGACTTTTTTTAGTGTCTGCATCTCATTAGCTCCTAAATCATAAGCAGCTTCTACAATGGAGTAATCAAACTCTCCAAGTCTTGAAAGAACAATAAACAATACGAAAGGGATATTGAATGTTGTATGAGCTATAAATATACTTGTAAGTCCTAATTCAAGCTTAATGGTAGCAAACATAATCAAAAGAGAAACTCCTAATATTATATCAGGGATAACTAATGGTAAAAAAGTTATAACCTTTAAATATTTTTTATGCTTGAAATTATACCAATGAAGACCAATTGCTCCAAGAGTACCAATAAGTGTAGAGACAGTACTGGAAATAATACCTATAATTAAGCTATATTTGAAAGCTTTCCATATGTTATCAGAATATAGAAATAATTCTTTATACCATTTTAAAGAGAAACCTTGCCAAGTGCTGGACCTTCCTTCATTAAAAGAGTAAGCTACAAGTATAAGTAGAGGTAGATAAAAGAATACCATAGATAGAATGAAAAAAAATAAAGAAGTCCTTCTTTTATTCATCACTAGCCTCCTTAGATTTTTTTTCATTTCTCATAAATATAAGAAGTGCAACAGATGTAACCAAGATTAACATAGCAGATATAGCAGAAGCTAAAGGCCAATTTCTAGTTACAGTTAGATGTTGAGCTATTATATTCCCTAACATAGTAGCTTGTGTTCCGCCAACAAGTCTTGGCACAGCATAAGATCCCATAGCAGGAATAAATGTAAATAAAATAGCGGTAACAATTCCTGATTTTATGTTAGGTAAAAACACTTTAAAAAAAGCTTGTTTATTAGTAGCACCTAAGTCTCTGGCAGCTTCGACCAATGCAAAATCAAATTTCTCAATAATTGCATAAAGTGGAAGGATTGCAAAAGGAAGGCTTGTATAAACTGTTATAAGAACAACAGAGCCAGTATTATAAAGAAGCTTTAAAGGCGTTTCAATAATTCCTAATTTTATAAGAATTGTATTTAGAAAACCATTAGAACCCAGAATTGAAATCCAAGCATAGATTCTTATTAAAAAATTAGTCCAAAATGGAATAATAACAAGAATTAACATCTCTTGCTTATATTTTGATCGAGCTATAAAATAAGCTGTAGGAATAGCTAGAGCAACAGTAAAAACTGTAACAATAACTGAAATATATACGGTCCTAAATAAAACTTTTAAGAATATAGGATCAAAAAATACATTGAAATTTTTTAAGGTGAAAATCATTTTAACTCCACCATAAGTTCCTTTAGTTAAGAATGCATAAGATAGAACAATTAACATAGGAATAACAAAGAAAATAGACATCCAAAGGGTAAGTGGAATACTATATAAATTCCCAGAAGCTTTTCTTTTCAACTATATCACCTCAACTAAAAAACTATCATCGGCATGCCAAGAAATATAAGCATCCTCATCCCAGTGTATTGTATCGTTGTCATCTTCATCAAAATAAACAGCATGCTGTTTAAAAGCTTTAAATAATAGATTTTTATCACCATTGATCCAAACAAAATATTTACTTTGGAATCCTGAGTAGATTAATTCATCAACGTAAACTTTTAAAACATTATATTTTTCAGTGAGTCCAGTCGGAACATGTTTAGAAACTCGTATCTTTTCTGGTCGAATAGAAACTTGCACTCTATCTCCTACTTTTGCAGGTTTATCTAATTCAAAGACTAGCTCTCCTAATTTTTCAGTTTTTAATTTAGCATACGTATTGTCAAAAATTTCTGAAATTTGACCATTAAAGAAGTTGTTTTCACCTATAAAGTCAGCTACAAAAGAATCGGCTGGAGCTTCATAAACCTCGGCTGGAGTTCCAACCTGTAAAACTTCTCCATTATTCATAACTGCAATTCTATCTGAAATGGATAAAGCTTCCTGTTGGTCATGGGTAATAAATATAAATGTTATACCAACTTCGTCGTGAATATTATCCAATTCAATAAGAAGATTCTGTCTTAATTTAGCATCTAGAGCCGATAGAGGTTCATCTAAAAGCAAAACACCGGGTTTATTTATAAGAGCTCTAGCAATTGAAACTCTTTGTTGCTGTCCACCAGAAAGTTGGTTAGGTTTTTTATAGATATGATCTTTCAAATCAACTAAGTCTATAAATTTTTTAACTTCTAAATCAATAGTAGCTTCATCCATTTTTTTTAATCTAAGTGGAAAAGCGACATTTTCATAGACTGTCAAATGTGGAAATAATGCATATTTTTGAAATATTGTATTGACGTTTCTCTTATTTGGGGCCAGATTAACTATATCTTTATCTCCTAGATAGATTGAACCACTATCAGGAGAAATAAATCCTGCTATCATTCTTAAAAGTGTAGTTTTACCACAACCAGATGGTCCTAAAATAGAAAAAAACTCTCCGTCCTTTATTTCTAAGTTAATATTTTTTAGAACATCAACACCATCAAAACTTTTTTTAATGTCGACAATCTTAATATCTGTTTTTTTCAATTTTCCCTCCTATTATATCTAATAAATTTATTCACAATAATAATATTTTAACATATTTAACAAATAAAATAAACCTGTTTATTTTTACAAAATAAAAAAAGAACCCTAGAGCTACTAGGGTTCTAAGAGATTAAAAATGAGCGGGTTCTACATGCCCATAATCTCCATTTCTTTTTTTATAAACAATATTCATATCTCCAGTCTCTGAATTTGTAAAAACATAAAAATCTTTATTCAAAGCTTCTAACTGTAAGATGGCCTCTTCAATATCCATTGGTCTGGGATTAACTGTTACACTTGCAATCCTTTTAGTAGATTCAACCGTAATAGAGTTATCTGAAGATTCAAAAGTTATTTTTTTGCCATCAGCAAATGTGGGGATAGTATGATTGTTATCTCTAAGCTTTTCTTTGTGTTTTTTAATTTGTTTAGACAGAATATCTGTAACACGATCTATCGCATTATAAAGATCATCATCTGTGTAAACACCTTTTATAACATTTCCATTAAGGTGAACTCTAGCATCAACTCTTTGTAGAGGTCCAGTTTTAGATTTAGTAGCAGATAAAGTTACGTTAACAGTTAAAATGTTATCAAAAAATTTCTTTAATTTAGAAAAGTTTTTTTCACAGTGAGCTTTTATAGCATCAGTGATAACAAGGTCTCCGTTAGTGTTATAGTTTATTTTCATACAAACCACCCCTTTATTATGGATTATAGGTATTCCTGTTAACCTTCTATACTTTCACTAAACAATAATTCCTTTTTTTAGAAATAATTTTTTATGAGAAATTTCAGAAAGCTCTCTTGAATGTGTTACTGTTATAATTGTTTGACGTTTATTTTCATTAATTTGTTTGAAAATATTAAAAATTTTCTCACTTGTTTCATTATCTAGATTCCCAGTAGGCTCATCAAGAAGCAAAATTTTAGGATCATTGATCAAGGCACGTGCTATTGCGACTCTTTGTTTTTCTCCACCAGAGAGTTCGTTAGGCTTATGAGCAGCTCTATGAGAAAGACCCACATCATTTAAAAGATCAAGAGCTTTTTTTTCTATTTCTTTTTTTTTATTAAAGTCTTGAGTTAATGCAGGGATCATGACATTTTCAAGAGCGGTAAATTCAGGAAGTAGGTAATGAAATTGGAAAACAAAACCAATCATTTTATTTCGTATTAAATCTATCGAAGAACTATTGACAGAAATTTCATCTCCATTTATATAAATTTCTCCAGAAGTGGCAGAATCTAAAAGGCCGATTAAATTTAAAAGTGTAGTTTTTCCAGAACCAGATTGGCCAAGAATAGATATAAAATCTCCTTCTTCAACTTGAAGATTTAAATTTTTAATAATCTCAAGAGTCTCGGTTTTGGTAGAATAATTTTTACAAATATTTTTTAATTCTAGTATGATTTTTTTAGTCATGTCTTAAAGCCTCCACTATTTTAAGTTTGCCAGCTTTATATGCTGGAAAAATGCTAGATAAAAAAATTAAAACTATATTTGCGGCGATTATAATAAAAAGTTCTTTAGCTGAAAGTTCAACAGGAACTTTAGATAAATAATATATGGATGATATTTCAGGGAGTGAGTAAGTTTTTATATACCAAAGAAGAAACAGAGATATAAAAACTCCTAAAATAATTCCGATAAATCCTAGAATTATACCCTGTATTAAAAAAATTTTAACAATACTACTGTGAGATATCCCCATAGACCTCATAATTCCAATGTAACGAATTTTCTCTCTAACCATTGTATTCAAAATAACCCAAACTACAAACCCTGCAATAAGAACAATAAGTGAAAAACCTATAACCATCACTGTTTTTTCAAGATTGAGTGCTTTTAAAAGATTTTGATTTAAACTTCCCCAAGTTCTATTATAAAGACCAGTATCTTCATAAATTTTATTAGAAATAATTTCAGCAGTATAAGGATTTTTTAAAATTAAATCCAAGGAGCTAACAGTGTTGTCTCTTTCAGTTATGTATTGTGCTGTTTTTAGAGGGAGAATAACCATAGATAGATCATAATCATAATATCCACTCTGAAAAGTACCCATGATTTCGAGTTTTAACTCCTTATTATTTGCGGAGATAACACTTATAGGGTCACCAAGGCGTGCACCCAGTCGATTAAATAGCTCTTCACCGATTAAGATGCCTTTTTTATTATCTAAGTCTACACTACCGTGTTTTATTTTGTTTTCTAAGTTAAGAGCCGGAATGGCTTGTTTTAAATCCATACCTTCTAGTTTAACTCCAGAAACATGAGTTCCTAAAATACCATTATATTTTATAATCCCCTGAGTAGAAACTTTCGGAATAACACCTTTCACTTGTGGGTATTTTAAAAAAATGTTTTCTAATTCTGTAAAATTTTTAATATTTTCATTACCGATGACAGTGATATGACTGGAAAGAGAAAGAATACTTTCAATCATATTTTTATTTAGTCCATTCGAGATTCCAATTGAAACTGTAAGAACGATAATTCCAATTGCGATACCTAGTAGACCTATAAAACTTTGTTTTTTATGTTCGAAAATATGTTTTTTAGCTATAAAAAATTCAAATAACATTAATTCACCTCGTATTAGTTAGTAAAAAGAGTTTTTATTAAAATCTCTTTCAATTGCTCTGTTGTAATATTTAGATTTAAAGATGTTTTTAAATCTTCTAATTGTAATTCGCCTAAATATTTTTCATCAATAATATTTTCAACATGAAGTATCTCTAAATCTTGTGGCGTAAGTTCATTTATTGTTTTTAAAAAAATATTTCCATAGTTTTTAAACTTTTGGTTACCAACACCTCTTATTTTTAGCATTTCCCAACGATTTTTTGGTTTTTTTTCTGCCATTTCCAAAAGAGTTAAGTCAGAAAAAATTATATATGGTGCAACATTTTCTTTTTCAGATATATCTTTTCTCAAAATATTTAATGTTTCAAAGAGAGGATTCTCAAAATAATCAAATGTGACAGATTCATTTGTTTTTCTAAAAATTGCTTTAATATTTTTTAAAACATCAAAAGCTTTTGATGTTAATTTTAAAGTAGGAAAGCTTCCAGCACTTTGCTGTAGATATTGCTCAGAGATTAGATAGTAAATAAATTCCTCTAACCAAGTTCGATTATAGTCAGACATAATACCAAATGTTGAGAGTTTAAAATATTCTTTTCTCTCAATTTTAGTATCAACTTTTCCCATTAAAATATTAGTAAGAGTGGATATACCAATAGACTCTTTACTTCTTCCTATACAAGAAAAAATTTTTTGTCCCTCCAAGGTAAAAGATTTTACATCTTTAAAATTTTTACAATTACCACAATTACCACAATAATTTTTTATTCGTTTATCTCCAAAATATTTTAGAATATATTCTCGATAACAACTTTCTAAGTAAGCATAGTCAACCATTTGATCAAGTTTTTTATTTTTTTTAATTTTTAAATCTTTAGTACTGTCTTCATTTTGTTCTATTAAAAACTCTTGCGTAGACACATCCTCTTCTAAAAATAGAAGAATTGCTTCTGAAGGAGCACCGTCTCTTCCAGCTCTTCCAGCTTCCTGATAATAGCTTTCTAAATCTTTTGGAATATTTCTGTGAATAACATATCTGACATTAGATTTATCAATTCCCATTCCAAAAGCATTTGTGGCAATCATAATGTTAATGTTGTCTTTTAAAAATTCATCTTGGAAGATAGAGCGTTCTTTTTCTTCTAATCCAGCATGATATTTTCCAACATTAAATCCTTTGAGCTGTAAATAACTATAAAGATTGTCAACCTCTTTTCTAGTGGACGCATAGATTATTCCAGATTTTTTTTCATTGCGTTTTAAATATTCCACTATAAAAGCTTCAGGAACTATATTTTTTTCAACCTTAAAGGTAATATTATCTCGATCAAACCCATCAACATGAACTTTAGGACCTCGAAGTTCTAACTTTTCAATAATATCCTCTCTAACTTTTAAAGTGGCTGTAGCTGTAAGGGCTAAAACTTGAGGATGTTGCTCTATTTTTCTTAAAAAATTAGGGATTTCAAGATAACTTTTTCTAAAATCATGGCCCCATTGAGAGATACAATGAGCTTCATCAACAGCAATTAGAGATAAAGGAATATTTTTTATGAAAGAGATGAAATTTTCATTCATAAGTCTTTCAGGAGCAATATATAGAAGTTTTATTTTTTTAGATTTTATACCGTGAATTAATTTAATGTATTCATCTCTAGATAGAGTAGAATTTAAAAATCCAGCATGTACACCCAGATACTTTAAAGAATCTACTTGATCTTTCATAAGAGATATTAGTGGAGAGATAACAAGTGTTAGATGAGGGTATAGAAGAGCTGGAATTTGGTAACATATAGATTTTCCACCACCTGTAGACATAACACCTAAAGTATCTCTTTTAGAAAGAACGGAATTAATTATAGCGCCCTGTCCTTTTCTAAAATTATCATAACCGTATATTGTTTTTAATAATTGCTTTGCTTTTAATTTCATAACTTCCTTTCTAAATAAAGTTTAGTTTTACTAGATTTTAACATAATAAAGATAATTTTTATATAAATAATATTCAAATTTATTAAAATTCATAGTAAAATATAATGAATATATGTAAAATGGAGGAAAAAATGATTTTAGTAACATATGAACAACTTTTGAAAGAAAGAAATTACACATTGATAGATGTTAGGACTCCAAAAGAGTTTGAAGAAGAACCAATTCCAGGTGCTATAAACATTCCTTTACTGTTGGATGATGAGAGAGTAGATGTGGGAACAGCATATAAACAAGTTTCTCCTGAAAAAGCCAAGGAACTAGGAGTTGAAGCTATTGCTAAAAGACTGCCAGATATATTTAGAGAGGTTCAGAAACATGCAAAAGGAAGATTGGCATTCTATTGTGCTCGTGGCGGGATGAGAAGTGGATCTATGTCTGCACTTTTTTCTGCTTTGGGATATACAACTTGGAAATTAGAAGGAGGATATAAAGGATACAGACAGTATATACTTGAAGAGATTCCAAAATTGAATGAAGGGATAGAATATTATGTTTTACATGGGAAAACAGGAATAGGAAAAACAAAAGTTTTACAAAGATTGGATGAAATGGGATATTCTGTTTTAGATTTAGAGAAAATGGCAGATCATAAAGGGTCTTTTTTTGGAGGAGTTTGTGAGAAAAGAGCACAGAGCCAAAAAAGATTTGAATCTTTGATTTTTGATTATTTATATAAGAATAGACCTGACTATGTTTTAGCAGAAAGTGAAAGTAAAAGAATAGGAAATGTATATGTTCCTGAATCAGTCTTCACATCGCTTGCAAATGCGACACATTTATCTCTAGATACAACAATAGAGCAAAGAGTGGATATAATCAGAGAGGATTATGCAGGAGCTAAAATAGAGGAGTTACAAAGCTGTTTAGATAGAGTTAAAAGGTATATAGATAATAGCATGTATGATGAGTTTACAAAACTATTAAATGAGTCTAAAATAGATGAACTATCAAAAGTATTGATGACTGATTATTACGATCCTCTTTATCAAAAAAGTATTGAAAAATATGAATATGATACAGAAATATTTTATGAAACTCTTGAAGTGGGAGTGGAGAAAGTGGTGAGATATCTAAATGAAAAAGGTATTTATGGAAAAGAGGCTACTAAATAAAATTGTTTTAGTATTATTCTCCTTTTCACTTGGGGTTATAATATACCTTTTGTTTAGAAGTAGAAAACTGTTTTATTATAAATTTATAGAAGTTGCACATTTGAACTATCTAGTGGAGGATATAAGGAAAAGTGTGTGGGTCTATAGAAAATATATTCCAAATTGGATAATTTATTCTTTGCCAGATGGATTGTGGATTTTTTCATTTGGTGTAGCGATGCTTCATAATAGAATTTTTTACAAAACTGCTCAGAAGGTATTTAATATAATATTTTTTTTCATGATAGGCCTAGAGTTTTTTCAAAATAGCTATGGTGGACATGGGACTTTTATAGGCACTTATGATTTTGCAGATCTATTATGTTTCACAATAGGATTTTTATTAGCTTCAACGATTGGGTATATAAATTGGAGCAGAGATTATAAAAATAAAAACATTTTAAATGAATCTAAAATTTATAGAAAAGAGATAAAAAAAAACCTAATGATTGTAATTGTATTTACAATATTAGGTCTTTTACCAGCCTTAGTTAAATAAATTTATCTAAGAGTGATTTGATTATTTTCTAAAGAATCTATTATAGCAAGGGACTCAAGATGTAGCCCTTGCTTTTTTAATATCTCTCCTCCAGGTTGGAATCCTTTTTCAATAGCAATACCAATACCAGCAACAGTAGCGCCGGCTTCATCAACAATATTTTTAAGCCCTATAATGGCATTTCCCATAGCTAAAAAATCATCGACAATTAAGACATTATCTTGAGAAGTTAAAAACTCTTTTGAAACAGTTATATTATAGTCAGTTTTTTTTGTAAAAGAGTGAACAGTTGCGTTGTAAGCCTCTCCCATAGTTGAAGGTTTTTTCTTTTTAGCAAAAACCATGGGAACTTTTAAAGCATAAGCAACAGCAATAGCAATAGCAATACCAGAAGCTTCAATAGTTAAAACTTTATTAATTTTTTTATCGCTAAAACGATTTTTGAACTCTTCACCGATTTCCATCATAAGAATAGGATCAATCTGGTGGTTGATAAAACTATCCACTTTAAGAATAGAACTATCAGTAACAGCTCCATATTTTTCAATATATTCTTTTAATAATTTCATAAAATTTCCTCCGATATTTCTAATAATTTTAAATCTTCTTTTGTGTCTATATCAAAAAACTCAATTGAGTTTTCAAACGTACATTTAATAAAACAAGTTTTGTTTAGAATCTCTCTTCCCCCTGAATCACCTTTGAGCTCCAATAAATTTTTAGAGTATTTTTTAGGAAATAAAACAGGTGCATATTTTTGGTTATTTACAAATGGAACAATAATTTTATTGTGTATTTGAAATTTCCAAATGATTTTAAGAAGAGAAAATTTAGTTAAAAAAGGCATATCTCCAGGAATAAAAATAAAACCATCGAGAGTAGCAAATTTAGTACCTAAAACTACGGCTTGACTTTGTCCTAAGTGAGAAAAAATATTCTCTAGATATTTAAAACCATAAGTATGAGCAAGATTTAGGTATAGATAATCTTTTCCAATAAGCATTTTCTCTTTAAATTGTAGTTGTGTAACATTAAAGAGAACATGCTCTAAAAGAGTCATTTTGTTTTTTAATTTTATATCCAGTTTATTTGTTCCAAAACGCTTTGAAAATCCAGACGCTAAAATAATAGCGGTAATATTTTTAAATTTGGAGATAGAGCTGTTAAAGACAGAACCAAAATAGATATTGTTACTTTTTATAGAATTTGCAATCTCAAAAAAATATTCAAAAAATTTAAGAGACTCAATTTTATTGAAGAAAATAATATTTTGACCTTTAGAATTTTTAAAAAAGACCTCCCTATCAATATAGTTAATAATATCCTCTTTGGTGATTGAAGTAGAGTTTTGCAGAAATTGCTCTGTATATAAATTAAATCTGTGAATAGTTGATTCAGATTTGACCTCCCCTAAAGTAGTTATATCAATAACAGCAATAGTTTTAGTTGATATACTAAGTATTTGTGGCTCATTTTCTTTCCATCCTTTCAAAGATTTACCAGAGCTCCCATCAGCTTCAATAAGAATATAATCAAATTTACTCTTTAATTTATTAACGTCTTCAAAGGAAGCACTTTGTATTTTATTATCTATAATATTTGGACAATAGAGATATATATAATTATCCTGAGGAGATATAGAGTGAATCTCCTCAGGACCTATAAAAATTAATTTAATTTTCTTTGTATCTTTTGGTTTGAAAATTTTTGTAGTTGTTGTGATAAGAACAGTTCCTTTTTCAGAAAGAGAATTTGCTAAAAAAAACATTAAAGATGTCTTTCCGCCAGCTCCCGTAATAGAAACGATATCCCCTTTATCAATATTAAAAAGTTCAACCATAATCACTCCTATATATTTAGAATTCCCATAAGAATTTTTTCAGAAGTTGCGGGTAGGTCTCTAACCCTTACTTTTGTGGCTCTATAAATGGCATCTATAATAGCTGGAGCAGGAGTATTAATAACTACTTCACCAACTGATTTAGCTCCAAAAGGACCTGTTTTTTCATATGAATTTGAGAATTCAACTCTAATTTTTTTACATTCTATTCTAGAAGGTATCTTATATTGCATAAATGAATCGGAGATAACTCTTCCTTTCTTATCATACTTTATATCTTCAAAAAGTGCAAGACCTATTCCTTGAGAAGTTCCACCTTCAACTTGAACTTTAACAAGGTTAGGATTTATAGGAGTTCCACAATCAACAACAGAAAGATAGTCAGTAACCACAACTTCTCCGGTTAAGGTATCCACTTCAACTTCGGCAAATCCTGCAATAAAAGGTGGAGGTGAAGTATCACCGCCCCAAGTTCCAGTAGTAGTGATTTGATTCATACCTTCAAAAGATATTGAACGTTGAGCAAACTCTTCTAAAGAGATAATTTTATCTTCAAATTTAATAGTGTCTCCTAGGTATTCAATAGAATCTATATCAACATTAAACATTTTAGAAGCGCCTTTTAAAATCTCTTCTTTCATCTTATTAGCAGCGATGATCACTGCATTTCCAGTGACATATGTTCCACTTGAAGCATAAGCCCCAGGGTCATATGGAGAAATATCGGTGTCAGCAGTATGAATAACAATTTTACTCATAGGAATTTCTAGAACTTCAGCAGCGATTTGTGTTAAGATTGTATCGCATCCTTGTCCCATTTCAGTAACACCAATCATAAGAGTAAAATCTCCACGATCACCTAATTTAATTGTAGCTGCAGCAGTATCAATGCCTGCTATTCCAGAACCTTGCATAGTAACAGCCATTCCGACAGCTCTAATCTTGTTAGAAGCAACTTCTTTAGGAATGAATTTTTCATTCCAGTTAAATTTTTCTTTTCCAATTTCTACACACTTTTTAATATCGCCACTACTTATGTACTTCCCTTCTCCAGGTTCAACTAAATTTTTCATTCTGACTTCAGATGGGTCAAGGTTTAGCTTATGTGCTAATTCATTGATTATGGACTCTACGGCAAAAGTTCCTTGTGTAGCTCCATAACCTCTAAAAGCTCCAGCATTCATAGTATTTGTATAGACTATGTGAGCATTAAATCTCATTGGAACTTTTTCATAAAGAGGAAAAGTTTTATATGAAACCAGAGATGTAACTGTGGGAGCGTGTTCGCCATAGGCCCCTGTGTTTGATAGAGTGTTTATATCAATAGCTTTGATGTTTCCTTCTAAATCGGCACCAATTTTAACATCAAGTCTCATAGCGTGTCTTGTCGTTGTACAAGTATGGGTTTCCTTTCTATTATATATAATTTTAGAAGGTTTTCCTGTCTTTAGCGTAACAAAAGCACTATATATTTCACATACAGCAGTTTGTTTACCACCAAAGCCACCTCCAACTTTAGGTTTGATAACTCTAAGTTTACTACTAGGAACATCTAAAGCCCTTGCAAGGTGTCTTCTAACATGAAAAGGTATTTGTGTAGAGGTAATAGTAGTTAATCTTTCATTAGAATCAAAATAGCTGTATGATCTATATGTTTCCATCATGGCATGAATTTGAGGTTGTGTGTAGTAGGTTCTTTCTAAAATAATATCACTATTTGCAAACCCTTCATCCACACCAGGTTTTTCATCATAGGCTTTTGAAACTATATTTCTTTCTTTTTCATAACCTATCTCAAAGTTTGTATGCACATCCTCTGGATGAATAATTGTATCTGAATCGATAGCTTTTTCAAAATCTAAAATAGGAGTTAAAACGTCATAGTTAATCTTTATAAGTTTCATAGCTTTTTCAGCAGATTTTTCATCTTCAGCAGCAATAATAGCCACAGGGTCACCAACATATCGAACATACTCGTCAAGTATTCTTCTGTCATAGGGTGATGGTTCAGGAAAGCCCTGTCCAGCAAGAGTAAATCGTGTTTTAGGAGTGTCTTCGTGGGTATAGATCGCTTCTACTCCTGGAACTTTAAGAGCGATAGAAGTATCGATAGAGTTAATTTTAGCAAAAGCGTGTGGAGATCTTAAAAGCTTTATAATAAGAACATTGTTATTCAAAACTAAATCGTCAGTATAAGAGGGCGAACCACTAACAAGTCCCATACCATCAATTTTTGGAACAGAGGTATTAACAATTTTCATTTTTAATCGCCTCCATAAATTTTTTTATAGCTCTAAGTTGTGAAACATATCCGCTACATCTACATAAGTTACCATTTAAATAGTGCATAATATCATCATCACTTGGATTTTTTAACTCTCTTATCATAGCAATAACAGTAAGGGTGAAACCTGGTGAACAAAAGCCACATTGTTCAGCCCCTTCTTGAGTCATAAAAGAAGCAAAAAGTTTAGCTTCTTTTGGGAAATGTTCAATAGTAGAGATTTTTTTACCTTCAACTCTAGCAGAAAGTGTACTGCAAGATAGAATAGGAGAGTCGTTTAAGAGAACAGTACAAAGACCACAAGCGCCAGTATCGCACCCTTTTTTAACACTTAAATATCCTGCACTTCTAAGAGTATCAACTAAATATTCATCATCTTTTATAAGTAGTTCTTTTTTTCTATTATTTATAGTAGTAGTTAATAACATTTATTTTAAAACCTCCTGAATGCCTTTTTTTAATAATGCGGTTAAAAGAAGTTCTCTATAAACTTTAGAGCTTCTCATATTTGAATCTAGAGATATCTCCTCACTAATATGTTTTAAAGCATCAATGATAGAAAGTTCTAGGTTATCACTATTATTCAAGATACTCATGGTTTCTTTGGCTAGGACAGCTCTTCCTGGTCTAGAGCCAACAGCTATAGATATGTTGTTTTTATTGTTACAAATGGCTAAATTTATAATAGAGTAATCGGTTTTACTTTTTCTAACGGTTTGAAAAGAACATACAGTTTTAATTTTAGGAATTAAAACCTCCACTAAGATATCTTGTCTTACAGTGGTTTCTTTTAGAAAATCTTCTAAAGTAACAATACCGCCAGCAAAAAGCTTTATTTTAGTTCCAAGAGCAAGTAAAACAGGAATCAAATCAGAAAAACCATACTTACTAAAAACAGTTGCTCCAGCAGTAACATTTTTTCTGAATTGTACGCCAATAATATCTTTAAGAGCTATATTAAAAATGTTACCAAAATAAGTATTTAAAATATGATTTGTCTCAAGATCTCTAAAATTAGTCATAGAACCAATAGTAATGAAGTCATCTTTTTCTTCAATATAGTTAAGATTTAAGTTAGAAATATCAATAGCAGTATTCCAAGAAGTATTTCCCATTCTTAAATAAGAAGTTCCGCCAAGAATTATATTTTTTTTATTTTTTAATAATTCTGAATAGGCAACATCAAGAGATGGTGCTAAAAAAAAATTTGAAAAAGCAAACAAATTAAAACCTCCAATTAAATAAAATTTATGCAGTTTTTTCTACAACTTTTTTCTCCTCTTGAGGAAGAATTAGATTTAGAAAAACAGCTATAGAACCTGAAACGACAATACCTGAACCACCAAAAATAAGTTTTATACTTTCTGGGAAGATGTTTAAAGCAGCAGGAACATTTCCTAATCCATACCCCAAACCTAAAGACACTGCCAAAATAACTGCATTTCTTCCAACAAGAGGATCTTTTGTAATTAAATTAATTCCACTTATAGATATCATAGCAAATACCATAACTAAGCTTCCACCAATAACGCTGGCCGGAATAATTGTGAAAAGAGCTCCAATTTTAGGAATAAAAGCTCCTATGACTAAGAACATCGCCCCGGTAGCAACAACAAATCTGCTCATAATACCAGTCATTGCAATAATACCTGTATTTTGACTAAAAGATGTTGTTGGTAAAACTGAAAAGAATGCTGCAAAAGCACTTCCAAGTCCATCGGCAAGAATACCTCCAGAAAGTTCTCTATCAGTGGTTTCTCTTCCAGCCCCACCCATAGTAACTCCAGACATATCACCAACAGTTTCAACTGCAGAAACTATAAACATTAAGACCATAGCCAGTATTGCATCGAAGTGAAAACTAAAACCAAACATCATAGGTTTTGGAATAGTTAAATACTCAGCTTGCATCAATGGTGCAAGATCAACTTTCCCCAATATAAGAGCAATGATAAAACCAACAATAGTACCAATAAATATAGAACCAGTACTCAGAATTCCCTTTGTAAACTGCTTAAAAAAAACAACAGTCCCAAGAACAATGGTTCCAATAAATAGATTTTCTAAAGATCCAAAATCAACAGCTCCAACTCCACCAGCAAAACTGTTAATACCAACTGGTAAAAGTGAAAGTCCTATTGAAAGAACAACAACTCCGGTAACAATTGGAGGAAAAAATTTTCTAACTTTTTTAATAACTAGACCCAGAAGACCTTCAAAAATGCCACCGATAAGTGCTGCGCCTAAAACTCCTTCAAAACCATATTTCATTCCAATTGAGATAGCAACAGGAACAAAAGCAAAACTTGTACCAACAACGATTGGGAGTTTAGCTCCGATTGGGCCAATTGTATAAGCTTGAATAAGAGTATTTAGTCCAGCAACAAGCATAGATGCTTGAATAAGGAGTGTTTTTTGTTCAGATGAGATTCCTAAAACACCAGCAACAATAATAATAGGGGTGATATTACTAACAAACATTGCTAGAATATGTTGAAGCCCTAAAGGTAATGCGGTTTTAAGTTCTGGAACTCCATCCAAGTGATAAGGTGACCTATTTTTTTTCATTTATAATCCTCCTAAAATTTTTATCAAATTTTACTCAAATATATGGGATTAAAAATTGTAGAGAATAAAAAAAGATTATCTGTTTTTCACTCTCTACAAGTGAAAAATAGATAATCTAAAAAATCTAGATAAAAATCTATTTATTTCACCCATAGTGACTAATTTAAGGTTAGTCGTAGAAACTTCCGCCCGTATTGCGGATATATATGAGTAGCTATTTAACAAAGCTTATAAAAATAAGTTTTGTTTGAAACTTTTTTAATATTTGCTCTTAAAATACACTTGAAAAAATTTAACTATGTTGTCTAGTGAAATTAAGAACTTTTCATTTTAAAAATAATATCATAAATTTTATCACAATTCAAGAATAATTTAAGTTTTTAGCAAAATATAAGAGTGTTTTTTTACTTTAATTTAACAAAAAAAAGTTTATTATCTTTTGAAAGTGTTTTACAGAATAAATATCCATCTAGAGAAAAGCTTTTTAAAAGTTCTAAATTAACAATTTGGTTTTTTACAAGATGATTTAGTA
The DNA here is from genome assembly GCF_947072685.1 of uncultured Cetobacterium sp. GTDB lineage: Bacteria > Fusobacteriota > Fusobacteriia > Fusobacteriales > Fusobacteriaceae > Cetobacterium_A. The sequence continues at coordinate 12,996 of NZ_CAMTIK010000013.1, read as the reverse complement.
GTTTACCCCTCATTTTCTTAGCCTCAGTACTTATATTTTTAAGAAGGCCATCATAACTTTGTCGGAATTCGATATCTATAATATGGTATCTTTTTCTATCCAGTAGCTTACTAAATTCAGAAGAAGCTAGATTGATAATACATTCATCTTTTTCAAAAAAAAATTCAATTGAAGATTTCCAATAACTATAAAGATGGAAATCTTCAATTTTTGCAGTCATATCTAGTCGATATGGATGTATTAAAGTTTCAGGAGAGAGAATACCGTAAAGAGCAGAAAATATTGTGAGATGATTTTTTAAGTACTCTATATTTTCTAATGAGTATTCCTCTGGTTGCAAATGGCTAAAACTCACACCATTATAGAGCTCAATTGCTTTATATTTTGGGAGCGTATAAAAATTATTATAGCGAATAAAGGTTTCATCTAAAAGAGAACCCTTAATTTTTAGAGCTATTCCTAATTCAGATTTTGATAGCTTTTGCAGAGAATCGACTAGTCTTTCTGTTTTTTCAGGGAAAAGCATCTGTTTCTCTGTATTTAAATTTGTAAATTTTCTATATTTCATTCCCTTGCTGGGAGAAAAAATTATTTTCATAAATCCTCGTTTCGTAATTAAATTTATAGTTTAGGGTAATTCAATGAATACTTTATTTATCCACATGTCCATTAGTTTTACTCGGCAAGTTTTTGACCATTCAATAATAAAATCAACAATTTCGTCAGGTAAATCCCCTTCAATGAGCTCTAGAGAGTTTAAGTCAAAAAGAGCATTAGAATTACCATAAAGAGCATGAAAATGTGGTGGAAGCTTGTCGTTAAAAAACATTTTAATAGTAATTTCATTAAACGTAGCAATTACAGGCATATATATCTCCTTTTAAAAAAATTATTTTGAAAAACATTCACCAATTTCCCAACAGTGGCCAACTTTATTCCCGGTTTTAAAATATGATTTTGTAGGCATTTCAAAAAGAATGGGTTTTAGTATATCGTAATCAATATTTTCATTAGCATCTAAAACTTCGGATTTTGCATGGGTATGCTTTATTTTTAGAATATATTGGTTGTGGTTTTGGGTTTCATAATTATCAATAACTTCACACTCCATAACAACAGGAGATAAGTTGATCATGGGGACGTTTTTAATTCCAACAGTGTAATCAAAGACGTTTGACTTATCAACAGTTCTGCCACTAACCATACCAACAAAATCAGTAGCTGTTAGCATCTCTTCAGTAACAATATTAACAGAGACCATAAGTTTATCTTTGATAATTTCATTGCTATAATGGAGCTTATGAATACTTAGCATTATTGAATCTGAGCCAACAATTCCAATATGTGCTATATTGATCCAATTAACCTTTTCATATTCATCCATCATTCCTACAACAACAGTAGGAGTTGGATACAGAGCTACAACAGGACCTAAATTTTTCCACATAAAGACCACCTCTTTAAAGTTTATAGTTGATTATGATATATCTACTTTAAATTTTTTAAATTCCTTTATTGATCAAAAACTATCAAATTTATTTTTTTTCCTGATAAGTTTCAAAAAATTCTTTGTTTGCAATTCTATAAATTTCGGAATAATCTAAAGGAGAAACAAGGAAATCTCCATTTTTTACAATCATTTCCTCACCCCAAGGAGCAATAATGAAGAAAGTATCTTTGTTTTTAACTTTAACAGCTTTAATCTCCCCAATAGGTTGAAATATGTCCCATTTTTTATTTTTATTTTTAATAAATTTATATCTTTTTTCAAATTTAGATTTAGGAATAATATATTCTTCCTTTGCTTCAGTTGTATTTTTAACAATATAACTGGCCTCAGTCACAGTATTTGTGGTTTCAAGTCCATCTTTAGTATACGTTTTGATAACTTCTCCTATTACTCCCTCTCTGGCAAGAATAGGTTTGAATTTTTCAAATGTAGTACTATTTTTTAAAGAATCAGTCAACTGGGTTTTTAGAAAATTTTGAGAAATACCGATGTGATTAGCATAAGTTAAGTTTCCAATTAAAAGTCCAAGTAGTAATAGTTTTTTCATTTAATCCTCCGTTTATATTATAATAGTTATTTGTTTTCATTTAAAAGTTCGTTGATAGAAGCTAATCGAGATTTTCCATTCTCATCAATATTTTTACTAATTGAAGTGAGTAAAAATTCTAAAAGTGTCTGTGTAGAAATAATAGAGTTAAAATAGCTAATACCTCTTATATCAGTAAATAAAGTAAGGTCTCCCAAGTTTGCAACTGGAGATGTTGTTTTGTCAGTAATTACAATGATTTTAGCATTTGTTTTTTTTGCTAAATCAATTAAAAGAGTGTAGGTTTTAGAGTATTTAGGATGAGCTATTAAAAGCAAACAATCTTCCTCTTTGATATCGATTATATTTTTTATGAGCTCAGAATTATTTTCATTATGTGTGACAACATCTTTTAAAATAAATCCAAGTCTTAGACCAAAGAAAGCTGTAGGTCCAGAAGTACTTTTAAATCCAACTATAAATTTTTTATTGGAATTTAAAATTATATCAATAGCTTTTTGTATTTTTTTTGAATTATTTATATTCAAAGTTTCTTGAATATTTCGATTAATACATTCTAAAAAATTTTCCATTAAATTATTATTTTTTAAAAGTTCTTCATTGAGGGTGAGTTTTTCAGAAGGGGTTAAAATTTTATTACTAACTTGCTGTTTTAAACTATCTTTAAACTCTTTGAAGTTATTAAAACCCAATGATTTTACAAATCGGATTACAGAAGTGTCACTCACTTTAAGTTCTTGAGCAATATCTGTAGATGTTAAAAAATATAGACGATTTTCATTGTGGAAGAAAAAGTCAGCGATAACTATTTCTGTTTTAGTAAAATTTTTATTGGTTATTCTTTTTTCTAAAGAATCTATCATAGGTTATCTCCTTAAAATGTTCTTTTTATATAGCTTAACATATTTTTCTAAATATATAAATATAAAAAATTCAGTTAAAAATAACGAAAAATAGAACATAAAGTTCAAAAAAAACTTGACTATTTCAAAATAAACAAGTATATTTAAAATATAAATAAACATTTTTTAAAAATACTGTTTATTGAAAAACATTTTGGAGGGTATAATGATTAAAAAATCAAACAGTGGAAAAAAGATGAGTTTTCCACACACATATGTAATTATTTTTTCTTTGATAATTTTTGCAGTTTTATTAACATGGATAGTTCCAGCGGGACACTTTCCGAGAATAAAAGATGCTGTTACGGGGAAAACAGTTATCGTGGCGGATCAATTTAGTTTTGTAAAAAATACACCAGTAAATTTTTTGGATATTCCATTCAAAATAGTGGATGCTTTAAATAAATCTAGTAGCATAATATTTTTAGTTTTAATTGTTGGAGGAGCTTTCCATGTAATTATAAAAACAGGGATGTTTCAAGCATTAACTTCTAAGGTTACAAAAGTTTTTTCTGACAAAGAAGAGATGATAATACCTGCATTTACAACAGTGTTTGCAGTAGCTTGTATGAGCATGGGAGTAAATACATTTATTGGTTTTGCCCCTGTGGCGATTATTCTTTCAAGATCTATGGGATATGATGCAATTGTTGGAATATCAATGGTAGCTTTAGGTGGAGCAATAGGATTTAGTACAGGAACATTCAATCCATTTACAACAGGTGTAGCTCAAGCGTTAGCAGGACTACCGATGTTTTCTGGGTTAGGCTACAGAATATTTTGTTTATTAGTATTTTTAGTGGTGACAAATATCTATATAATTAACTATGCTAAAAAAATTAAAAAAAATCCTGAACTTAGTGTAGTTAGAGATTTAGAAAAATTAGAAAACAGCATAGAGAATGCAAATGGTCCTATGCCAGAAATAGAGAGTAGACATTATCTAGTTCTAGGAATTGTTGTTGGGTTGTTTGGAGTGTTAATATATGGTGGAGCAGCTTGGCATTGGGGACTCAATCAAAGTGCAGGATTATTTATTTGGATGGCAATACTTGGAGGTTTAGCTTATGGATTCTCACCAAGCACAATAGCAAAGGAATTTGTAAATGGAGCGAAAGCACTTGTATTTGGAGCGTTAATAATAGGTATAGCAAGAACGATATCAATAATTTTAGACGATGGGAAAATTTTAGATACAGCAGTTTATTACTTGGGAAATATGTTGGCATCATTACCACAGATACTTCAATCCATTGGAATGTTATTGATGCAGCTATTTATAAATGGGTTAGTTACATCTGGTAGTGGACAAGCAGCAGTAACAATGCCTATAATGCTTCCAGTAGCAGACATGATTGGAATGACTAGACAAACTGCAGTTTTAGCATTTAATTTTGGAGATGGGTTTAGTAACTATGTATTACCGACATCTTCCGCACTTATGGGGTTTTTAGCAATAGCTAATGTATCTTATGAAGACTGGATGAAGTATATGGGGAAGTTATTTCTAATTTGGATAGCTACTGGGTCGGTACTAATAATTATAGCAAATTGGATTGGATATGGTCCATTCTAAAGAAGGAGAAAATTAATGAAACAACAAATTTTACAGTATATTGATAGAGAAAGAAAAATATTGACATCTTTAGGTGATTTTATTTTTGACAATCCTGAGATTGGTTTAGAGGAGTTTCAAAGTTCAAAAAAAATAATTGACATTTTGGAAAAAAATGGATTTAAGATAGAGATGGGAATCGGGGGCTTTGAAACAGCTTTTCGAGCAACTTATGAAAATGGGATAGATGGAGCATCAATAGGACTTTTATGTGAATATGATGCTTTGGAAGGAATGGGTCATGCTTGTGCACACCATCTTCAAGGCCCGAGTGTCCTGGGAGCAGCCTTGAGTTTAAAGGAAAATTTAAAAGTTGAAAATTATAAGATTGTAGTCTATGGAACTCCCGCTGAAGAAACAATAGGCGCAAAAGTAAAGATGTTAGAGAATGGTTGTTTCAATGACATAGATGTAGCTCTCATGATGCATGGGGCTCCAGATACGACAACAGATATAAAATCGTTGGCATTATCTAATTTTACAGTTAAATTCCACGGGGTAAGATCCCATGCTGCGCTGGCACCTGAAAAAGGAAGAAGCGCATTAGATGGACTTCTGATACTATTTCAAGGGATAGAATTTTTAAGAGAACATGTTAGGGAAGAGGTTAAGATGCATTATACAATAACAAATGCGGGTGGACCTGCCAATGTTGTTCCTAAATATGCAGAAGCAAAGTTTAGTTTGAGATCATATGATAGAGCTTATTTAAATCATGTTATAGAAAGGTTTAAAAAGGTGGTTCAAGGAGCTTCTTTAATGACAGAAACAGAATTTGAAGTTATAGAAACAAAATCATTAAATAATAAAATTCCTGTATTAAAACTTAACCAGATACTAATGGATAATGCTAAAATTATGAAGGCACCTAGAATATCTCCACCAAGAGAAAAGACAGGGTCTACAGATTTTGGAAATGTAATGTACCATGTACCAGGTTCTTGTATCAGAGTTGCTTTTGTACCGCAAGGAACTTCGTCTCATTCAGATGAATTTTTAGCTGCTGGAAAGACAGAGGAAGCACATGCAGCTATTTTATTAGGAGCTAAAATTCTTGCAGGATCAGCATATGATATAATAACAAATAAAGAATATTTTGAAGAGATTAAAAGAGAATTTGAAGAAAATAAAATGAAAAGTAATAAAATTTAAAAAAATCTGAGGTTTATAGCCTCAGATTTTTTATATCATATCTTATTATATCAGAAAATTTATTTTCTAAGATCTTTCTTAAAATATCTCTTTCGTCTTCATAGTAAGTAGAGTTATCATTTTGCTTTGTTTTGATAGTATAAGTTTCTTTAAAAGCAAATGGTTTTATACTAGGGAATGGAGAACTGTTAAATACTTTATAAACACCACTTATGAATATTTTTTTTCTTTTAGAAAATATTTTTGTTCCATTAATTTCATCTGTAGATGTTTCAAGAGTTACAATATCAATATCGTTAAAGACAATATCAATAAAATAATTATGAGAATTCACAGGAGAAATATAGGTATATCCTTTAAAGAAAGTATAGTTTCCAAGATCTCTATTGAGATTTCGATCAGCAGCAGAAATAAGCGAATTATTAACAAGTGTATCAAGTTGTGAAAATCCTCTAAAAGAACTCCGTATGTATAAATTTATACTAACTTGATTTTCGAAGTCTTTAACTATACTGGAAATGGTATAACTATTATTATACTTTAATAAAGATTTATAGAAATTAATTTTTTGGATTTTTGCATATCGATCAAGTCCAAAACGTTCATCTTTTTCGACATACTTTTCAAAGACTTTGACAATATTAGATTTGGAGTTGCTAAAAGATATATAATCAATATGTATAGTTGGAATTTTAGGATTAATTTTTTTAAACTCTTCAACTGTAAGTAAATATAATTTTAAGGCATTAATATCAGCTTCAGTATAATTTGTTTTAATTAAAATTTTATTTTTAATAGAAGTAATCTCTTGGTATTGCTTTTTAAATTCATTTATTCCAATAATTGAATTAGGAGAATAATCTAAACCAGAGATAAGATCTAGCATACCATCGGTAGTGAGCCCTTTATATTTATATACTTCAATAGCGTTGTGTATTTTATTATCTCCAATAGAGGTCATAAGTGCACTACAACTACTTAAAATAAAGGTTGAAATAAAAAATATAAAAAGAAGTGATTTTTTTTTCATACAAAACCTCCTGTAAAATTCTAAGTAGATTATACCATTTTTAAAGAAAAAATCTTATCAAAACATGAAAAAAATTGAAATTTTAATGAGGTTGTGATAAAATTAATTAAAAGAATAAAAAAGTTTACTCATATATTTTGGAGATATGGTCCAATAGTTTCTACGTCTTTGCCTTAAATAAAGACGCTATGGGTAGAACTTATACTATAAATGTCACAGAGAAGTGGTATCTATTTTTATGTGAATTAATTTAAGTGTAAATTCTATCCTAGATTAGAGTTTACACTTTTTTTATTACACTAAGTATATTTGGAGGGGTTTTGTGAAACAAATATTGATAAAAAATGCATACATAATTTCTATGAACAAGAGAAGAGAAATATTTAATAATGGTTCAATATTAATTGAAGGAAATATAATAAAAGCAATTGGGAAAGTTGAGCAAAATTTAATTGAAAGAGATGCGGAAATTTACGATGCAAAAGGGAAAATTATACTACCTGGTTTTGTAAATACACATGTTCACCTATCTCAGCAACTTGGAAGAGGAATCGCAGACGATGTAGATTTACTTACTTGGTTGAGAGAGAGGGTATGGCCATATGAAAGTAATTTTGATTATGAAGCATCTTTAATATCTTCAACTGCATGTTGTGCAGAAATGATTAAATCGGGAGTTACAACTTTTTTAGAAGCTGGGGGTCAATATGTAGAAGCGATGGCAGAAGCTGTGAGAACTATGGGGCTTAGAGCTGGACTTTCTAAGTCTGTAATGGATCAAGGAGAGGGGTTACCTTCAAATTGGGTAAAGACAGCTGATGAAGAATTAAATGTTCAAAAAGAGTTGTTTGATAAATATCATAATACAGCAGATGGAAGAATAAAAATATGGTTTGGACTGAGGACAATATTTAATAATTCAGATGATTTGATAATTAAAACTAAAAAAATGGCGGATGAGTTAGAAACAGGTATACATATGCATATAGCAGAAATTGCAGCCGAAAATAGTTTTATAGAAGAGACTAGAGGGAATTCAACAGTTGAACATCTACATAAATTAGGAGCTTTGGGTAAAAATTTACTTGCAGTACATACGGTTTGGTTAACTGATAGAGAAATTGATTTATTTAGACTTTATGATGTAAAAGTTTCTCATAATCCAGCGGCAGCGATGAAGGTTGTTTTAGGGTTTGCAAGAATTCCGGAAATGTTAGAAAAAGGGTTAAAAGTTTCCATAGGAACAGATGGAGCGCCATCTAATAACAGAATGGATATGATGAGAGAGATGTATTTAACATCGCTTATACATAAAGGAAGAACATTAAATCCAAAAGTTCTTCCAGCTGAAGAAGTTTTAGAAATGGCAACAATCAATGGAGCTAAATGTGCACTTTTAGATAAGGAGATTGGGAGTTTAGAGATTGGAAAAAAGGCAGATTTAGTAATTTTAAATCCAAATTCATTGCATTCTTTACCTTTGCATGATCCAGTGGCAAATATAGTTTATACAATGTCTAGTGAAAATGTTGAGTCAACAATTTGTGATGGGAAATGGCTTATGAAGGAGAGAACACTTTTAGTTATAGATGAACAAGATCTATTAGAAAAAGTAAAAGAAAAATCGATTGAAATTAAAGAGAGAGCAAATATAAATTTACCGAATAGATTTCCAATTGTAGAGATATTATAAGGATAGGAGAAATATAAGATGGATAAAGTGGGAATTAAGAAAAATACAGTGTTAGATATTTTTGATAAATTTTTTAAAATAGAGGAGAGAGGAAGTACCATAAAAACCGAAATAATGGGTGGAATTACAACGTTTTTAACAATGGCGTACATTGTATTTGTAAATCCAGAAGTACTCTCAGCAACAGGGATGGACAAAGGGGCATTGATAACTGTAACTTGCTTGGCAACTGCAATAGGAACAGGTATTGCAGCATTTTGGGCAAACGCGCCATTTGCTTTGGCGCCAGGAATGGGATTAAATGCATTTTTCACATATACTTTAGTACTAGGTCAAGGTGTACCTTGGGAAGACGCGTTAGGTGTTGTTTTTTTATCAGGATTGTTTTTTTTAATAATGACTCTTGGTGGAATACGAGAAAAAATTGCGAATGCAATTCCAACAGTAGTATCTACTGCAGCGACATCTGGAATAGGACTTTTTATAGCGTTTATTGGTTTGAAAAACATGGGCGTTATAGTTAGTAACTCAGCTACATTTGTTGGATTGGGAGCCTTTTCTTTACCTACAGTTTTGGGTCTTTTAGGTCTGTGTATTATGGTGATATGTGAGGTTAGAAAAATAAATGGGGGTATACTTATAAGCATAGCTGTGACAACTGTTCTGGGAATGTTTTTTGGAATAGTCGATACCCCAGCATCAATAATATCAATGCCACCATCTATAAATCCGATATTTATGAAAATTAATATCTTAGGAGCTTTAAAGATATCTTTGATAGGTTCGATATTTTCATTTATGTTTATAGATTTGTTTGATTCGTTGGGATTCATGATGGCTTGCTATAAAAATATGGGGCTTGTACAGGGAGATGAAGGTTCAAAAGGGCTAAAAAGAATGTTGCAAGTAGATGTATCCTCCACCTTGATAGGAGCAGTTCTAGGAACAAGTACAGTGACTTCATTTGCAGAATCAGCAGCAGGAATTGCAGCGGGAGCAAGAACAGGATTGGCATCGGTAGTTACAAGTATGTTGTTTTTATTAGCACTGCTATTTACACCAATAGTTGGAATTGTTCCAGGTTATGCTTCAGCTCCAGCACTTGTTCTTGTGGGAGTATTTATGTTTAAGTCTATAGCGAAGATAGATTTTTATGATATAAAGGTTGCGGCCCCAGCTTTTTTAACGATAGTTATGATGCCATTGACTTATAGTATAAGTATAGGATTAAGTTTTGGATTTGTTGGATATATAGTAACTCACATAGCAGCGGGTGAAATTAAACAAATAAATACTACTCTATGGGTAATAGGGATGCTATCTGTAATAAATTTAGTTTTGTGAAATTAGAGTAATAACAAAAAAACTTCTCTCAATTAATTCCAAGGGAAGTTTTTTTGTTTGGTAAAAAATTGATTTGAGAAAATAAAAAATGAGAGTATAATATACACAAATAAATTTTGGAGGAGAGATGGATAATATATCATTAATATTAATTTCAATTGGACTAGCAATGGATGCATTTGCTGTTTCTTTAACTGAAGGGTTAGCAATAAAAAAATTACGGAAGAGAAGTATTTTGAAAATAGCTTTGATATTTGGAGGATTTCAAGCAATAATGCCGTACATAGGTTGGAGAGTAGGAGGAGTTTTTGCAGATAAAATATCACAATATGATTATATAATAACAACGATATTGCTTCTACTTATAGGTGGAAAAATGATTTATGACGGATGGAAAGATGAAGAGTGTGAAGTTAAAGGGAAGTGCAGTTCAAATTCAAATCTATTAATTTTAGGTTTTGCAACGAGTATTGATGCATTGGCTATAGGGTTTTCATTTTCATTGGTTTCAAACTTAGATATATACTATTCAATACAGGTTATTGGTGCTGTTACATTTTTAATAGCTTCCATAGGAGTATATTTAGGGCATAGAGTGGGGCATTTAATAAGTTATAAAACAGAGTATTTAGGAGGTGGGATTTTAGTTCTTATGGGTCTAAAATCTTTAGTTGGTCATTTTATATAAGGAGTAGATAAATATGGAACAATTGTTTTTGATAAACTTAGCTTTTTTATTAGCTATACTTCCAATACTGTATATTAGACGATCGTTTTTTAGAAGAAATATATTTTTAGGAAGATTCTTAGGAAATTATATATTTTTAGCACATTATATGTTTTTTTTATTGATAGTATTGGGGATAGTAAATTATTTTTTTTATGAGTTGTCTGAGTTAAATATATTGATTTTAAGTTTAATTATTTTACCTATATTTTTTATATATGCATATAATAATTTTTCTAAACCTAGAATTATAAAAGAAGAAATACATTTAGAAAAAAAATCAGAAAACAAAAAAATGAGGATAGCTTTTATTTCAGATATACATCTTTCGGCACTGACAAATAAAAAAAAAATAGAGAGCTCTTTAGAACAAATAAAGGAGCAGGAAGTAGATATATTACTGATAGGAGGAGATTTAATAGATTTTAGTTGTAGGGACATTAAATCAGATTTTACAAATAGCTTTAGGGCTATTACTCCAAGATTGGGTATCTACGCAGTTGTAGGAAATCATGAGTACCATGGTGGAATTCATGAGAATATAAAGTACATAAAATCTTTAGGAATTAAAGTCATGAAAGATGATGTTTTTAATGTAGAAGGTCTAAATATTATAGGTAGAGATGATATTACAAATAAAAAAAGAAAAAAATTGGCATATTTGACAAAAAAAATAGATATGGATTTTCCAACAGTTGTATTGGATCATAATCCGATATCTATAGATGAGGCAATAGACAACAAAATAGATTTACAACTTTGTGGGCATACACATAGAGGACAGTTTTTTCCGTATAATTTAATTGTAAAAAGAATGTATAAAAATTATCATGGATATAAAAACTTTGGTGGAACTCATACAGTTGTAAGTTCAGGATTTAGTTCATGGTTAATACCGTATAGAGTGAACAGTACAAGTGAAATAAATATTATAGATATATATTATTAAAAAAAGAGAGCGGCAAAATTTATGCCACTCTTTTTTTTCTATTCTTTTTCTTCGTTTTCTCTATCTTCTTCATCACGAACTTCACTAGCTTCAGCCTCAACATTTGGTTCTAATATATCTGGAATCTTAGTTTCAGGGATTTTTTTTTCCATAATAAAACACCTCACTTTTAGTTTAATAATCTTTCTAGAGTTATTCTTCTTAAAAGGTTTGAAATTTCCTTTAATAATGTTAAAATATTTTGTCTACAGAATTGTGTGAAAAATAAAAAGATAAAAAAATGGAGGGAATTTGTGAAAAAAATATTATTGATATCGCAACTAATACTGAGTTTATCAATTTATGGACAAGGGTTTGAATTGGTAACTTTAGGAAGTGATGGTGGGGTTATGGATGGGAATGTGTCAGGATATCTTTTGAAAGGTGAAGGGGATGAAAATTTTATAGCCTTAGATGCAGGGACGATTCTTCCGGGAATAAAAGTGGGTTTAGAGAAGGGAAGTTTTAAAAATACGATTATTCCAAAAGAAACAGAGTGGAATGATATTGGTTATATATTTAGAGAAAAAGTTAAAGGATATTTAATATCTCATGCTCATCTTGATCATATTTCAGGATTGGTGATATCTTCAACAGAGGATACCAAGAAAAATATATATGGACTAAACAGTACCGTTGAAACAATGAAAAATAATATTTTTAATTGGCAAATTTGGCCAAATTTTGCGAATGAAGGAGAAGGATTTAAATTAAATCAGTATACTTATAAGGTATTAGACTTAAACAAGGAATATGTTTTAGAAAATACAAAGTTAAAGGTTAAAACATTTCCGTTAAGTCATAGTAATTATGAATCATCAATGTTTTTAATCGAAAATGAAGGAGATTACTTGGCTTATTTTGGAGATGTTGGACCTGATAAGATAGAAAGAACAGATAAGTTAGAGAAGACATATAGAGCTTTGGGCCCACTTTTGAAAAATAAAAAAATCAAAGGAATAATGATAGAGGTATCATTTGACAATTCAAAAAAAGATGAGGCTTTATTTGGGCATTTAACACCGATGTGGATAAACAAGGAGTTAGATATTTTAGCGAAATATTCTGGAATTGAAAATTTAGAAGGTTTAAATATTATTATAACACATATAAAACCAAGTTTAAAAAAGAATGATGATATGAGAGAACGTATAAAAAAAGAATTGAATGAAAGTAATATATATAAAGTTAATTATATATTTCCAACACAAGGAGATTTGTTGTTATTAAAATAAAGAGGCTGACTAAAAAGTCCTACGCAAAAAATGAGAGTCTTCTTCAAATTTTGTGTAAACTCTAAAAAATTAGAGTGATTTTTATATTTTTAGGGATGATTTTTTTAAGTCATCCCTTTTTAAATATCAATTTTTAAATATTTTGGTGTAAAATTAATTTTATTAATTTTAAATTCTTCCTTCAAAATATATTTGGAGTTGTGAAATCATTTGTCCCCACTCTCTTTGACGGCTTGTCCATTTTTTGGTAATG
>NZ_CAMTIK010000012.1 GCF_947072685.1 uncultured Cetobacterium sp. | reverse complement strand
AGTTATTCCTTTAGTATATCCTAACTCCTCCTCTAGATCCACTTGATAAAACACTTGAATTAATATTTTTTCAGGGTTATAATGTGGTAAAAAGAAAGTTATCCTTTAGATGACTTACCGTATTTGACCGTTTGAAGAGATCATAGAATAAAGAGTATTAAATCCTTCAAGAGTATAATTCACAGCACTTTAGCAAATTATAATAGATAAATTGATGAAGATTTTCATATCTTCATTATACGAGGAGGAGAAGTGGAAATTTTAGAGATACTTAAGTCCTTAGCAGACTTAAATAGATTAAGAATTTTAAAAATTTTATTAACATTTAAAGAGGCTTGTAATTGTGATTTAGAAGAAGTACTAAAATTAAATCAATCAAATGCTTCAAGACATATTACTAAACTAAGAAAAGATAAATTAATAGTTTGCCAAAAAAAGGGAAAGTGGTCCTATTATAGTTTAAACTTGGAACTGTTAGAAAAAAATAGTTTTGTTATAGATACTTTAGAATCTTTAGAAGATAGTATATTTTTAGAAGATAAAAATAGTTTTATAGAATTTTTAAAAACTAAAAATCATTGTTTAGATTAGAAAAAAGAGTCTCAATCTTATTTTAAGTTGAGACTCTTTTTGTAAAAAATTAATATTTAGATAAAATTTCTTTAACTTCTTTTTTGTCAGCCATACGACCAGAAAATATAACTTTTCCATCAATAACAATTCCGGGAGTTTTTAAAACTCCCAACTTTGCAATTTCAACAAAATCAGTTATTTTTTCAACCTTTGCTTTCTTATCTAGTTCAACTAATACCTCATTAACATAATCTAATAATACATCACAACTTTTACAACATCCACCTAATACTTTAATTTCCATTTTATTCCTCCTGTCTTATATGTTAATAAAATTAAATAAATAACCTATAATTAGAATTCCAGTAGTAACTAATCCAACATATAAAGCTAATAACTTAAATTTTATAACTTTACTTAACATAACCATTGCTGGAAAAGATAATGCCGTAACAGACATCATTAAAGCTAGAATAGTTCCAATTCCAACACCTTTTAGATAAAGAGCTTCAGCTATAGGTAAAGTTCCAAAAATATCAGCATACATAGGAACTCCTACTAAAGTTGCTAGTAAAACTGCAAATGGGTTATTTTTTCCTAAAAGAGCTTCAATAATTTTTGTTGGTATAACATTATGAATAAGTGCTCCAGCTCCAACTCCAATTAAAATAGGCAGCCAAACTTTTTTAAAAATATCTTTCACTTGATTTTTGGCAAATAAAAATCTATCTCTATGATTCATTTCACTAATTTCAACATCTACATTCTGGATATTTAAAACAAAGGGTTCTACATATTTTGTCATATTCATCTTATCTATTATAACTCCACCAACAACAGCAAGGATTATTCCTACAATAACATATATAAAAGCTATTTTGAATCCAAAGAAAGAACTAATTAATAACAAAGATGCAATATCAACCAAAGGAGATGATATTAAAAATGAAAAAGTAACACCAATTGGTAATCCTGCAGATGTAAATCCAATGAATAAAGGTATACTAGAACAAGAACAAAATGGAGTTATGGTTCCTAAAAGTGCAGCAAGTGTATTTCCAGTTATTCCATTGAATCTTCCTAAAAGTTTTTTAGTTCTTTCTGGTGGAAAAAAACTTTGGATATAACTGATTCCAAATATTAATACACCTAATAAAATAAAAATTTTAATTGTATCATAGATAAAAAACTGTAAAGCTCCTCCGAGCTTTGTATCTAAGGATATATTAAAAAAATTTGAAACTAAATAACCAGCCATATTATTAAGCCATAACATTTTCAAAAAAAAATCTTCAATGAATCTCATAAAATCCTCCTCAAAGTATATTAGAATTTGCTAATATCGTTATACCATATAGATAAACTATTGTCAAAATAATATTAGAAAAAACTAAATTATATTTTTTTAATATTATTATTTACAAAGTTGTGAGCTCATGTTAACATATGAGTGTATACTCATACAAAACTTTTAATTGAAGGAGGAAAAATGGGATTTTTTGAAAAATACCTATCTATTTGGGTAGGAATATGTATAGTTTTAGGCGTAGCTATTGGGGTATTTATACCTACAGTACCAGAGACACTAGCACTTTTTGAATATTCAAACGTTTCTATACCAGTGGCGATTTTAATCTGGTTAATGATCTATCCAATGATGTTAAAAATAGATTTTACATCTATTATTAATGCAACTAAAAATACAAAAGGGCTAACAATAACTTGTGTTACTAACTGGTTAGTTAAACCTTTTACAATGTACCTTATATCAGTATTATTTTTTAAAGTTGTCTTTAAGAATATAATACCACTTAATTTAGCTGACGAATATATTGCAGGAGCAGTACTGTTAGGGGCAGCTCCATGCACTGCTATGGTTTTTGTTTGGAGTCAGCTTACAAAAGGAAATCCGGCATATACTTTAGTACAAGTAGCAGTTAATGATCTAATTTTACTTATTGGATTTGTACCAATAGTAGCATTATTATTAGGAATAAATAATGTTATTGTTCCTTATGATACTTTGATCCTTTCTGTTGTACTATTTGTTGTTATTCCTTTAATTTTAGGAATAGTTTCTAGACACTATATTATCAAAACTAAAGGAATTAATTACTTTAAAGAAACATTTCTTAAAAAGTTTGATAAAATAACTATAGCTGGTTTACTTTTAACATTAACAATTATTTTCTCTTTCCAAGGAAGAAAAATAATCGATAATCCTATGGATATATTACTTATATCTATTCCATTAACAATCCAAACATTCTTTATATTCTTTTTTGCATATACATGGGCTAAAATTTGGAAGCTACCTCATGAGATTGCTTCACCTGCAGGAATGATTGGAGCAAGTAATTTCTTTGAACTTGCTGTAGCTGTAGCAATATCTTTATTTGGATTAAATTCTGGAGCAACTTTAGCTACAGTAGTTGGAGTTCTTGTTGAAGTACCTGTTATGCTTATATTAGTTAATATATCAAATAGAACAAGAGGGTATTTTATAGAAAACTGCAAAGAAGAGAAAATAATAAAAATTTAGGAGGATTTATAAAAATGAAAACAATCGCTTTTGTATGTAAAGGAAACTCTTTTAAGAGTATTATTTGTGAAAGATTTGCAAAAGAATTAACAAATGATTTTATAATAGTTAGTGCTGGAACAAACCCTGCAAACAAAGTAAATGCAGAAGGAGCTAGAATTATGGAAAAAAGAGGACTTTCTATGGATGGATACAGACCTCATTCTCTAGATAACCTTCCAGAACATATTGATTATCTTGTTAAAATGGGATGTGCTGTAGAGTGTCCATTTGTTCCTGCCAAAGAAACTATCGATTTTGATATGGATAAATACCCTGCGAAAACTTTTGAAGAAAAAGAAATCATAGTAGATCTTCTTGAAAAAAAAGTTAAAGAATTTATAGAAATAATAAAAGAAAATATTTAAAACTTTTCAATAACTGTAAGTTTGTATCTATCATTTTAAATCTAAATATAGAGATAGATTGTCTTATTGAATACACAAAATTTATGAAAAATATAAATGGAGGCAGTTCTATTTATAAGCTATCATGTAAAAGAAGAAAACTTTGTGTTCCTTCTGTAACTACTGGTTATTTTGGGTCTAATTAAATATTTGTGTAAACCTTCAAGTTGGAGTAATGTTTTATATTTTCAACTGATGGTTTTAGATGAAAAAGATGATAATAGGAAGACTTTTTAATTTCTCGAAGTATTCTTCTTTAGGCAAAAATAATAATCAAAAAAAATGATTATAAAATTTTGAAATTAAAATGATATAATACTATTAGATATTACGAAAAAGTGCGTAAAGCCTCTTGCTTTAGCTATGGGGGATATAAGCATATTTTTCACTTGTTGATATCAAAGAATTATATCTGTAGAAAAAAGTTAAAAGATGCCGAGCTTAAAAAGGAGTCAAAATGAAAGAGTATATTTCAATAAGAGATATTGTAAAAAGTATGGACCTAACAACAAGAACTTTAAGATATTATGAAGAGATTGGATTGATAAAATCTACTCAAGAAGGAAGAGGAAATAGGCTATACTCTAAAGATGAAATCAATAAACTTATATATTTGAATGAACTTAAGAATAGAGGATTTAGTTTAAAAGAAATAGAGGGGCTTTTAGGAAATAAATGTTGTAATCAAAAAAATATATTTTTAAAATCTAGAGTGGAAGAAAACGAAAAGATGATAAATTATTTAAAATGGCAAAATCAAAAGATTAAAGAAGAAATGGATATAATTGAGAAATTGGATATGGAGAATGTTTTTATAAATATTGAAGATATGTCTGAGAGAAAATATTTTTCAGTGGATGTTAGGAATAAAATATACAATGATCCAGATGTGGAAAGTGTTTGGAATTTAGAAACTTATGACATAATGGATGAGAAAACTTATGGTGGAGATTTTCAGAAGATATTGTTAAAAGAATTGGATGAATATACTTTAGAATTTCATTCCCATAAAAATGGAGATTATATATTGGAAGAGGGAGAGTATGTAGTCGCTTATTCTAGAGATGGGTTATGCAAACAACTTGAAGTATTTAAGAAAATGCAAAGTTATTTAAAAGAGAGAGGTTTAAAACATAAAGATGAAATTTATGTAGAAAATAAATTTAGAATATTTTGTAAAAGAGAGAGGAAAGTAGTTTTAGTAACGAAGGCATTCATAAAAATCTTATAAAAAAAGATTATAAATTAATCACATAAAATTTATTTTAAACCAATTGTAACGTAACGTCAAAAAAATATTGACGTTACGTTATTTTTTTAATATACTAGCATTATTAGAAAAGCAAGGAGGATTTTATGGAAGGGAATTTGAAAAAAGGTTTGTTTTTTGGTGGTCTAGTTGGATTTGCATGGGGACTTGATACCGTTTTAATGGGGCTTGTAGGAGATGTTACTATATTAAAAACAGCATCCTCAAGTACATTGGTATCTGCATTTTTACACGATGCATTTTGTTTTTTTTGGCTTGTTCTAGTTGCTCTTTTTAACAGACAACTTATGGATACATTTAAGCTTTTAAAAACAAAAAAGGGAAAGGCCACATTTTTAGCAGCGTTAGTGGGAGCTCCAATCGGAATGAGTGGGTATGTAATTGGAATTAAATATGCGGCACCTGCTTATGCGTCAAGTTTATCAGTTATATATCCAGGTGTGGGAGCAGTTTTATCATATTTTATACTTAAAGAAAAACTTTCAAAAAGAGCTATTATTGGAATAACAGTAAGTTTAATCGGATCTGTAGCACTGGGATATTCAAAGGTAGATTTAAATATGTATCCAGATTTTTATAAAGGAATGGGGTTTACTCTGTTAGCAGTTTTGGGATGGGCTTCAGAGGGGGTTATTATAGGATATGCTATGAAAAAAATTAAGAATGAAGAGCATATAAAAGCAACTCCACAACAATTCTTAACACTGAGATATTTGACATCTTTTGTTATCTACGGGGTTATAATCATGCCAATGGTAGATGGATATAAAGTAGTGGGACAACTGGTAACAAATAATGAACTTATATATTTCCCAGGAATTGCAATATTGGGAGCAATAACTTATCTATCTTGGTATAAGGCTGTAGATTATATTGGGGCATCAATGGGAACAGCATTAAATAGTACTGCAGCATTTTGGGCAATAGCTTTTAGTAGTTTAATTTTAGGGACAGAGATAACTCCATATCTTGCTATTTGCGGATTGGTTATAATTCTGGGAGTATTTATATTCGCAGTAGATTTTAAAGAATTTTTTAGAAAAAAATCAAAGGTTCAAAAATTGAAAGAGGTGTAAGATATGTTAAGAAAAGAGATTATAGAAAATATGAAGCATATAGTGGATAATTGTATGGGAGAAGAAAAATCAGCATGCACAACAGCTTGTCCTATGAATACAGATGCTAAGAGATATATCCGTCTTATAGGAGAAAATAAAGGTGAAGAAGCTATAAGAGTTATAAGAGAGGAACTTTTTACACCTAGAATTTTAGGGAGAGTTTGTGCTCACCCGTGTGAAAGTGCATGTAGGAGAGGAGAAGAGGATACAGCAATTTCAATTGCGGGTCTAAAAAGATATATAGCGGATAACTATGATAATTCTGAGATGTGGGATTTATCTAAAAAAGAACCTACAGGAAAGAAAGTGGCAATTATTGGATTTGGACCAGCAGGGGCTCAAGGAGCACTAACGCTTTTGAAAGAAGGGCATCAAGTAACTATATTTGAAAAAAATTCATTTGCAGGTGGAATGCTGAGATATGGAATTCCGGAGTATAGACTTCCAAGAGATATAATAGAGAGCGAATTTAGTTTAATAGCTAAACTTGGAGGAGAAGTAAAATTTGATGTGGAGATTGGAAAAGATATAGATTTTGAAACACTACAAAAAGACTATGATGCTGTTTTGGTAGCTATTGGAAAACAGATTGGGAGAAAAGATAAATCTTTAAATAACTTTGATGCTCTTGGAGTTTTAACAGCTGTTGAATTTTTAAAAGAGGTATCTTTAACGAGAGATTTCAAGGAGGTTAAAGGAAATATTCTCACAGTTGGAGGTGGAGATGTTGCAATGGATTGTGCAAGGTCTGCTTTAAGATTGAAAGACTCTAAAAACTCATACATTATATTTTTAGAAAAAGATTTGGAATCGTTGACTGCTTCTAAGCATGAAGTTGAAGGAGCTCTCGCAGAAGGTGTGAAATTTATTCCAAGTTCTGGAATAAAGGAGATTTTTGTTGATGAAAATGGAAGAGTCAAAAAGGTAGTTATAAAAAAATGCGACTCTATTTTCAATGAAGAGGGTAAATTTAAACCTAAGTTTAATGAAATGGATTTAGAAATATTAGAAGCGGATACTCTTATTTTTGCTATAGGACAAGAGGTAGATTTATCTATAAACTGTGGGGATAGATTTGATTTTCATAGAGAGAGTATGAAGAGTAAAAAAAATCCAAAAGTTTTTTATGCGGGGGATTGTGCTTCGTCAAATATAGTAGTTCAAGCCATGGCAGATGGGAGAAGAGCCGCAAAATCAATTGTAAGATTTTTAAATAATGAGGATGTATGGTTGGGAAGAGATATAACTTTAGAGGGTGGTAAAAGTGAAACAAAACTTTATTTACCAACAGAATATCTTCAGGAAAATTGGGATTTAGCAAGTAAAATAACTAGAAGAAAGGGTGAGGAGCTAGACCCTAAAGAGAGAGTTAAAACATTTTTAGAAGTAGAAAAAACTTTTACATATAAAGTGGCTTTAGAGGAAGCGAATAGATGTTTACAGTGTGAATGTAAACTTTGCATGAAAGAGTGCCTGATGATGACTGAGTACACATCTTGCCCTAGAGAGCTGTTTAAGGAATACTTAGAAAAAGGGTATGAAAATATAGATATGAACATAGCATATTCATGTAATGAGTGTAAACAATGTACAATAAAGTGTCCAAATAGTTTTGATATAAGAGAAAACTTTATGGAGATGCGTAAAGAATATGTAAGAGCTAACGAAGATGTTTCACCTTTAGCTGGTCATGTTGGATTGGATGATGGGCAAGAACTAGAATGTAGTAAAAAATATTCAGTGACTATTCCTGGTAAAAAACAAACCAAGTATGTTTTAATACCGGGGTGTACTGTGCCAGCATCATCTCCAGAATTAGTGGAAAAGACATATGAGCATATGAAGGAATGTTTAGGAGAGGATAACGTTGGAATAATATTACAATGCTGTGCTAAACCGACTGAAATTATAGGTGAAACAAAGCTTTTTGAAGAGAGATACTCTAGAGTTCAAAAAGAAATAGATGAGATAAATGCTGATGTAATAGTTACTCTTTGTCCATCGTGTTATCTGACATATGAAAAATATTCAGGGAAAAAAGTTATATCATATTGGGATTTAATAAGAGAAACAATAGGGCTACCAGAAGGGCAAAAAGATATAGGAGTAGGTTCAGATGTTGTATTTAATATACATGACTCATGTCCAACAAGACATGTATTATCACATCATGATAGTATAAGATGGATAGTTTCAAATTTGGGATACAGAGTTGAAGAGATGGAAAATATTAGAGAAAATACAAGATGTTGTGGTGTTGGTGGAATGTTAGGTTGTATCAATACAACTTTATACAAAAAAATAGTTGATAGAAGGGTAAATGATGCAACTCAAGGTCATATAATATCTTATTGTGGTTCATGCAGAGGAAGTATGGAGTTAGGAGGGTTGGATTCTTTACACATACTACAATTAATTCATGGAAGATGCTACTATAAAAAGGATGCTGTGGAAAGAAGTGAAGATTATGGAATGCATAATAGAATGAAAACGAAAAGAAGGATTTTAGAATCTAATTAAATATTTGTGTAAACCTCCAAGTTGGGGTAATATTAAATTATCTAACTTGGAGGTTTTTTTATCAAAAAAATTATCTCTAATTGACAAAAATGTATCTATACTATACAGTGTAGATACATTTTTTAATGTTTTAAATTGGAGGGGGAAAAGAGTGAAAATTTCACAAAACGGAGTTAATTTAATAAAAGAGTTTGAAGGGTGTAGATTAAAAGCATACAGATGTCCAGCAGGAGTTTGGACTATCGGATATGGTCATACAAAGACTTCAAAAGAAGGAATGGAGATAACTCAGGAGCAAGCGGAGAACCTTTTAAGACAAGATTTGATGACATTTGAGAGTGCAGTCGTAAGAAATATAAAAGTGGCAATAAATCAACCGATATTTGATGCATTGGTTTCTTTCACATATAATTTGGGAGAGGGAAATTTTAAAGCTTCAACACTATTAAAATTACTAAATAATAGAGATTATTATGGAGCTTCTCAAGAGTTTCAGAGATGGAATAAAGCAGGTGGGAAGGTATTGCAAGGATTGGTTAGAAGAAGAGAAGCGGAGAGGAATCTATTTAATAGTTATCCAAGATGATTAAGATAAAATTGAAAAGGAAGAGTGATAAAAGTGTATTTTGAAGAAGATATTATAAAATTGACACTTTCTAATGAAATAATTTTGGAAAAAGAAATTATAAAAACAAAGTTTAAAAAAAGTGAGTTTAAAAATATGGCTTTTTTAGAGTGTGAGTTTGAAGATGTAGTTTTTGAACAATGTAAGTTTGATTCAATAAAATTAGAAAATGTAAAATTAAATGGAGTTGTTTTTAAGAATTGTGAGTTTAAAAATATTAATTTTAGCAAAATATCAAAGTTTATAATAGATTTTAAAGTTATGAATTCTTTTATGAAATTTTGTATTTTTGATAACCTTGAATTAAAAGGAATAGAATTTATGGAAAATAATTTGGAAGAGTGTATTTTTCAAAATTGTCTATTAAATAATGCAAAATTTAATAAGAGCAAGTTTATAAATACTGAATTTAACGATTGTGTATTGGAGAAGGCTGATTTGAGTAGTTGTACTGGTTTAGAAATAGATATTATGAAAAACAAATTAAAAGGGGCGAAAATATCTTTAGAAATAGCTATAGGGATTGTAGAAAAATTTGGAATAGAAATAGTTTAAAAAAATAAAAAACTACACTTTTTTAATATAGAAAAAGATTGAAAAAAAATAGAAACTATGGGATAATATATACTAGATATAGTATATAAGAAAGAAAAAACCACAAGATATTGTGGTTTGGGGAGAGTGCAATGATAAAGATATATGGAAAAGAGAATTGTAGTAAATGTGAACTATTAAAGAAAACTTTAGAAGATAAAAAAATAGAGTTTGAATATATTCAAGATTTAAAAACATTGATGATGGTAGCCAGTAAAGCAAGGATTATGAGTGCACCCGTGGTTGAATATAGCGAAAAATTTTACACTATGGAAAATTTTTTAGAGGTTCTTTAATATGAGACAGGTTATAAATAGAGAAGGAATAAGAGAAGTTCTAGATATTAAAAAAATAAGAGAAAAATTGTTGAGAGCTTGTGAAGAGCTAGAGGTAAGTATGGTTGAATTGGAAAGCCATATAGATTCAATATATCAAGCGGATATAACAACAAAGAAAATACAGGAGTCACTTATCAATCAGGCAGTAAGTATGACAAGTTTTGAAGAAAGTGATTGGACATATGTTGCGGGAAGACTGCTTATGATGGAAACTGAGAGAGAGGTTTACCATAAAAGAGGATTTTCATACGGAGCATTTCAAAAAACTATAAAAAAATTAGTAGAGATTGGAATATATGATAGAAGACTTTTAGAATATTCAGATGAAGAGCTAGAAGAGTTAGAAAAAACAATAGATACATCAAGAGATATGCTTTATGATTATGCAGGAGCTAATATGCTTGTAAATAGGTACTTATTAAAGTATGATGGCGTTATATATGAACTTCCGCAAGAGGTATTTATGTGTATCTCAATGCTTTTGGCTATAAAAGAGGAAAATAGAGTGGAGATAGCAAAAGAGTTTTATAGTGCTTTATCTCTAAAAAAAATATCACTGGCAACTCCAATACTTGCAAATTTAAGAGTTCCAAAGGGAAATTTGTCATCTTGTTTCATAACCGCTATGGATGACAATATAGAATCAATTTTTTATAATGTGGATACAATAGCTAAGATAAGTAAAAATGGTGGTGGAGTGGGATTAAATATCTCTCGAATCAGAGGAAAAAATTCTATGGTGAATGGTTATTTTAATGCTAGTGGTGGTGTTATTCCGTGGGTTAAAATAGTTAATGATACAGCGGTAGCTGTCAATCAACAAGGAAGAAGAGCAGGAGCTGTGACAGTTGCTTTGGATTCTTGGCACATTGATATAGAGAATTTTTTAGAGCTTCAAACAGAAAATGGAGATCAAAGAGGAAAAGCTTATGATATATATCCACAAGTAGTTTTATCTGATCTATTTATGAGAAGAGTTGAAAATGATTTAACATGGAATTTATTTGATCCATATGAGGTCAGAAAAAATTATGATTTGGAGTTATGTGAGCTTTATGGAGAGAGTTTTGAAAAAATTTATTTAGATTTAGAAAGCAATAAAAATATAAAACTTAAAAAAACAATAAAGGCAAGAGAGCTATTTAAAGAGATAATGAAAGTTCAAATAGAGACTGGAATGCCATATATATTTTTTAAAGATAGAGCCAATGAAGGAAATCATAACTCACATGCTGGAATGATAGGAAATGGAAATTTATGTATGGAGAGTTTTTCGAATTTTTCTCCTAGTGTAAAATTTAGCGAAGAAACTGATGAGAACACAGGAATTAGAAAAGTGGAGCTAGGAGAGGTTCACACTTGTAATTTAGTTTCATTAAATCTGGCAGAACTACAAAAAGAAGAGTTTGAAAATATCATTTATACAGCAGTTAGAATTTTAGATAATACAATTGATTTGACAGAAACACCAATAAAAGAATCAGATAAACACAATAATCTCTATAGAACGATAGGTGTAGGAGCGATGGGACTAGCAGATTATCTGGCGAGAGAGTTTATGATATATGATGAGTCGATTGAAGAGATAGATAGATTATTTGAAGAGATCTCTCTTTACACAATAAAGGCTTCAGCTCTGCTAGCTAAAGAAAGAGGGAAATATTCAGCTTTTGAAGGATCGAAATGGGATCAAGGATTATTCTTTAATAAAGATCAAAAATGGTATGAAGATAATTCAAGTTTCTCAATAAAGTGGACAGAAGTTTTTAAATTAGTCAAGGAATATGGCTTACGTAATGGAGAGTTGACAGCAATAGCACCAAATACTTCGACATCATTGTTGATGGGATCCACTGCATCTGTAAATCCAACATTCTCTAGATTCTATATAGAAAAAAATCAAAAAGGTGCAGTTCCAAGAGTGGTAAAACATCTTAAAGATAGAGCTTGGTTCTATCCGGAGTTTAAAAATGTTGATTCTAAAACATATGTAAAAATAATGAGCAGAATAGGAAAATGGATAACTCAAGGTGTTTCAATGGAGTTAATATTTGATTTGAATAAGGAGATTAAAGCTAAAGATATCTATGATACATTCTTAACAGCATGGAAAGAAGGGTGTAAATCAGTTTATTATATAAGAACAATTCAAAGAAATACAAATATAATAAATGAAAAAGAGGAGTGTGAAAGTTGTAGTGGATAGAAAAAAACTATTTAATCCAGCTGGGAGTGATTCTTTAAATGATAGAAGAATTATAAAAGGTGACAGTACAAATATATTTAACCTGAACAATGTAAGATATCAGTGGGCTAATTTATTGTATAGGAATATGATGGGAAACTTTTGGATTCCAGAAAAAATAGATTTAACTCAGGATAAAAATGATTACGAAAATTTAACGGATTATGAAAAAGAAGCATATGATGGAATATTGTCATTCTTGATATTTTTGGACAGTATTCAAACGAATAATATTCCAAATATATCAAATTATATAACAGCTCCAGAAGTTAGCTTGATACTCTCGATTCAAACTTTTCAAGAGGCAGTTCATTCTCAGTCGTACCAGTATATAATCGAGTCGATTTTGCCAAAAGAAACAAGAAATCTAATATATGATAAATGGAGAGAAGATAAGATTCTTTTTGAAAGAAATAGCTATATAGCAGATATATATCAAAACTTTTTAGATGAGCCAAATGACGAGAATTTTTCAAGAGCAATTATAGCGGATTATCTTTTAGAAGCGGTATATTTTTACAACGGATTTAATTTTTTCTATCTGCTAGCTAGTAGAAATAGAATGATGGGGACATCCGATATTATAAAACTTATAAATAGAGATGAGCTATCACATGTTGTTATATTCCAACAGATGATAAAAGAGATAAGAGAGGAAAATCCAGAATTTTTCCAGGAAGATTTATTCTATGAAATGTTTAAAAAGGCTGTAGATCAAGAGATTATGTGGACCAATCATATAATTGGAAATCAAATTTTAGGGATAACTGAAGATACGACAGAAGCTTATACAAAATGGTTAGCTAACGAGAGATTAAAATCTATAGGGCTAAAGCCATTATATGATGGCTTCGAAAAAAATCCATATAGACATCTCGAAAAATTTGCTGATACAGAAGGGGAAGGAAATGTAAAAGCTAACTTTTTTGAAGGAACAGTGACAAGTTATAATATGAGTTCTTCAATAGATGGTTGGGAAGAGTTTTAAAAAAATCTTTCAAATTTTTTAAATTAATATTATACTAAGTGTAGTATGTTATAATTTAAGGAGAATTTGATGAGAAAAAATGTAAGTGATAGCATTTATGAAGCTCTAAAAAATGAGATATTGAATGGAGATTTAAATTTTGGAGATAAGATAGTTGAAACAGATTATTCTAAAAAATTAAATGTTAGTCGAACACCTTTGAGAGAAGCTATAAAGAAGTTAGAAATTGAAGGGATAATAGAGAGACTTCCGAATGGAAGATTGAGAGTTATGGAGATTAACATCGTCAAAGTCGAAGAGATATTTAGAATAAGGATTGCATTGGAAAATATACTTTTTGAAGCAATCAGCTTAAATAAAGAAGGTCTAGAAAGATTACAACAGAACTTATATTTGACAAAATCATATATCCAATTAAAAAATTGGGACATAGCAAGAGAGTTATTTGTTCAGTATAATGAGATATTCTATGAGATTTCAAATTTGGAATTTACAGTGAAAATATTAAAACACTATGATTTTATTATTTCAAAATTAAAAAGAAATTCGTTACAAAATCCAGAAAGAGTAATACGTGCCTATGAAGAACATCAAGAGATAATATCTCTTTTAAAAAATGGTGATCTTAAAAAAACAAAAGAGTTAAATACTAAACATTTAGAAAATGCAAAAGAGTTTTTAATAGATTATTTAATAAAATAAAAAAAGCAGGATATAGTCAATTCTAGATCCTGCTTTTTTAATGGATTCTACATTTAGAATAACTAAGGGGAAAACTAGTTAAACAATCAAGAACATATAGCTTGGCAGTGCGATATGTTCTACTATTCTAAACATAAAAAAATTTTCAATAAAATTTGTATACAATTATTCATTTACACATATATTTTATATCTTTATTATAAAAAAGTCAATCAATTTAATAATTATTTCCAAGAAGTCAGTTGCTCAACAAGACTTAAGTCCAATTTAAGTTTAGTAAAACTTTTTTTTATAGAGTTGGAAACTAAGGATTCATCAACTTTATTTTCGATTTGAGTATCCTCAGTTGAGATCTCTTGATTATTAGGACCTAAAACTGAAAAAATAAACCCAAGTGAAAAACTAGTTAGAAAGATACCTAAAATTGTTTCAAACACACAAATTATCCTGATATAAGGGTTTAATGGAGAAATACTACCAGAACCAACAGTGCTTAAACTCCCTAAACTGATGTAGATATGGTTTAAGAAGTTACCTAAATTAAAATTACTTGGTTTTTCAACACCTAAGAAAAGATTGGTTTTAACCATAAAGTTAAGAATGTAATACAGTGATCCAAATGCAAGACCGAGAGTTATATAGGTTAAAAATGTCGTCAATATATCCACACCGACAATTTTTCTTTTCTTATAAATAAGCATGATAAATTGTTTGGATATAATAATTACAATAAGAGACATCGAAACAAGTATAGATATAATATGTAAAATTTTTATTGTAAATCCACTTAAAGAAACATCTAAAAAAAGATTGTTTATTAATCCAAGAATTGGAATAAGCAATATAAAATATAAAATTAAAGAGATTGAAAACAATACATGTTCACTCAAAAATTTTCCAAATTTAAATCTGAAAAAATAAATAAAAGGGTATAATATAACAAAAATAGAAAAAATTAGAACGACTGAACTAAAAATGAACTCTTTAGAGCTACGAATAATATCAGAACTATATAGTTCCCATCCTGCAAAAAATATGGAAAGAAGAATAGAAAAAGTACGTATTTGAGTTTTCTTTAAGCTACTTAAAGATTTAATATTTTTAATTTGTTTAATTAGATTACCTAGATATTTTCTGTAATCAAGCATAAAATCCTCCTAGTGAAAATAAGTTGTTTCTATTAATACAGATACATAAAAAAATGATTCTTTCCTCTTAAAAATAATAAAAATTAATTTGACAAAGTTACTAAAGAGTTATACACTCTCAATGTAAAGTGTACCAAAAAAAAATAAAACATATCAAAAGGGGGAGAAATGCAAAAAGAAAAGAAAGATAATCTAATCATTAAGTTAGTTTTTGGAGTTATAGCAGGGTTGGTAATAGGTCTTTATTCCAATGAAGCTGTGATAGGAATTGTACAGACTATAAAATTTGTACTGGGACAAATAATTTCGTTTACAGTACCACTAATTATTTTGGGGTTTATAGCTCCTGCTATAACTAAGATGAAATCAAATGCGAGTAAAATGTTGGGAGTAATGTTATTGTTAGCATATCTTTCTTCATTAGGAGCGGCAATATTTTCAATGATTTCTGGGTATGCTATCATTCCTATGTTGAATATTGTGACATCTGTTGATGGATTAAGAGCATTACCGGAGATGATATTTAAACTTAATATTCCACCAGTATTATCTGTAATGTCAGCATTAGTTTTAGCGTTATTTTTAGGGCTGGCAATAGTTTGGACTAACTCAAAGAAATTAGAGGCAGCATTAGATGAATTTAACAATGTGATTTTGGCAATAGTTTATAGAATTATTATTCCTATATTACCTGCTTTTATTGCTACGACATTTGCGGCATTAGCTTATGAAGGAAGTATCACAAAACAGTTACCGATCTTTTTAAAAGTAGTTTTAATAGTTTTAGTAGGACATTTTATTTGGTTAGTAATTCTTTATTCAATAGGAGGAGCTGTGTCAAAGCAAAATCCAATTAGTTTATTGAAATTTTATGGGCCGGCATATTTAACTGCTGTTGGAACAATGTCCTCTGCAGCTACTCTTCCGGTGGCTCTATCTTGTGCAAAAAAATCTAAAGTTTTAGATGATGATATTGCAAATTTTGCAATTCCATTAGGAGCAACAGTACATTTATGTGGTTCTGTTTTGACAGAGGTATTCTTTGTAATGACTGTATCTCAAGTTTTATATGGAACATTACCAGCTATGGGAACAATGGTTCTATTCATTGTATTGTTAGGAATATTTGCAATAGGTGCTCCTGGGGTTCCGGGAGGAACAGTTATGGCATCACTGGGAATAATATCCTCAGTATTAGGATTTGATGATACGGGAATAGCTTTGATGCTGACAATATTTGCATTGCAGGATAGCTTTGGAACTGCGTGTAATGTGGTTGGAGATGGAGCGCTAGCACTTATATTGAATGGTATATTTAAAAACAAAAAAAAATAGTTATATATAAAAAATCTCCCTTTTAAAAATAAAGGGAGGTTTTTTATATATATTTAAAAGAAAAAATGTTATACTGTCGATATTAAATTTTATGAATTTTGGAGGAAGTATGTATAGAAGCTACACTTCGCAAGAAGTGAAAGAAAATATTGAACAATTTTTAGAGTTAGATAAAGATTTTTATTTTGATGCCAATGGTCTGTATTTTTCTGTAGAAAATAAAAGTGGATTGATAGGTTATATTTTTTTTATAAAAAAAGATAATAACTATTATTTGAAAAATATTTATATAAAAAAAGAAAAAAGATATAAATCCTATGGAAGTAAACTGTTGTCATTCGCTATCAACAAAAAAATACAAAAGGGGAATTTGATAGTAGCAAAAGACACGCCGATAGAGGATTTTTTAAAAAAAATGGGATTTAAAAAAGAGAATGCAGGCGAATATGTGATTGAGAATATAGAAAAAAAAGATGTGAGAAAAAATGAGGGGAAAAGAACGGTTCTATATTCGATATTTTGGAATATAATTTTAGCTGCAACAAAAATATCATTTGGTTTTATAGGGAAATCAAGAGCCCTTTTAGCGGATGGATTTAATTCACTATCAGATGTGATTACTTCATCGGGAATTCTTTTAGGGATCCATTTTAGTAATATTCCAGAAGATGAAGATCACCCATTTGGTCATGAGCGGATAGAAAGTGTCATAGGTGTTATTATGGGAATATTTATGATATTGACAGCTTTTGAACTAGGAAAAAGCGGAGTTGAAATTATTTTTTTAGGAAAAGATAAAGAGATTCCGGAGATGTCAACAATATATTTTGCAGGATTTTCTTCGATAGTTAAATATTTTATGTACAAACAAAAGATAAGAGTTGGAAATGAAACTGGAAATACGGCGTTAATAGCGGATGCAAAAGATAGCAGAAATGATATATTTGCATCTTTAGGTGTGATAGTAGGAATTCTTTTATCGATATATGTGAACCCTATATTTGATATTTTGATAAGTATAGTGGTTTCGATACTGATTTTTAAAGAGGGAGTGCATGTTATTTTAGAAACTACAGATACAATTTTAGATAAGCAAGATGTAGATTTCATAGATGAAATAAAAAAGTATATATATGAAAATACAGATATAAAAAATGTTCATGATGTTGTAATGAGAAAATCAGGAGATAAAATTTTTCTTTTATTTCATATTCGAGTTCCTAAAGATATGACG
This sequence comes from uncultured Cetobacterium sp., assembly GCF_947072685.1. Classification (GTDB taxonomy): domain Bacteria; phylum Fusobacteriota; class Fusobacteriia; order Fusobacteriales; family Fusobacteriaceae; genus Cetobacterium_A. The sequence goes on along the minus strand of NZ_CAMTIK010000012.1, from coordinate 54,798 downwards.
GTATATAATGCCCACAAAATCTCAGATGATTTAGAATATTCAATAATTGAGGATTTTCCGACAGTAAAAAGTGTTACGATTCATTTGGATTGTTTAATGAATTAAAAAGGTCTGTAGATTTTTATATCTACAGACCTTTTATTTTTATACATCATATTTAGCAAAATTATTTGATTTTAGCATTGTCTGTACATTTCTTATGTATACTTCCTTTTTTTCAGAATAGTATTTTAAACCATGAGCTATACTTTCAGGAGATTCTCCTGCATGTACACGTGTTCTCAAAGATTTATATGCATCTACTCTAGAAAGAGTTAGAACAAAATCTTTAACAGAGTCCTTAATTGAGTCGTATTCCTTATATGTTCGGTTAGTGTGCTTATAAGCATTCATACCAAAAAGATTATTACGACTTTTAAAAACTTTTGAAGTCCCCCAACCACTTTCAATCGCAGCTTGTGATAAAATTAGTGATGTTGGGTACTTGATCATTCTTTTTTTCAGTTCAGACCAATTATAAGCAGACACTTTATAAGAATTAAAAATTCTATCTAATTCCTTTTTTTCCTCATTTGTATGAGCTTTCTTTTTTGATAGAGTTTTTATAATAGCAATATCTCTATCAATCTCCTTGTTAACAACTTCTATACTTGGTAACAGCATGTTAACAAATACTTTTTTTCTATTCGGTACACTTAACGATTTTAAATCTAATCCATCTAAAGAGTAAACGTGATTTCCAGTAGGTTTTTTCTCTAAATCTTTTAATGTTTTGACCTCGACAGTTTTGTATTTGATTTCGTGTGGTAATGTGTAATCTACCATAGAGAATGTAAAAGATGAATAAAGGAAAAAAGTAAGCATACTCAGACATAATTTTTTTATCATAATCTCTCCTTTATTAAATTAACATTTTTTTTGTATAGATTAAATTATACAGTAAAATACAGCAAAAAGCAATAAAAAATTTACAGATAGCTTTAGATTAGTGTATAATAGAGGCTTATAAAAAGTAAAAAAATAAAAAAATAGGAGAAAAAAGGATGTCAGAAAAAAATAAATCATTATTTTCGATAACAATACCAATATTTTTAGAACTTCTGTTGGTAACTGTTGTTGGAAATGTTGATACTATAATGTTGGGACGTTATAGTGATCAAGCTGTAGGGGCTGTTGGAGGGATGAGTCAAATTTTATTGATTCAAAATACTGTTTTAAGTTTTATTTGCTTAGGAACAACCATTCTAATGGCTCAATTTATAGGAGCTAAAAACGAAAAGTCTACAAAAGAGGTTATTTCTGTTTCTATAATTATGAATCTTTGTGTGGGACTTGTTTTAGGGTTAATCTATTTTTTTGCTTGGGATTGGATTCTTTTAAAAATAAAACTTCCATCAGCACTTAGAGATATGGGGATGAACTATTTTAAATTGGTTGGTGGACTTTGTGTTTTTCAAGCTATATCACTAACAAATGGGGCCATATTAAAGAGTTATGGAAATACAAAGCCGATGTTGTTTGTAAATGTGGGTGTAAATTTATTAAACATTTTAGGAAATGGTATGTTTATTTTTGGATGGTTTGGAGCACCTATTTTAGGAGTTACTGGAGTGGGACTCTCAACTGTGTTTTCAAGATTCTTAGGAGCAATTGTATCTTTTATTGTGATGGCTCAATTCTGTAAGTTTAAATTAAAAGATTTAAAGCAGTTTACAATAGAAAAGGTTAAACAAATACTTTCGATAGGAATACCTACAGCAGGGGAGCATTTAACTTGGAGTTTAACTCAAGTTATAATATTGGCGATGGTAAATACTATGGGAACTACCGAAATTACAGCAAGAACTTATTTGGCTCTTGTCTCCTCTTTTATAATGATATTTTCAATAGCTTTAGGTCATGGGACAGCAATTCAAGTAGGCCAGTTAGTTGGAGCTGGAAATAAAGAGAAAGCTTATAGTCAGTGTTTGAGAAGCTTAAAACTATCTTTTACAGCAGCAACGCTAGTTTCGATAGTAGTTTACTTTCTGAGATATCAAATAATGGAATTGTTCACAACAGATATGATTGTAGTAGAAGCGGCAGTAAAAGTATTCCCATGGTTAATTTTTATAGAGACAGGAAGAACTTTTAATATTGTTGTTATAAATGCTTTACATGCAGCGGGAGATATAAAATTCCCGATGTTTTTGGGGTGTTTTGTGATGTTGGGGGTTGCAGCTCCATTGTCTTGGTTACTGGGTATAAATTTAGGTTGGGCTTTGGTTGGAGTTTGGATAGCAAACGGAATGGATGAATGGATTAGGGGATTTGCTATGCTCTGGCGTTGGAGAAGTAAACGATGGTTAAATAAAAGTTTCATTTAATAAAAAAAGCTAGGAGAAAAGATAATTCTTTTTTTCCTAGCTTTTTTATTATTTAAGAATTTATTAATTTGCTAAAATACCAACTTTTAATAGAATCATAGAGATTGTATAGATAATTGGAAGTGTAATAATCGTTCTTAAAATAAAGAATTTTCCAACATCTAAAATAGAAAACCCCATTTTAGAGTTAACTAGAATCATTCCAGTTTCACTTAAGAAAATTAACTGAGCAAAAGATAGAGTTCCTACGATAAAACGAGCTACTTCACTAGTTGTGTTTTCAATGAAAAGAGCTGGAAGATACATATCAGAAAATCCAACAATCATAGCGGGTGCCATCTGAGAGGCAACCTCATGTGTAAATCCTAATAATTTAAGTATCGGCATTAAAGGCATTGAAAGAATGCTGAAGAAATTAGTATTCTCAGCGATAACTAAGCCGATAGATCCAACACACATAATAACAGGGATAAAGGTGATGTATATAACAACAACTTTGAAAAGAGAATCAGTTAAAATCTCTTTTTCAGAAGCTTTACCAGCAGTGGTTGTAGCCATATTTAATGCATGAGAAAAACTTCTGTTTCCTCCATCTTCAATCTTATTATTATTGTAGTATTCATTTTTGAATTTTTTTAATGGCAGTCGAGCAATAACAAATCCAGCTACAACAGTTGCAAAAGCAATAGTACCATAGAAAATCCAGAAAATTTTAGAAAATTTTAATAAATCAGCCACAACAGCAGCAAAAGATATTCCCACGATAGAAAATGAAGTGGCAATAACAGCAGCCTCTCTTTGTGTATAGTAACCTTTTTGGTACTGTTGATCAGTAACCACAATACCAATTGTACCATCCCCTAAAAAAGATGCCAAGGCATCGATGGCTGCATATCCAGGAACTTTGAATAATTTTTTCATAATAGGAGCTATTAGAGTTCCTATAAATTCAACAAGTCCAAAAGAAGTAAGAAGTGGCATAAGCATAACCCCGACAAAGAATGTAACCATAAGAGGGGGTATCATGTCTCCTGCCATTAATCCACCAGTATTTTCATTGCTTAAAAATTCAGGAGCGATTCCAAGAGATATGATAATAAATAAAATTGAGCCACCAATTCTTAGCATTCCACTAAATTTATCAGTAATAAAAAGCTCATTTAAATATTGCTCATTAAATTTTTTCTTTATAAAGCCAAGACATGTTCCAGTTATTGTTATAACAGAACAAAACATGATTAAAAAAGTAACTAAATTTGAGTAGTTATCGAGAACAAAATTTTTAAGATGTCCCATAATAATAGATGATTCTCCACCAATTGTAACAGGAGCTAAAAACGCTAAAAGCCCTATAAAAGAATAAATTCCAAACTTAAGTATTGCCATATAAACCTCCAGAAATTTTTAAATTTCTGCCAAACAAAAAAACATACTTAAAAAAAGTATGCCTGAATTGAGAACTTATTTCATTAAGCGTATTACTATGGCAGCTTCGTAATACTTAATTCACAGGAACATGTCGTCATCGCCATCGGCCTTAGGCTCATAACATATAAGTGAACTAACCTCTATTTAAATTGTTAGCATAGTATACATTAAAATCAAATAATTGTAAAGTGAAATTAATAAAATATTTTTTAAAAGGAGAATTAAAAAAGTTGAGTAATTTAATTAAACAATGTTTTTCAAAAGGAGAGTGATTGGGGTGTATTCTAAAGATGATATGATTTTATGGTCAATGGTTTCTTCAATGGTTATAAATATTGGAAAAATAGAAGTTTTAGCCTTTTCTTCAAACTACCTTTTTAAAATTTTTAAAAAATCTTCTGAAATGGGAATAAATCTATTTACTTCTAGTTACAGTGAAAAAATTGAAATTATAAATATGTTAAAGGATGGCTCTGAAAAAGAGAAGTTAAAAGTTTTTTTTGGTGATTTTCAAATGATAAGAAATTTGAAGTTGCAACTTTTGGAAGAGAAAAAAATTATAGAAAAAAAACAAATTAAGATATCGACGTATTATTGTCCAGATTATCCTAAAAAACTTAGAGAAGTTAAGACACCGCCATATGTTCTCTATTATAAAGGTGTTTTACCCAAGGATAAAGAACTGAAAACTGCTATTTCGATAGTGGGAACAAGGTATCCGGAAGATTTAAGTGTCGTGCAATTTACAGAGGAGATAGTAGAGTATTTAAAAAAAAGTGTTGAGTATAATGTGAGTGGATTAGCAAAAGGATGTGATTTTATAGGGCATCAAATAACTTTAAAAAAAGGATTGAAAAATATTGCCGTTTTAGGACAGGGATTGGGAGGGGAAGTATACCCGTCTGAAAATAAAATGTTAGCGGAAGAGATTATAGAAAAAAAAGGAGCAATTATTTCAGAGATTCCACCAAGCTTAGGGGTTAAGGGTGTGTATTTATTACGAAGAAACAGAATTCAAGTATATTTGGCAGAAGAGGTATTTGTATTGGAAAGTGGGAAAAAAGGCGGGACGATAACAACTATAAAGAATGCATTTGAGGAGCAAAAAAAGGTCTATATCAGAAATTTAAAAAGAAACTATAGTATTTTTAATTTGAAAAATATTAAAAAAGTTACTTTTATAAGTAATTCGTCAGATATGGAGTATATAAAAATATTGACAGGAAAACCACATACTCTTTTTACTTTTGAATATTCCTAGTATATAATAGGAAGAAAAAAGGGGTTATGACATGAAAGAGATATTAGTTTTAGATGGTGCAATGGGTACGTTAATAAGTGAAAAGTTTAAAATAGATGAAAAATGCAGGGAAAAAGTTAATGAACTTTACCCAGAAATAATAGCTCAAATACATAGGGATTACATTGAAGCAGGTGCCGATTTTATAAAAGCAAATACTTTTAACTGTTCGAAAGAAGCCTTGATAAAGTATGGAGAGGACCCAGAAAAAAGTTATTCATATGCATTAAAAGGGGCAAAATTAGCCAAAGAAAGTGCTTTAAAATATAATAAAAAGAGTGTTGGAACTTTTTGTTTAGGAGATGAGAGTCAAATAGATGGAATCTTAGATGGGGATACAGATTTTATTTTAATAGAAACAATTTTTGATTATAATGAAGGTAAAAAAAGTTTGAGATTACTTAAAGAAAGGTTGGCTGAAAAGAAAAGAAAAAAACCAATAATGATATCATTTGCTGTAAATAAAATTGGACAGTTGTATTCTGGAGAGAATGTATTAGATATATTGAATGAATTTATAGTGGAGGATGTTTTTTCAATAGGTATAAATTGTTCTGAGATTTCTGATGAAATAATAATGTTGTTTGAAAAAATGAGAAAAGCAACAACATTAAAAATAAGTTGTCATCCAAATTCAGATGGAAATATAAAAAAATATCTTTTAGAGTTATCTAAATGTTTAAATGAAGGAGTTCTAGATATAGTTGGAGGGTGTTGTGGGACAGATGAGAAGCATATAAAAGCTTTGAAAGTTATGATCGAAAGAGATGGTGTACCTGACGAGATTTGAACTCATGACCTACTCCTTAGGAGGGAGTTGCTCTATCCAGCTGAGCTACAGATACATAACTAAAAAAATATATCATTATATAATATAAAAGTCAACACAAAAATAATAAAAAAAAATAAGATATTTAAATAGGTAAAAAAAGAAACTCTATACTTTTTTGCATTGCTTGACATTGGATTATTAAATAATGTATAATTACAATATGTTTTATAATATAACAATTTTGTAGGGGGTTTTTATGAAAAGAGTTTCGTTTTTATTAGGAGCATTGGCTCTTACTACAGTAGCATCGGCAGCATCAACAAAAATTGGAGTAACAGTATATCGTTATGATGACAACTTTATGTCAACAGTGAGACAGAGAATAGAAGAAGTTGCAAAAAATGACAAAGATGTTGTGGTTTTAATGAACGACTCGCAAAATGACCAATCAAAACAAAATGACCAAATTGATGTATTAATAGCTAAAGGGGTAAATTCACTGGCAATTAATCTAGTTGATCCAGCTGCAGCATCAACAGTTATAGCTAAAGCTAAAGCGGAAGATATTCCAGTTGTATTCTATAATAAAGAACCATCTAAAGAGGATATGGATAGTTATGATAAAGTTTATTATGTAGGAACTGATTCTAAAGAATCGGGAGTGATACAAGGGGAAGTTGTAGCTAAACAATGGAAAGCAAATCCGACATGGGATTTAAATAAAGATGGGGTTATTCAATATGTTTTATTAAAAGGAGAACCAGGGCATCCAGATGCAGAAGCTAGAACAACATATGTAACAAAAACATTAAATGATATGGGGATTAAAACTCAAGAGCTTCATATGGATACAGGAATGTGGGATGCTGCTATGGCAAAAGATAAAATGGAAGCTTGGTTATCGGGTCCTAATGGAGAAAAAATAGAGGTTGTTATAGCAAATAACGATGGAATGGCAATGGGAGCAGTAGAAGCTTTGAAGGCTAATGGAAAACCAAAAACTCCTGTATTCGGTGTGGATGCATTGGCAGAAGTACTGGTAATGGTTGAGAATGGTGAGGTTGCTGGAACAGTTCTAAATGATGGAATGAATCAAGGAAAAGCAGCATATGAAATTGCTAGAAACTTAGGGCAAGGAAAAAAACCAACAGAAGGAACAGCATGGGAGTTAAACGGAAAAATATTGAGAATTCCTTATGTAGGAGTAGATAAAGACAATTTAAAAGATTTTAAAAAGTAACAGGAGAGGGGGAGGTAAAACTTCCCCTTATTTTATAAATAAAAATGGTTTAAGGAGATAGGATGGATAAATATTTACTTGAGATGACAGGGATATCTAAATCGTTTCCAGGAGTAAAGGCTTTAGACAATGTAAATCTTAAAATAAGACCGCATACAGTCCATGCATTGATGGGTGAAAATGGAGCTGGAAAATCAACGTTGATGAAATGTTTATTTGGTATTTACTCCAAAGATGAAGGGAAGATATTTTTAGATGGAAAAGAAATAAATTTTATATCGGCAAAGGATGCATTAGAAAATGGAGTATCTATGGTTCACCAAGAGCTAAACCAAGTGTTACAAAGAACAGTGATGGATAATGTTTGGTTGGGAAGATACCCGTTAAAAGGTATATTTGTAGATCATAAAAAGATGTATGAGGATACAAAGAGAATATTTCAAGAGTTAGATATAAATATAGATCCGAAAGCTAAAGTTTCAACTTTGTCTGTATCTCAAATGCAAATGGTGGAGATAGCAAAAGCGTTTTCATACAACTCAAAAGTGATCGTGATGGACGAACCTACATCTTCTCTTACAGAAAAAGAGGTTGCACATCTTTTTAAGATTATCAAAAAACTTACAGATAGAGGTTGTGGCGTAGTCTATATATCTCATAAAATGGAAGAGATAAAAGGAATATGTGATGATATAACAATTTTAAGAGATGGGCAATGGGTTACTACAACAAATTTGAACGGAATAACAACAGATCAAATAATAGGAATGATGGTTGGAAGAGAGTTGACTCAAAGATTTCCACCAAAATCAAATAAACCTCAAGAGGTTATAATGGAAATTGAAAGATTGACAGCTAAAAACCAACCTTCTATTCAAGAGGTGACTTTTGATCTGAAAAAAGGGGAAATTTTAGGTGTAGCGGGACTTGTGGGATCAAAGAGAACAGATATAGTAGAAACAATATTTGGAATCAGAGAAAAAGAAAGTGGAGATATAAAACTGAACGGAAAAAAAATTAAAAATAACTCGAGTTTAGATGCAATTAAAAATGGATTTGCTCTAGTGACGGAAGAGAGAAGAGCGACAGGTATTTTTCCTCAGTTAAATATAGAGTTTAATTCTTTAATTTCAAATATGACGAGCTATGAGGGTAAGAACAAATTGTTGAACTCATCTAAAATGTATGGTGATACTAAATGGGTTATAGATTCTATGAGAGTTAAAACACCTACTCAAAAGACACCTATTGGGAATCTGTCTGGTGGAAATCAGCAAAAGGTAATAATAGGGAGATGGTTGCTTACAAGCCCAGATATTTTAATGTTGGATGAGCCAACAAGGGGAATTGATGTGGGAGCTAAATATGAAATATATCAGCTTATGCTAGATTTAGCTAACAAAGGAAAGGGGATAATTATGATCTCGTCTGAGATGCCTGAACTTTTAGGAGTGACAGATAGAATTTTAGTTATGAGTAATGGAAGAGTAGCGGGGATAGTAGACACTAAAGAAACAAGTCAAGAAGAGATATTAAAACTGGCATCATTATATTTATAATAGTTACAGGAGGAAAAAATGCAACTAAATAATGAAAATACAATAAACCCAGAGGAAGAAAAGAGAGATATGTTTGGTTTTCTAAAGGGAAAGGACACAAAAAAATTATTATTAGATGGGGGGCTATATTTAGTTTTACTGATACTTATAGCTGGAATAATAATTAAAGAACCTTCGTTTTTAAGCTTTAGAAATATGAGAAATATATTAACACAATCATCAGTAAGAACGATACTAGCTCTTGGAGTGGCTGGAATAATAGTGACACAGGGTACAGATCTATCGGTTGGAAGGCAGGTTGGGCTATCGGCTGTTATATCTGCTACGCTTCTTCAAGCTATGACAAACGTGAATAAAGTATTTCCTAATTTGGATACACTTCCAATTCCAGTTGTAATTATAATAGTTTGTGCTATAGGTGCTTTTGTGGGATTTTTAAATGGATTTGTGGTAGCATATCTAAATGTGACACCATTTGTTGCTACATTGGGATCGATGATAATAATATATGGTGCAAATTCACTGTATTATGACTATGTGGGCGCTTCTCCAATAGCAGGATTTTCAAAAAGTTTTACAAACTTTGCGCAAGGATATTTTACAGTAGCTGGATTTAGATTTAACTTTTTAATTATTTATGCGCTATTAGCACTATTTTTCATATGGGTACTATGGAATAAAACAACTTTTGGTAAAAATCTTTTTGCTGTTGGAGGAAATCCAGAAGCAGCAAAAGTATCAGGGGTAAACGTAAAGAAAACATTAGTTTTAGTTTATACATTATCTGGGATATTTTATGCTTTTGGTGGGATGTTGGAAGCTGGAAGGGTAGGAAGTGCCACAAATAACCTAGGGAATATGTATGAGATGGATGCCATAGCAGCTTGTGTTGTTGGTGGAGTTTCATTTTCAGGGGGAGTGGGAACTGTTCCAGGAGTTCTAATAGGGGTTATTATATTTACCGTAATAAACTATGGGCTTACTTTTATAGGTGTAAATCCTTATTGGCAGTATATAATAAAGGGTGTAATTATAGTTATGGCAGTAGCATTAGATACTCTTAAATATGTAAAAAAGAAATAAGTAATAAAAAAAGTTCTATCACTAGAACTTTTTTTATTATTCAATATATCTGATAGTTTCTTTTAATTCTAAACTTTTTTTGATATCAATAACTCTTTGATTTTTACTTCCTCGCCACTTTAAATTTAAATCTTTTTCCTCTATTTTAAATTTGCCATCCACTAGGATATCGCATAATTTAACGAGAGAAAGTAGATGAGAATTTTGAATGATAGCTTCCCATGTAAAGCCTGACCAAATCCAAATATCTTTTTCTGGAAAGGCCAGTTTAAATTTTTTAAGGAATGAGACAAGAGGAGTTATATTGTCGATGTATGTAGGATCTCCTCCTAAAAGGGAAAGTCCTTTTATACTTTTATCATATTTTTTAAAGTAAGCTAAAATCTCATCTTCAATATCTTTTGTAAATGGTGATCCAAAACCAGGATTCCATGTATCAGAATTAAAACAATCTTTGCAGTAATGAGAGCATCCGCTCACAAAAATACTTACTCTAATCCCTTCTCCATTGATCATATCTGTATATTTAATACCAGAATAATTCATATTCAATCTCCCATCATTATTACATATGTTTAACTCTGTTTATAACTTCTTTTTGTTTCCCTTTATTAAATGGTCTAGCATCAGGCTGTGCTAAGTATCCACATACTCTTCTTATAACATTCATTTTAGTTGAGTCATGATTTCCACATTGAGGACATTCAAATCCTTTTTCGGTAGCTAAAAATTCTCCGTTGAAATCACAAACATGGCACTTATCAACCGGTTGGTTAATTCCCATATAATGGATACCGATAGATTTAGCATACTTTAGTACCTCGTAAACAGCTTCCAAATTATTTTTTAGGGAATCTGTTTCAATATAACTTATATGTCCACCAGAAGCTAAAGTATGTCCAGGAGCTTCAAGTCTTAACTTTTCAAAAGGGCTTATTTTAATTTTAGAAGATACATGGAATGAATTATCATAATATTCTTTATCAGTTATCCCTTCTATTATACCAAACTCTTTTGAATCGATTTGAGCAAATCTATCGCAAAGAGATTCAGAAGGTGTAGAATAAAGAGCAAACCCTAAATTAGTTTCATCTTTGAATTGTTTAACTTTTTTAGAAATATAGTCTAAAATTTTAAAAGTTTTTTCATAAGATTCTTCGTCTAAAGCAAAGTTTTTTCCATATAGTAGCTCAGATACTTCACTTAAACCAATATACCCAATAGAGATTGTAGCGTATCCGCCCCAAACTAAATCTTTGATGGTGTCTTTGGGTTCTTTTTCTGCTAAAGCACCAGCCATCCAAAGGATAGGAGCTATTTCAGCAGGAGTATTTTCTAAATATTTTGCTCTGAAAATACTATTTTCTTTACAAATATTTAAAATTTCATCGAGTTCTTTGTAGAATCCAACTTCATCACCTCTATTTTTAATGGCAATTCTAGGAAGATTTATAGAGGTAGCCCCCAGATTGAATCTACCTGAATATTTTTCAATACCATCTTTGTCAAACCACGGAGAAAGAAAAGCTCTGCATCCCATAGGATAAACAACAGTGCCTTTTTTTATCTGTTCTGGAGTAACGAATAAAATATCAGGATAAACTGATTTTGTCATACATTCAAAAGCAATTTGTGAGATATCCCAGTTTATATCTTCTGGATTAAAATTTAAGCCTTCAGAAACAGCATAAACAATTTTAGGGAAAATTGCAGTTTCTTTTTTAGCTCCAAATCCTTCCATTCTAGTTTTGAATATAAACTTTTGCACAAGTCTTCCTTCCCAAGAAGTCTCAGTACCTATTCCTACAGTTGTAAATGGCGTTTGACCATTGACAGTTGATAAACTGTTGATTTCATACTCCAAACCTTGCATTGCCTGTTTTACAGAGTCTTCAGTCATATCTGTAGCGTATTCAAAAGCTCCAGGATAAGAAACTTTTAATTTTTCATTAGAGTGGTCTATTTCATTGCTAGAAACAATAGAAGCGATATCCTCAGCAGAGAATCTATCCACGTATTTTAAACCTCTACTGAAATGCTTTTTAAAACTTTTAACAATATAAGGAACTAAAGCTCTATCCAAATATGGAATTGAACATCCACCGTAAGTATTAGATGAAACAGAGGCTATTATTTGAACGATGTGTCCAACAGCAACATCCACAGAGTTAGGCTCTAGCATTTTTGCATTACCTATATTGCATCCGCCACTTAACATTTGCTCTATATTTACAAGTTCACAGTTAGTTTCTCTAAAAAGTAGGTAGTCTAAATCGTGGATATGAATTCTTCCGCTTTCGTGTGCCTCTTTAAGATGCTTAGGGAGCATTCTATTTATATAGTAATCTTTAGATGAAATTCCTGCTAACAAATCTCTTTGAACAGAGATAGTTTTTCCATCTTTGTTGGCATTTTCATTAAGTATATCTTGGTTGGATGCATCTATAAGCTCGCCTATTTTCTTGTAAATAACATCTTCTTTTTTTCGTAGTTCAGTTTTTATAGTACGATATTCTTGATAAGAAAGGGCGATATCTTTTTCAGAAGATGCCATTAGTTTTTTTACAACTAAATCTTGAATCTCTTCTACAGTCATCTTAGGAACATCTAAATTTTCAATTTGTATCGCTATTTTTTCAACTAATTCCGCATTAACTGGTTTTTCTTTTTGAGTAAAAGACATTGTAATTGCTCTAACAATTCTACTTCTATCAAAGTTTACAGTTGAGCCGTCTCTTTTAATAACTTCTTTCAAAAAACTCACCTCATAATTTTATTTTATATATTTTAATATTATACACACTTTCATAAAATTCTACAAACTTATAAAAAAGTAAAAATGACAAAAAAAATGGTTAAAAAAAAATATTTGACAGAAAAATATAGATTTAATAACGAAAACTAAGCTGAAAAAATAATCAAATTTTAAAAAAAAGATCAAAAAAAAGTCAGATAAAAAAATTAGAAACACAATATGTATTGTTTGTTTTAAAAATTTAACACAACATATTGTGTTGAAGTAAAAAAAGACATGAAAAAATAAAAAAATAAATAAAAAATATTAAAAAAATGTGATATAGTTATTTTCAAATACTTATAAATAAGGAGGGGTTTGTTTGTTTGGAAAAAATATTTATATTTCTAGAAGAGAAAAAATGAAAAAAATGGTAAAAAATGGTTTGATAATAATTATGGGGAATATGGAATCTCCGATGTCGTATAAAGATAATGCATATAACTTTATACAGGACTCAACATTTTTATATTACTTTGGTATAGACTCTCCAGATTTAATTGGTGTAATTGATGCGGATACAGGGGAGGAGTATATCTTTGGAAAAGAGTTTACTTTAGATGATATTGTTTGGATGGGGCAGCAAAAAACATTTAAAGAAAGGTCTGAAGAAGTTGGTATTGAAAGATTTAAAGAAAAAGATGAACTTTTAGAATTGATAGAAAAGACAAAAAAATTAAATAAAAAAATTCATTATACAAACCAATATCGTGTAGAAAATACTATTTTTCTCTCAGAATTACTGGGGGTAGATTATAAGAAAATAGATCTTGAATTTTCGGAATTACTAGTTAAGACAATAATAAAGATGAGAAGTATAAAAAGTGATGAAGAAATAAAAGAGCTAGAGAAGGCTACAGACGTGACAAGAGAGATGCACATAGAGGCTATGAAAAATATTGAGCCTGGAATGAAAGAGTATGAGTTAGTAGCAATTTTAGAGTCTGTAGCAAAGAGATATAATGCGACAACATCTTTTCATACTATATGCACAAAAAATGGGCAAATTTTACATAATCATTGTTATGAAAATGAGTTTAAATCTGGGGATATGGTTCTTCTAGATTGTGGAGCGAGATTAAAGAACGGTTACTGCGGAGATATGACTACAGTTTTTCCAGTATCTGGAAAATTTACAGATGAGCAGAAAGAGATTTATAGATTGTTAGTAGCGATGTTTGAGAAAGCGGAAGAGTGTACAAAGCCAGGAGTAACTAATAGAGATGTACATTTGGAAGTGTGTAAAGTTTTAGCTAATGGAATGGTAAAAAAGGGGATTTTAAAAGGTAGTGTTGAAAAAATTGTTGAAGCTGGAGCTCATGCACTGTTTTTTCCTCATGGATTAGGGCATATGATAGGGTTAGATGTTCATGATATGGAAAATTTTGGGGAGAATAGAGTTGGTTATGATGAAGAAACTCGAAGGAGTACTCAGTTTGGATTAAAATCTTTAAGAATGGGAAAGAAATTAGAGGTAGGACAAGTCCTGACGATAGAACCAGGAATTTATTTTATTCCTGAACTTATAGAAAAATGGAAAAATCTAGAACTTCACAAAGAGTTTATAAATTATGAGGAAGTTGAAAAATATAAACATTTTGGTGGAATGAGATACGAGGGAGATTTTTTAATTACAGAAAATGGATCGAGAAGATTAGGAAATAAAATGCCAAAATATGTGGATGAAATAGAGAGTATAATGAAATAAGAAAGGCTTGTTACAATGAGTGAACAGTACTTATTGTAACAAGCTTTTTTTTAATATTTGACGATTTCAAAAGAAATATGATCTTTATATTTTTTTATAAAGCCGGTTTTCCCGTAGAATAAGGTGTTATCAATTAAATAACTTTTTTTCTGATTGTTGATGTCAACCATTGAATTAAAAACAATGATTCGATTTTCAGAATTTAAAGTAATTTCAATTGCTTGAGCTTCGTAGGATGGAACAAAAGTTCGATCACCTCTCAAAATACTAATATCTTTGACAGTAATTTTTTCAGAAGATATAACAGTGAATAAAGTTTTATTTCGGCTTCTTTTTATAGAGGTAGTCAATTGAGAATTGGAGATTTTTTTATTATATTCAGTAGAAAAAATACTATTTTTTAAAGATAGATCTAGATCGTTATCAGTCCAATACATAAAAAGATCACTATTCAGTCCTTTTATGAAGACACTTTGTTTGTTAATTATAGGTTTTTTGTCGGGATAAAAATTAAAAATTTGAGAATATTCATGATCACCTTCAGTTAAAAACTCATCGATAATAACCCATAAACTGTCTTTAAAATATAAAATTTTTCTGTTAGTAATAACAGGGTCGTCTAAAGAAATATACCCCAGGTGTCCACCTTCAACAAAGTCAAAATCCTCCTTGAAAGAGTGATAAGAGTTTAAAGTTAAGGGGGATTTAACAATGCCCCAAGCCCCCTTAAATTCACTAAAGGGTAAATTATCAACAATGGTAGTATTGTGTGCAAAGCAACTTTTTAAGAACTCTCTATCCCTATTATTTTCCATATAAGTTAATCTACCGGAGTCGCTTATAAAGTTTTCCCCTTTACAAACTAGATCAAAATGTAAGTGTTCACCATGTCCGTGTCCACTGCCAAGGGATCCACATCTAAACCAAAGGTAACTACTATCTTCTTTATAGGAATCTCTTAAATAGAAATTCCCACTTTCTTTGAGAGCTATTGAAGTGAAATTGGGTTCTTTAATAGGAATAGCTTCATATTTTGATATATTTGTAGGTCCAATATCCCAAATAGATTCAAAGTCCACATAATCATAAGCGAAGTATTTTAAATTTTCATCTTTTAAAATATAGGCTGCTCTAGTAAGAATATCTCTTAAATCTGTTTCATCGCTGTCACCTTGCATAGGTTGGTAATGGTTAGGTTTTTTCATGAATGCATTGGTATAAGCTAATTTTTTTATACTGGATAAAATAAAAACAGGAGTACTTAAATTTAAGTTTTTAAAATCAAAAGATATTTCTAGGAGAGAATTCAGAACTTCGTTTTGATACATAGGCGACTGCTCCCAGTGAATCCCATCAGGTAGGATTTGAATTTTACATTGATACTCTAGTCGTTCTAGAGCAATATTTAAATATTTTGTTAAAATAGGATATTGATTCTGATAGTTTAAAGCCAAAGATATAAGACCACAATTTTGCATGATTCCCCAATTACTAAGAGTTCTGAAATCATCATAGATTTCAAGTAAAACCTTACTTTGGTAGATGAGAGATTCTATCATTTTTGTTTCGATATAATTTATGTCACAGGAACAATTCCTAAATATTTTAATAGCTTTTATCCAATTTAAACATCTGATTCCTACTTCAATAGTTCTAGAACAGTTTGAATATTTTTCTTCGAAAATATCAACGGTATCAATCCATGAGTCCACCTGAGAAATAAATGTATCAAAATATTTTTTTTTAGAGGTCAAAGTGTAAGCCTTAGCTAAATAGATCCAAAATTTATGACGATTTAGCATAAAAGTCCATTCAGGATCTTTAAAAGGGGTTTTATTCCAAATAATTTTTTTAGGAAAAGTATATGGAGTTTTACAAACTTCCATATCCCATTTGTGATTAAAAATAAATGTATTTTTACAAAGCAAATCGCAGGTATCGATTATTTTTTTACTGTCATCTTGAAATAGTTTGTTCTTCACAATTCCTCCTCGCTAGCTAAGAATTTTTTATTATTTTATCCAATTTATTTTTATGATACATTTGGTTGTAAAAAAAGTAAATATTCTATTTTCAATACAGAAAACAGAATATTAACAACAGGAAAAATGCATATAGTTAGAAAAATAACCATTGAAAATAAATAATATGAAAGGGTATATTTTAAATAAGAATTTTTTTTGGGAGGTCTAAAATATGTATAGAAGAAAATCTATGTTAGTTTTATCTTTAGCTTTATTAGGAGTGAAAAGTTTTTCTAATGAGGTTGATGAAAAAAACAAAAATCATAAAATATCAGAAAAACCAGTAACACTATCAATTTTAGCAATTCAAAATGGAAAAGTTTTTGATGAGAATTGGTTGATATTTAAAGAAGCTTTTAAAGATACAAATGTTAAGCTAGAAAGTGCAACATCTAAAAATTTAACGGATGAAGTACAAGCTTTTAATTTGACTGTATCGTCTGGTAATTTACCAGATATAATATCCTATGCCTACCCAGATAAAATTGAAAATTTAGGAATGGCAGGAGGAATGGTATCTTTAAATGATCTGATAGATAAACATGCTCCAAATATAAAAGAATTTTTTGAAAAATATCCCAGATACAAGATGGATGCTGTAGCAGCAGATGGGAAAATATATTATATTCCATGCTATTATGATTGGTACGCTATGAAGGCCTCACAAGGTTTGTTTATACGAAAAGATTGGTTAGATAAATTAGGATTGCAAGTACCAGAAAATATGGATGATTTTTATAAGGTTTTAAAAGCGTTTAGAGAACAGGACCCGAATGGAAATGGGAAAGCAGATGAAATTCCATATTTTGATAGAACTGTTGAATTTGCTACAAAGGAGTTGGTAGGACTATTTGGTGCCGAATATGGATTTTATATAGAGAATGGGATAGTAAAATATGGACCAACAGAAGAAAGATTTAAAGAAGCTATGCCCGAAGTAATAAAATGGTATAAAGAGGGATTGGTAGACCCAGAGATTTACACAAGAGGATTCAGTGGAAGAGACTATATGTTACGGAATGATGTTGGGGGAGTAACATTTGATTGGTTTGCAAGTACAGCAGGATACAATAATGATGAAGAACTAAAAAAACAGAATGAAAAATTTGAATTTGTAGCTATTGCCCCACCAAAATATAAAGGAAAGAGTTATGCACCAGACGCAAGAACAACATCTTTAGGAGGGTGGGGAATTTCAGCAAGTGCTAAAGATCCTGTAGTAATAATAAAATATATGGACTATTGGTTTTCAGACAAAGGATATGAACTTTATAACTGGGGAGTAGAGGGAGATACTTTCGCAAAGAATGAAAATGGGGAAAAATATTATACAGATAAAGTGATGAAGGCTCCAGGAAAAAATGCACTACAAGTTTTAAGAGATAATGGATTACAATTTAAAATGGGAGCACGTCAGGACTACGAGTATGAAAAAGCTTGGGGAGATTCAAAAGCTACCGAATGGTCTGAGATGTATATGAAAAATGGGTATATAATGGATCAAGTTCCACTTTTTAAATACACTCCAGAAGAAGCAAAGAAAGTTCAAAAGATAAATTCGCAAATAACGATGACTTTAGATGAGATGAGTCAAAAATGGGTTTTAGGAGCAGAAGACTTTGATAAATCATATGAAAAGTTTATAGAAAGAATAAATAAATTGGGACTAAAAGAACTTATAGAGATAAATCAAAAAGCATTCGATAGAGTTCAGTCTTAGTTAAAAATTAAAAGCTGATTTGAGATAGTAGAAATTTACTCTATTTTCTCAGATCAGCTTTTGGCTTAAAACATTATTGCGTAGTGAAGGCCAAATGATTTATTATTTTTATTAGAAGTGAATTGATCAACTTGAGAGAAATGATTATTAATTTGGTAAGTATAACTTACAGAAAAATTATCATTTATAAAAAATCTGACTTGATTTTGCCATTGTAAAGAGTCATGCGTCTCATTATTTGAGTTTGTTTTAGCTCCAAAATCGTAGTCTAACCATCCGCTAAAACCTAATTTCATGCCATTTTCAAACTTATGAAAAGTTCCACCATAAGCGACATTAAAAAGATATCCGTCCCATTCATTTTCATTTCTATCATAATTTCTATCAACATATCTTGCATATAAATTTGTTTTAAAATAATCAAATTTTAAATATTTTAATTGAGGAATTGTGATGTAATTTCCAAGACCTACATAATGTTTTTTAATACCTTTATTTTTTCCCCATTCAAAACCTCTCACATTGTCATAATCAAATTGATATGCAATAAACCACTCGTTAACAGGACCGATAGATAAATCGTGACCAGTAAGACCATCGATAGAAAGTCTAGGAGTAATTTCTGCATAGGTATAGTTATCGTCAACACCGTTTTTATCACTTAAGTTAGAATTTTTAAAGACATTTGAACGATCAACAAACCAATAGAGATCTAACAAATTATATCTAGTAGTTCCTTGAATTTCAAAAACAAAATCTTTTTCAGAATCTCCAAATCCATTAGGTAATGCATTTCCTTTAATAAGACTTCCTTCTAAAATAGTAAAATTCCAAGGTTCATATTTAGCAAAAGTTAAAGTTGGTAATAGCAATGAACCAATAAGTAAAGAATTTTTTAACACTGTTCCTCCCTAAATAATAAAGTTGTTTATAAAATTATTAACCTCTGTCAATAAGAGATTAATTTGTTCTTCAGTGAGAATACACACACGAAAAAATTTGTTATTTAACCCGTCAAAGGACTCCGCTTTTCTAATGATGAGACCTTTTTTAGAAAGGTAGGAATATAGGTCATTCGTATTATATCTATCACTTGAAATTTCACATAAGATAAAATTGCTTTTGCTTTCATAAACTTTTAAAGTTGGTATATTTTTTAACCCATTAAAAAGAAGATTGAAATTTTTATTAAATTCTTTATAGCACATATTTATAAAATCAAAATCTTTAAACATAGCTTCACCCATAATTGCAGCAAAAATATTAATGTTCCAAAGATTAGGAAGGTTAGATATTTTTTCTAAAAGGTCACCTTTTGAAACAATAGCATACCCCAATCTAATTCCAGGAGTTGAAAAAAACTTAGATGTACCCCTTATAACAACTATATTACTATTGTCTTGAACAAGAGAGGTAGCTGAGGTATTTTTGAAATCTGTAAACTCAATATATGTTTCATCAATCATAATTGGTTTTTTAAAATTTAAAATTATTTTTTTCAACTCTTCTATAGAGATCAATTGTCCAGTTGGGTTATTAGGATTGCATATGACAATCATATCAAAATTTTCTTTTTTGATAAGAGTGATAACTTCATCAATATTGATTTTAAAATTATTTTCTTTTTTATAAAAAAATTTAACTATTTTCGAATCAATTTTATTTAATTCTTTTTCGTATTCAGAGTAAGCAGGAGATAAAAGAAGAGTACTTTTAGGTTTGACTGTTTTTATAGAAGAGGAGATGAGTTCAGTGGCCCCACTTCCTAGAATAATATTATCAACATCACAGTTACAATAGCTAGAGATACTTTTTTTTAGGTCTGTATAATCTGGATCTGGATATATACTGGCTTTATTTAGGTTGTTTTTTAATTCTTCCAGTCCCTTTGGGCTCAATCCAAAAGGATTTATATTAGAGCTAAAATCTATAATATTTTCTTCGGTAATACCTAGTGTTTCAGATAATTGATGTAGATTTGCTCCATGATTATTTTTCATAAAACTCCCTCCAAATATAAGAATATAAACTATTTTAACAAATATAGTTTTTTTTTGCAAAAGAATGTTATAAAATATAGATATAACAAAATAAAAAAGGGGAATTTATAATGAGAAATCCAAAAGTAGTTGTAATAGGAGGAGGAAGTGGACTTTCTGTAGTTTTAAGAGGATTAAAACACTTTCCAATTGATATAACAGCAATTGTTTCAGTTGCTGATAGTGGAGGAAGTAGTGGTATTTTAAAAAAAGAATTTAATATACCAGCTCCAGGGGATTTGAGAAATGTTATGATTGCACTTAGTAATGTAGAACCTTTAATTGAAGAAGTTTTTCAATACAGATTTAAAGAGAACTCATCAATAGGAGCACATCCGTTAGGAAATCTTTTAATAACAGCTATGACCGAAATAACTGGGGATGTTCAGGTAGCCTTAAGAAAACTTAGAAAATTGTTTAATATAAAAGGAAAAATACTCCCAGCAACTTTACAAAAGATAGAACTTGTTGCAGAAAAAGAGAGTGGGGGATTTGTGTTTGGAGAATCAGATATTCCGGTTTTGGGAGAAAGAATAAAGCGTGTTTTTTATGATGGGGAGGTCAACAGCCCAAAAGAAAATATAAAAGCTATAGAAGAGGCTGATTTGATTGTATTTTCGATAGGAAGCTTATACACAAGCATTATACCAAATTTACTTCTGGGTAACATGCAGGAAGCTTTAAAGAGTTCTAAAGCTAGAAAAATATATATATGCAATGCTATGGGACAGATGGGGGAGACGGAAAATTATAGCGTGGCAGACCATATAGAATCAATAAATAGACATGTTGGTTTTGATATGATAGATAGAGTGATAGTTAACTCTGTAGAAATAGAAAAGGAAATAATAGAAAGATATGAGGCTGAAGGAAGGGTAGCTGTAAAAATAGATTTGGACAGGCTCAAAAAGATGAGGGTTAAAGTGATACAGGAACAGTTAGTAAAGATTGATAGTAAAAAAAGAGTCAGACATCTTTCCTATAAGTTAGCTGCTGTGATATACTCACAGATAGAGAATTTAGAAGAATTTTATGAAGAATAGAGGAGGAGATTATGTTATTAAAAAAAGAGAATGGGTGGAAAAATCAAGGGATTATTGAAAAGAGTGAAATTTTTAAATTTTGTGAAGAGTACAAAAGGTCACTAGATATTGGAAAAACGGAAAGAGAATATGTTAAATATGGACTTTCTTTGGCGAAATCTCATGGATTTGTTTGTGCAAGCACAAAAGAAATCTTAAAAGCTGGAGATAAAGTTTACTATGTCAACAGAGAAAAGAATTTAGTTTTAGCGGTAATAGGAACAGAAAATGTAACACAAGGAATCAACTATGTGGTTTCTCATATAGATTCACCAAGAATAGATTTAAAGCAAAATCCTTTGTATGAAGAGTTAGAGCTTGCATATATGAAAACACACTATTATGGCGGAATAAAAAAATATCAATGGGCTTCAATTCCGTTATCTCTACATGGGATAGTTATTTTGTCTAATGGAGAGAAAAAAGAGATTGTTATTGGAGAAAAAGAAGAGGACCCAGTATTTACAATACCAGATCTATTACCTCATTTGGCTGCAAAGTATCAAGGAGATAGAAAAACTGGTGAAGTTATAAAAGGTGAAGAACTTCAGATTATTGTAGGAACTATCCCAACTACATTAAAAGATGATAGTATAAAAGAGATGGTAAAATATTCGATTTTAGAAGAGTTGAATAGAGCTTATGGAATGATTGAAGAAGACTTTATATCTGCTGAATTACAACTTGTTCCGGCATTTAAAGCTAAAGATGTTGGGCTTGATAGATCTCTAATTGGAGCTTATGGACAAGATGATAGAATTTGTGGATATACATCGCTAAAAGCAATTGTGGATATAGAGGGTATTCCTGCAAAGACAGCAGTTTGTTTCTTAGCGGATAAAGAAGAGACAGGATCTAATGGATCTACAGGATTACAGTCAAATTATTTGGAATATTTTACAGCTGATTTGATAAGTAAAATAAAAATGAGTTACTCAGATTTAGATTTAAGAAAAACTCTTTGGAATTCAAATGCGTTATCTTCAGATGTAAATGCAGCAATAGATCCTTTATTCAAAGGGGTACATGACTGTCAAAATGCAGCTAAATTAAACTATGGGATAGTTGTAACGAAATTTACAGGATCGAGAGGAAAAAGTGGAACAAATGATGCTGATGCAGAATATGTGTGGAGTATTAGAAATTTATTAAATACTGCAGGAATTATTTGGCAAACGGGTGAGTTAGGAAAAGTAGACGAAGGTGGAGGGGGAACAGTAGCTAAATTCTTAGCGGAGGTTGGAATAAATACTATAGATGTAGGACCAGCTTTACTAGCTATGCACTCACCTTTTGAAGTTTCCTCAAAATTAGATGTCTATGAAACATATAGAGCATACAAAGTATTTTTTGAAAAAATGAATTAATAAGAGGTCACTTTTAAAATAAAAAAAAAAGACTTCCATTTTATAATAACACGTGTTATTATAACATATGTTATTAAAGTGGAGGTGAATTTACAATGAAAATTGGAGATTTAAATATAGAGGTACCTATAATACAAGGTGGAATGGGAATAAGAGCATCAATGTCTAGGTTAGCGTCCGCAGTTGCCAATCAAGGTGGAGTTGGAGTTATTTCTGGAACTGCTATTCCTGTAGAAGAGTTAAAAGATGAGATAAGAAAGGCTAAAAATTTAATTGTAGAAAAAGGTGGAGCTTTAGGAGTAAATATAATGGTGGCAGCTTCAAATTTTGCAGAAGCAGTTAAAGTATCAATAGATGAGAAAGTGGATATGATAATATGTGGGGCTGGATTTTCAAGAGATATATTTGATACAGTTAAAGGAACAGGTGTAAAATTAGTTCCAATTGTTTCCAGTTTGAAATTGGCAAAAATAGCTGAGAAGTTAGGTGCTGATGCGATTGTAGTAGAGGGCGGAAATGCGGGTGGACATTTAGGAACAGATAAAGATTCTTGGGATATAATGGAAGAGATTGTAAAAGGAGTTTCTATACCAGTTTTTGGTGCCGGAGGAGTTATAACCCCAAAAGATGCACAGAGAATGATGGCATTAGGTGTAGATGGAATACAGATGGGAAGTAGATTTGTTGCTTCTGAAGAGTGTGAAGTGAGTCAAGATTTTAAAGAAGCATATGTTAATTGTAAAGAGGGAGATGTAGTTCAAATAATGAGTTCTGCAGGACTCCCAGCGAATGCGATAAAATCATCATATGTTGAAAAAGTTCAAAATGAAGAGGTATTAACTCCAAAGAAATGTACTTCTTGTTTGAAAAAGTGTAGCAGAAAATTTTGCGTAAAGGATACGCTTATAAAAGCTCATGATGGAGATAGAGAAAATGGAATCTTTTTTGCAGGTAAAGATGCTTGGAAAATAGATAAAATTTTGAAAGTAAAAGAAATTTTTGATTTATTTAAAGAGAGTGTAGTAAAAACTGTATAGATATAGTGAAAATAGAAATCTAGTGTTTAGACGCTAGATTTTTATATTTTTTGTGATATAATCTAGTGACTTAAATAGTTGGAAATTAAATTTTAGGGGGCTTGAAGGGGTGCAAGTTATATTTTATATTTTGACATGTTTTGCTATAATAGGGGCTTTAGATAGATGTTTTGGAAGTAAATTAGGATATGGAGAAAAATTTCAAGAAGGTATTTGTGTAACAGGACCATTGGTTTTAGCCATGTTAGGGATTTTATCATTAAGTCCAATAATATCGAGTTTAGCGGAACCTTTTGTAAATACATTATATACTTTAACTGGGATTGATCCTTCAGTATATATCAATTCATTTTTAGCTATAGATATGGGTGGATATTTTTTGGCTAAAGATTTAGCAGTAGAAAAAGAGTTGGTAAATTTTTCAGGATTGATTTTAGGTTCTATGCTTGGGACTGTGGTGATTTTTACAATGCCTGTAGCTTTTGGAATTATTGATGAAAATTCCAAAGAAGCTTTTTCAAAAGGAATTTTAAGTGGAGTTGCCACTATTCCACTGGGCTGTTTTGTTGCAGGGATTATGATGGATATAAAAATTTCATTAATAATTTATAATTTGATACCAGTTGTAATTTTTTCCAGCTTAATCTCGATAGGACTATGGTTTTTTCCAGAGAAAATATGTAGTATTTTTGGGAAATTTGGGAAAGTTATGACGGGAATAATTACGCTAGGACTAGTTTTGACAATATTGGAAACAATGCTAGGGATAACTTTAGTAAAGGGGTTAAATCCAATAGATGATAGTATGAAAACAATAATAAGAATAGCACTGACATTAGCGGGTGCATTTCCATTTTTACATTTTATTAAAACACATTTTAGCTCAGGACTATCGAAATTAGGAGATATATTAGGAATAGATGATGATGGGATTACAGGATTTATGGCCTCTTTAGTAAATAGTATTCCAATGTTTGGAATTTTTGATAAAATGAACAATCAAAGTAAAATAATAAATAGTGCATTTTCAGTTGGAGGTGCGTATGTATTTGGAGGTCAGTTAGGATTTGTAGCGGGAGTGTCTCCAGAAACAGTATTCCCTTTTATCGTGGCAAAATTAATTTCAGGATTTAGTGCTATATATTTGGCAAAAATGATATTTATAAGAAAAAAAGAAAAAAAATTGGCTGAAGCATAAATAGCTTCAGCCAATTTTTTATTTGTATTTCTTTTCTCTAGATTGAGTTTTGTTGTTTTGAGTTTTGTTAGATTGAGTTTTATATTTACTATTTCCATTAAATTCTTTTTTGTTCTTTTGTTTAAAAACTTCTTTTGTTTTGCTAGGAAGAGTACTCTCTTCACCGTGAACTTTTAGAAATTCTGTATTATTAGTTTTAATAATTTCAGCTAACATTTTTTTATCATCTGATGATGAGAATGATATAACAATTCCACTTTTATTTGCTCTACCAGTTCTACCACTTCTATGAGTAAAAGCTTCTGCAGTTTTAGGTAGATCA
Source organism: uncultured Cetobacterium sp. (assembly GCF_947072685.1). Classification (GTDB taxonomy): domain Bacteria; phylum Fusobacteriota; class Fusobacteriia; order Fusobacteriales; family Fusobacteriaceae; genus Cetobacterium_A. The sequence continues at coordinate 29,759 of NZ_CAMTIK010000012.1, read as the reverse complement.
TAGTTTATAACATGAGTAACTTGAGGTATGTCAAGTCCTCTTGCAGCGATATCAGTAGCCACAAGGATATTATAAGTACCGTTTCTAAATCCAGATAAAGCCGCATCTCTTTGATTTTGAGATAGGTTTCCTTGGAAGTTTACAGATTTTAATCCTTTAGCTTCTAAAATTCTGCTAAGATATTTGGCTTTGTGTTTTCCATTTGTAAATACAATAACAGATTCAATATCACTATTTTCTAAAAGTTCTACAAGTTTAGCTTTCTTATCGTCATTTTCAATATGGTACAATTCATGTTCAATTAATTTAACTGGATCTTTGTACTCAATTTCAATAGTTTGGTGATCTTTTTGTAAAACTCTAAAAGCTAGAGCTTTTATCTCTTTAGGCATTGTTGCAGAAAAGAAAAGAGTTTGTTTCTTTTTAGGAGTATGCTTAACAATTTTCTCAATGTCCTTTAGAAATCCCATATCTAACATGTGGTCAGCTTCATCTAAAACAAGGAATTCAAGTCTAGTAAGACCTAAGTTTCCTTGGTTAATATGATCTAAAATTCTTCCAGGACACCCAACGATGATGTCAACTCCAGTTTTTAGAGCATCAACTTGTTTTTTAACAGATGTACCACCATAGACAGCCAAACTTTTAATTCCAATCTGTTTACCCAATTGTAAAATTGTGTTATTGATTTGCTCAGCAAGTTCTCTAGTTGGAGCAATAATAAGCGCTCTAACTCCCTTTCCTTTACCCTTTGTTGAAGCTATCTTTTCTAAAATTGGTAAAACAAAAGCTGCAGTTTTTCCTGTACCAGTTTTAGCAAGACCAAGTATATCAATACCATTTAAGATGGCCGGAATAGCAGCTGCCTGTATAGGAGTAGCCTCTTTGTAACCAACAGCATCTATTTGTGCAATTATTTCATTTTTAAAATTAAATTCTTTAAAGTTCATCTTTTCTCCATTTAAAATATTTTATGTTTATCCATTATTATAACATTGTTTTAACAAAAATAATATAAATAAATAAAAAAGGACTTGAATTAAGTCCTTTTTTATTTATTTTTTAGATAAAATATCTCTTATTTCAGTAAGTAAAATTTCCTCTTTAGTAGGAACAGGCGGAGTAGTAGGGATATCATCTTTTTTTCTCATCTTGTTAATCATTTTTACAAATAGAAATATACAAAGAGCAATAATTGTAAAATCAACAACAGATTGTATAAAATTTCCATAGTTAATAGACAGTTCTGTGACTCCAGGAGCAGCAGGTTTTATAACAAATTTTAAACTAGAAAAATTTATACCACCGATAAATATTCCAATAAATGGCATAATGATATCGTTGACAATAGAACTTACGATCTTTCCAAATGCTCCCCCAATAATAACACCGACAGCAAGATCGATAGCATTACCTTTGACAGCAAACTCTTTAAACTCTTTAAAAAACATAGTAAATCATCCTTTCTAAGAAATTTCAATAGCTTTCATAGTATCTATATCTAAGGCGTTTCTGTATAATCCGAGTATAGTGGGTATCCCTTCGGTTTCATCAGCTCTAGAAACCATAAAATCTTTAATTTTAATTTTGTGACATTTGACACATTTATAAATGTAATAAAGCTGACTCATTTCATTGCCAAATTCATCTGTGAAATTCTTTTTTGCCATTCCTAAAAATTCATAATCATGTATAAAATGGAACATAAGCCTCCCTCCTCAATCTCTTTTGCTAAATATATACGAAAATTAGAAAGATTTCTTTTATATTATTTTATGATTTTATTTTTATTTTTAATTCCTAAGACCACTCCTGTTAAAAAGGTCATAAAATCAGCAAAAGGAAGTGAGAACCAAACACCATCAATACCTATGAGAGATGGAAAAGTAAAAATGCCTATAGAAATAAAAACAAGGCTTCTTCCGATAGAGAGGAAATTAGCAATGGTTGCTTCTTCCATTGATTGTAAGAAGGATATATTTATAAAATTAGCTCCTAAAAAAATCATAGCTGATGAATATATAACTAGTCCTCTTGTTGCTAGTTTAACTAATTCAAGATTTCCATTAAAAAGTTCAACAATAATAGAACCTTCAAAATATACAAGAATTAATATAAAAACTGAAACGAGTAAGGATATTTTATGTCCTAAAATAAGAGTAGCCTTTATACGAGCCCATTTTTTTGCACCAAAATTATAACTGACAATAGGTTGAATTCCTTGTGCTAACCCATTAAAAATCATTCTGAAAACATAGAAAATATAGGCAATAATACTGAATGCAGCAACTCCAATTTCCCCTGTAAGAGTCATTAATGTAGAATTAAAAAGTACAGTGATGATTGCGACTGCAAATTCTAGAATAAATGAAGGGAAACCATTAAGAAGGATTCTTTTTAAAATTTTAAAATCAAAATTGGTTTTAATCAACTTTATTTTAGAGTTTTTCTTAAAAAAATAGGCGAATAAAAATAGTGCTGAAGCCATTTGAGCAATTCCAGTGGCATAAGCAGCACCAGTCATACCCCAATTAAATTTAATTATAAAAAGGGCATCTAAAAGCACATTAGTAACCGCTCCAATACCCATAGAAAACATAGCATAATTAGGACTATTATCATTTCTAACCACAGCATTTAAAGATAATGAAAGCATAAAAAATATACTGAATATAATTCCAGGGATCATGTACTGTTTTACTAGTTGAAATAAATTTGGACTACTTCCTAAAAAAAATATAATTTTATCTTGGAAGAGAAGAACAAATGTGGTAATGACAAGATATGAAAAAATATTTAATATAACCATATGAGTAAAATATCTATTAACTTCAAGGATATCTCCTTCAGCTTGTTTTATAGATATTACAGTTGCACCACCAATTCCAAACATCAAGCTTAGGGATATAGCTAATGTTATCACTGGATAAGCTATATTGATGGCCGCTAACCCTTCACCACCGATGCCTCTTCCAATGAAAATCCCATCAACTATAACATAAAAAGCTGATATGAGCATGCCAACTACGGCAGGGAAAGAAAAGTTAAAAAATAGTTTGTTTATAGAATCTTTTTCCAAGTCAAATTTCAATTTGTTCATCTCCTTAAAAGTTTTGTTTACAGACTTTTAAGGTAACATAATATTTAAAAAAAAACAATAAATTAAAAATAGTTTAACGATTTTTTTGAATCTCTTTTAGGATTTCAATCAGAGTTTCATTTTGTTTTTTCAATTCATCAATCATTTGATTTGTACCTAAAACCCATCTTAAAATAAGGATTCCAACATACCAAAATAGTAAAATAAATAAAACCCATATAAAAAAACCTAAACCGCCACCATATCCATACATCATATAAATCATCTCCATTTTTTATTTTATATTTATAATTATTCGATGGCGGTTTTAATAATCCTATTTTTTAAATAAAATTAAATTTTAACAAAAAAATAATTTTAAATATTTTCTTCAAGACCCAATCGAACAATGGTTTCTTGTGTAGGAAAAGCATTGACCCAGCCACGAGCAGCATAGTATTCGGGCAACATTTTATTGAGTTGATTTTTTTGACCTTTAGATGGTCCATCTACGATAGGAACATCAGTTAAACGCTTAGGTAAGGTATCATCTTCCGATTTCATACCAGCCTTTTGATTAAAAAGTCTTTCTAAATTGTAGATACGTTCTCCCACTTCTAATAGAGAATCAACAGTGTGGGTTGTACCTGTTCCCGCATTTAGAAAATTAGCATAGTTATCTGCCCCGAGAGCAAAAGATGTGAATAGACACATTCCCATAGAGTCAATTACAGCAGTTAAATCTTGGAAAATTTTTGTCCAAGTGGCCTTGTCATCTATTTTGGTTCGATCTAAAAGTTGAGGGTGGGCAAGAATTTCAGGAGATATCATATAACCTCTTACATGGCATCCACCACGATTGCTTGTGGCATAGTTTAAACCAATTCCTTGTATACCACGGGCATCATAGGCAGGTAATTCTTGTTTTTTAACAGACATTGATAATTCTGGGAGTCCATAAGCATCACATAATCTTTGTGAACCTTGTGCCATCAATGCTCCAAGTTTACCTTGAGATAAACCAATTCTTTTGGTCCATTCAATAACAGCTTCTTTACTTCCGAAAGTTAAAGGAATCCCTTCACAATCCTCTTGTGAAATGTATCCTTTTTGATATAGTTCCATTGCTGAGGCGATAGTGCAAGGGACAGATATTGAATCTACACCAAGTTCATTACACCAAAAATTTGCTTCATTAATTGTGGGAAGATCATGAACACCACAACTTGCACCGTAAGCCCAAAGAGTTTCGTATTCAGGGCCACCAATATTTTTACCATCTCTTTCCACAACCCGACCACAGCCGATAGGACATCTGTGGCAATGGTAAGTTCCTTTTAGATATTTTTCTGCCATAGTTTCACCACTTATACTCTTAGCATTTTCGTCATAAGAGCCTTGCCAGTTATCTGTTGGAAAACTTCCGGTTTCATTTATTATATTAACAAGTACTGCAGTACCATAAGTTGGAAGACCAGTTCCAGTAACGCCATCCTCTTTAATTTTTTTCATAGCGATAAGCATCTCTTTTTTCATAGCTTCAGCATCCGTAACAGGAATAGAGCCTCTTGAAGCCTGTACAACAATAGCCTTTAGATTTTTAGACCCCATAACAGCTCCAACTCCAGAACGACCAGCAGCTCGATCACCATCGTTTATAATCGCAGCCATGAGAGATAAAGTTTCTCCACCTGGACCAATATTTAGAACAGAGGATTTTTCATATTCATTTTTCAAAATATCTTCAGTTTCACTACTGGTTTTTCCCCATAAAGAGGTTGCAGATTTTAGTTCAATTTTATCATCACATATTGAAAGATATACGGGAGAATTGGCTTTTCCTTCAAAGATAATCCCATCAAATCCAGCGTATTTTAATTTTGCTCCCCATTCACCTCCTGAATTTGAGCATGCAATCATTCCTGTAAGAGGGGATTTTGTGACAACAACATACCTTCCACCAGTTGGAACAGCTGCTCCAGTAAGAGCGCCAGTCATAATAATAAGCTTATTTTCAGAAGAAAGAGGATCAATTGTAGGGTCAATCTCATCCATAAGAATTTTGCTTCCTAATCCACGAGCACCAATAAATTTTTTAGCTAATTCCAAGTTCAGAGATTCACTCTTTATTTCGTTACTGCTTAGGTTGACTCTTAACACCTTACCATTATATGAAGTTATTTCCATTTCTACCTCCTAAATTTAAATTGAAGAGCTCATATTATTTTGAGTATACCCCTCAAACTCAAAATAATCAAGGGTGATTTAAGGAATAAGCTTTACAAAATTTTATCAATAATGAAAAGCCTTTTTATATCTTTTAAATTCCCAAAAATAATAACACGATCCTGAGTTTCTAAAATTGTTTCACCGGTAATAGGGATAGAGTTATCTTCATTTCTTACCACTGTTAAAAATTGTAAATTATACCTATGACGAACATTGGAATCTTTAAGTTTAATTTCTAAAAGTTCTTCTGGAAGGTTTGTAATTATAACTTCAGCAATAACTTCGGATTTAAAAATACCCAATATCATAATAGGGTTATGTTGGTTTTTAAACATAGCTCTTATTCCAATCTTGCTAATAAAACGATCAAAATTATTTTTAATAAAACCTATTTTCAAAAATGAGTACCATATAAAAATGATACTTATAATAGCCAAAACACCTTTGGAAATGAGATGAAAGCTATTGATATCATTTAGTCTCATGAAAAAATTTATAACCATAGAAACAATAGTAACTGAAAAAATATATCCAAAAAGAATAGTTATAAATGCAAGTTTTTTTCTTTTTCTAGAAGAGGTTATAAGTTCGCTTTCGCTAGTTGTGAATCCACAGGTAGTAAGCATAGAAATAACTTGAAAACGGGCAGTTTCTTCAGTTAATCCAGTCAGTCTAAATAAAATTGTAAATATTTCACAGATTAAAAGATAGACTAGCATAAAACTAAAAAAAGCTAGAATAGCAAAGTTCGTATCCATAATATCACCTTCAAAATATTTTTAAAATCTATTGCTTTATTTTCTAGATAGAGGTCGGAGAAGTATTTGTTATTTACGATTATAAAGAATAAATCCTTTTTACTAAATTATTATTAAAAAGGAAAAAAACTTTAAAGATAGAAGAATTAAGATGAGAAAAAATAAAAATCAAGAGGTGATTAGTCATGAAAATAATACAATCTACATGTAATTATTGCTCTATAGCTTGTAATATGGATTTTTATGTGGAGGATGGAAAAATAAAAAAAGTGATTCCAACTGAAAAATATCCAGTTAATAAGGGGTTTAGTTGTATAAAGGGGTTAAATTTAGATAAACAACAGACTATTAGAAATTTCCCCAAGTACCCTCTTTTAAAACAAGAGGATGGAACTAGAAAACAGATTGCTTGGGAGGAGGCTTACTCTATCTTTTCAAAAAAAATGAAAAGTATTGTAGAAAAGTATGGGTGTGAAAATGTGGCATGTATCAGTACGGGTCAGCTTACTTTAGAGGATATGTCATTGGTGGGACATGTATTTAGAAACTATATAGGAGGTCAATTGGATGGAAATACAAGACTGTGTATGGCCACATCGGTTGTAGCCCATAAGCAAAGTTTTGGTTTTGATTCGCCGCCGTATACTTTAAATGATTTAGAGCTCTCGGATGTTATTGTTTTTATAGGTGCAAATCCAATTGTAGCTCATCCAATTCTTTGGGATAGAGTTAAAAGAAATAAAGATAAAAATAAAAAAATTGTAACAATAGATATAAGGAGATCAGAAACAGCTAAAAATTCAAATTATTTTTATGAGATTAAACCAAAATCAGACCTTCAAGTTTTGTATATATTAGCTAAGTATTTAATTGAAAAGGGATGGGTGGATGAAGAATACATACAAAAGCATACTGAAAATTATGCAGAGTTCAAAGAACATGTGAAAAAATATAAGTATGAATCTCTTCAAGAAAAAACAGGAATTTGTTTTTCTGATATAGAGGAACTAGGTAAACTGATTCATGAGGGGAAAAAAGTTTCGTTTTGGTGGACAATGGGTATAAATCAAGGATATCAGGCAGTTAGAACAGCTCAAGCAATAATAAATTTAGCTGTAATGACAGGGAATATAGGGAAACCTGGAACAGGAGCGAACTCTATAACTGGGCAATGTAATGCTATGGGGTCACGGCTATTTAGTAATTCAACAGGTCTTTATGGTGGTGGAGACTATGCTGATGAATTAAAAAGAAAAAAAATAGGGGAAGCTATAGGTGTTGATCCAAATATTTTTCCTAAAGGTCCAACACTTCCATATAATGTAATAATTGAAAAAATAATATCTGGAGAGATAAAAGCTCTATGGATATTATGCACAAATCCAAGACATTCCTGGATAAATAATACTGAATTTCAAGAAGCAGTTAAAAAATTAGAGCTCTTTGTTGTTCAAGATTTATATGATGACACTGATAGTTCATTATTGGCGGATCTTTATCTTCCGGTGGCGTCAGGCCTTAAAAAAGATGGGACTATTATAAATACAGAAAGAAGAGTTTCTAGAATCAAACCAGTACTTCAAAAAGCTGATGGAGAAAAAACTGATTTTGAAGTTATATATGAGATTGGAAAAGCTTTAGGGATGGGAGATCTATTGGAAGGGTGGGAAACACCTGAAAAAGTATTTGATAAGATGGTAAAAGCAACAAAGGACTCCCCTTGTGATATGACTGGTATAAATTACAAAAATTTAGATGAAGGTTATGGCATTCAGTGGCCTTTTAAAAAGGGTGAAATCTTGGAGAACAATGAAAGAAGATTGTTTGAAAATAATGAGTATTATACACCGAATAAAAAAGTAAAATTTATATTTGAAGATATTCTGGAAAATCCCACACCAACAACTGAAAAATATCCATATATTTTAGATACGGGGAGAGGAACAGTGGGCCAATGGCATACTCAAACTAGGACTAGAGAGATTAACTATGTTAATGACACAGTACCTAAACTGCCATATATCTATATATCGAAAGAATTAGGTGAAGAACAAGGGATAAAAACAGGAGACGAAATACTTATAGAGTCGATAAATGAGAGAGTAAGTAGATTTAAGGTTTTGCTAACTGAAGATTTATCTAAAGAGGTTATGTTTTCTCCTTTGCATTATATAGAGACAAATAATTTAACTTTATCTATTTACGATACTTATTCAAAAGAACCGTCATACAAATATACGCCAATAAAAATAATTAAAGTATAAAAGAGGTGAAAAGATTGAAAAGAATAAAAATAGATAGGAGTAAATGTATCGGTTGTTTAACTTGTGTGAGTGCATGTATGGTATCTCATAATTCATCGGAATCTAGAAATAGAGTTGTGATAAGTAGCGAGATGAAATTTTCTCCAATATTCTGTAGAAATTGTGACCTCCCCGAGTGTGTTTATACCTGTATGAGCGGAGCGATGAGGAAAAATTTAGAAACAGGATATGTCACGTATAATAAAAAGAAATGTGCAAGTTGCTATATGTGTATAATGGCTTGTCCCTATGGAGTGTTGAAAGAGGATAAGGAAACTAAACAGGAGATAATGAAGTGTGATATGTGTACAGATTTATCTGAAGGACCTCAATGTGTCATAAAATGTCCAATGGCAGCTATAACTTTAGAGGAGGTAGAGAGCAGATGAGATATGTAATTATCGGTGCTTCCGCCGCAGGAATCAATGGAGCAGAAAATTTAAGGAGATTGGATAAAAAAAATGAAATAATATTGATATCTGAGGATGAAAAGATATATTCAAGATGTATTTTGCATCACTATATTTCCTCTATAAGAACTGTAGAGGAATTGAATTTTGTAGATGAAGATTTTTTTGAAAAAAATAATATAAAATGGCTAAAGAATAAAAAAGTAATAGCTTTATCAGATGAAAAAAAGGAGATTACTCTCTCGGATGGAGAGATTGTAAAGTTTGACAAAGTTTTAATAGCATCGGGATCCACTCCATTTATTCCACCAATTGAAAATTTAAGAGAAAAGAAAAATGTTGTGGGATTAAAAACTTTATCAGACTGTGAAAAAATTAAGGAATTATCCAAAGTTTCCAAGAATATAACTGTTATAGGTGCAGGTCTTATAGGAATGGATGCAGTTGTGGGATTGATTCATACCAAAAATAAAGATTTGAAGATAACTTTAGTTGAAATGTCAGATAGGTTATTACCTTTGCAGCTAGATAAAAGAGCATCCATAGCATATGAAGAAAAGCTTCGAGATAATGGTGTTGAATTAATTTTAAGTTCAAAAGTTTTAAAAGCTAACCTATCTAAAGAGGATTCTAGTGTTGTAAAAAGTTTACTTTTAGAGGGGGATGTAGAGAAAACAACGGATTTAATAATTGTAGCAACAGGAATTAAATCAAATGTTGATTTTTTAAAAGGCTCTAATATAAAAGTGGATAAATTTGGTCTTCTTTTAAATGAGAAAGGAGAGACAAATATAGAGGGTATATATGGGGCTGGAGATGTTAGTGGAAGAGGGCCCATATGGTCAAAAGCAGTGAAAGAATCGATAGTGGCAACGAGCAATATGGCTGGGGTTGATAGAGTGATGGATGACTTCTTTGTATGTAAATCAACAATGAATTTTTTTAATATTCCCACACTTTCTCTTGGAAGTATGAGTGAGTGTTTTCAAGATAGCGAATTGAAAGTAGCTATTTTAGAAGAAGAAGGAAATTATAAAAAAATAATGTATAGGGATGGATATATTTATGGAGCGATTATTCAAGGTGATCTATCATATTCAGGAATTTTAACTCAGCTTATTAAAGCAGATATAGATATTTCGAAGGTAAAAAAACCAATATTTAGTATTGACTACTCGGATTTTTTTAGGATAAAAAAAGATTTAGAATTTGAATTTTAGAATAAAATTAAGGAGGTAAAATGTCCAAAATAATAGAGAAATTTCCTGTGGGTGCAATAGCCACAACAGTGGGTGCCGCCACTCTATCTAACGTGTATTTTTTATTGGGATTTAATTATGTCAGAGATATCTTTATGGTAGTTGGGATTATAGTGTTTATAATGGCAACTTTAAAATTGATTGTTTTTAGAAATACGTTTGTAGAGGAATATAAAAACACTGTCCCAGCAAGTCTTTATGGGACATATTCAATGCTGTCAATGATAATAGGAGCATATGTATTTAATTTTTCCCCTGTGATAGGGAAAAGTTTATGGCTTTTTGGAGTTTTTTTTCATGCAGGATTGATAATAGTCTTCACTTTCAAGAATGTTATAAGAAACTTTAATCTTGAAGGGTTTGTTCCAAGTTGGTTTGTAACATATAACGGAATAATGGTTTCAATAGTAGTTGGTGGCGAAATGAATGAACCAGAAATATCTAAACTCGTTTTATTTTATGGAGTAATAATATTCTTTTTAATAATTCCATTTATGGTTAGAAGGCTTTTGGTGAAGCCATTACCAGATATGGTATATCACACAAAAGCAATACTTTTGGCTCCTTCAAGTCTATGTGTAATAGGGTATTTAAATGTCATGAAAAATCCCAATTTAAATGCCGTTTATATGTTGTATGCAATAGTTTTCATAACATTGATCTCAATTGTTATGAGTATTCCAAAATTTTTTAGTTTTAGTTTTCATCCTGGTTTTGCAGGGACAACATTCCCGATGGCAATAGGAACTGTAGCAACATTTAAAATGAGTTCGTATTTGGCAAGTTTAGGAATGATTGAATCATCAAATATACTTAGAAATATTGGTGGAATTCAAATATATATAACAACATCAATAGTAGCATACGTATTTGTCAATTTTATAAAGCATTTGAAAAATATAAAGTGAAATTATATCAATTCATTTTGATTATAATTTATGATATAATAAAATTAAGAACTAAAATATTTGTCATTAGGAGTGTTTATATTATGAAGAAAATATTGATATTTATTACAACTATAGCTTTAGTTGGATGTATGCAAAAAGAAGTTAAATTTGGAGATGAAAATCTAGAATTGAGAGGTACAAAACTTTATTATAAAAATAAATTGTTTACAGGAGTTGTGACTCAAGAGGTTCCGTTTACTGATAGAGTAATAAGAATTGAATATACGAATGGAGTAATAAAAACACAAAAATAAATTTATAAAAAAAAGGATGAAGACTCTTCATCCTTTTAATTTATTACATAAACATGCTAACTCCAGGACCGATAGGGATTCCTAAATAAGTCCAAGCAATAAACATTATAGACCAACCAATTAGGAATACAATCGAATATGGTAGCATCATAGCTATTATAGTTCCAATTCCCATAGATCCTTCTTTTTCTTCATATTTAGAAGCAAATCCAACTATGATTGGGAAGTAAGACATTAGTGGAGAAATAATGTTAGTTGTTGAATCTCCGATTCTATATGCTAATTGAGTATATTCAGGAGTTAATCCCAACTCAACAAACATCGGTATGAATACAGGAGAAAGCATTAACCATTTAGAAGAAGCTCCACCGATAAATAAGTTTACAAATGCTGTTAAGAAGATTAATCCAACAGCCGCCCAAATTCCAGTGATTCCTAAATCTTTTAATACGTCAGCAAGCTTAACTGCGATAACAATACCAATATTAGATTTTGAGAAAACATAAACGAATTGAGCTGATACAAATATTATAACAAGAACTTGTCCACAAGAAGACATAGCTTTAGTCATAGCTTTGATAACATCCTTATGAGATTTAACAGTTTTAGCAACTACTCCGTAAGCTAATCCAGGAATAAAGAAAGCTAGCATAAGAATGTAAACAATAGAATCACTAAAGAAAGGTTTTAATATCTCCATAGTTCCAGGTTCTCTATTATTTTGTGTGATAAAAGTAGCAATCTCAGCTTGAGTTAATCTGAAAATTGCATTTTCAGGAACAACCATCAGTAGAACAACTCCAATAAAAGCTATTGTAGCAATTCCAGAAGCTCTTAAACCTTTTTTCTCTTCAGAACTCATTTGATTGCTCAAATCAATTTCAACTTTAGGTCCTTTGTACTCTCCAAGTCTAGGTTCAACTATTTTATCAGTTAGCCATGCACCAACTATTGTGATAAAGAAAGTTGAAGCGAACATAAAGAAGAAGTTAGCAGTAGGAGTTACAGAATATCCAGGTAACACAATCTGTGCAGCTGAAGTTGTAATTCCACCTAGTAAAGGATCAGTAGTTCCGATTAGAAGGTTTGCAGAGAATCCACCTGAAACTCCAGCAAAAGCTGCAGCAATTCCAGCAAGAGGATGTCTTCCAAAAGAAAGGAAAATAACCGCTCCAAGTGGAATAAGCACAACATAACCGGCATCAGAAGCGATATTAGACATAACTCCAGCAAAGACAACAATTGCTGAAACAAGGTGTCTAGGGGTAGATAAAACAATTTTTTTAATAATTGAATTTAAAAGTCCAGTACCTTCAGCAAGACCAACTCCAAGCATAGCTACAACGATTGACCCCAATGCAGCATGACCTGTGAAGTTTTTTACAGTAGAACCGAAAATTCCTCTGATTCCACTTCTAGTAAGTAAATTTTGTACGTAAGTAGTTTTTTCAACCACTTGATTTGTAGTTCTAGAGATTTCTTTGTAGTTAACTGATACACCCATATAAGATAGTATCACCGAAAAAATGATTGTTGCTACGAAGAAACCAAAAAACATCGCAACTGGGTGCGGTAATTTGTTTCCAGTAACTTCAACAAAGTTTAGGAATCTCTCGAACAAACTCATTTTTGTTGTTGAATTAGAATTTGTAGACATTTTTTCCTCCTAATAATAAAGTGTGTTTGAGAATTTGATCTAAAAAAATGAAATTTTTTTTTCACAAATTCCATTTATGAAATATATTGAGTCTATTGATGTGATATAGTCTCAACAAATTTTAGCACAATTTTTTTTATAAAGCAATAAAAAAAATAAAATTAATAATAAAAAAAACGCATTTAATAATCATTAAATGCGTATTAAAAACTTAAAGTTTATAAAAAATACACTTATTTAGAAAAGTTACTTGCATTAGTTCCAGCGATTTTTCCAAAAACAGCGATGTCGACCATTGCATTTCCACCTAATCTATTAGATCCGTGTATTCCACCGGTAACTTCACCTGCAGCAAAAAGTCCTTTTATAGGTTTTCCATTTGAAAGAACCTCGGTTTTTTCATTAATTTTAATTCCACCCATTGTATGATGAACTGCTGGAGCAACCTCAACACTGTAAAAAGGTGCCTTTTCAAGAGTTGTTGGAAGACTTTGTCTTTTAAAGTCAGAATCGAAATTATTTTTAACAGATTCATTATATTTTGAGAAAGTTTTCTTCAATTCATTAACAGGGATATTTAAGTTTTGAGCAAGCTCTTCAATAGAACTTCCTTTTACTAAATAACCTTTCTTATCATAACTGTCGATTGCTTTTAGGCTTTCTTTAACAGATTCATCAAAAATTAAGAAAGCACTTCCACCTTTTTGAGCAAGTTCAGCTTCTGATACAATATCTCTAGTGTCAAGTTCATTGATAAATCTTTTTCCGTCCCTATTGACTAAAATAGCCCCGTTTCCTCTAACTGCTTCAGTAATCATTACACTATTAGAAGGAATAACAGTAGGATGAGTTTGTATTTGTTCCATATCAACTAAATCTACATTAATAGATTTAATCATAGAAATACCGTCGCCAGTTGCTCCCTTATGATTGGTAGTACCAAATCCTTTTAAAGATGGCACATTTTCAACAACCATTTCAGAGTTAGCTCCAAATCCACCACTAGCTATAATGACAGCTTTAGAGTTAATTGTATACTTTTGTCCATTGGGTGCTTTTACAACAACCCCTTTAATTGCTTGACCATCATAAATAAGTGATTCAGCAAAAGTTGAAAGTTTGATATCAACACCGATTTTTTTAGCAGATTCAGAAAGAGCTGCAATAACATTTGGCCCTACAGGAGCTCCGCCTGTGGGTCTGTGAGTTCTATCTACACTTTGTCCACCCATTCTACCAAGGTTACTTAAGTCAGCACCTTTTTCCATTAGCCAATCAACGATTTCAGAAGAAGATTTAGCCATAGTTATAACTAAATTTTTATCATTTGTATTTTTACCACCTTTCATAGTGTCTTCAACAAAAATATCAACAGAATCCTTAACTCCTTTAGAAGCTTGTATAGAAGTTTCAGCGGCATTAAGACCACCTGTAGCATAGTTAGTATTTCCACCTAAAATAGCAGCTTTTTCTATAAGAATAACATTTGAACCATTTTCTTTAGCGGCGATTGAAGCAGTCAAACCAGCACCACCACCACCAATAATAACAACATCAGTTTCTAGATCGTTATATACGATAACTTTTTTTTGTTTAGGAGTCAATTTTGCGCCAGAATCTTTTACAGCTCTATCGATAGCTCTTTTAAGACCTACACTAGTTGACGTAGCTCCTGCAACGTTATCAACTTTAGTATTTTGAGTTTCAATAATATCTGATATTATTGATTCCATACCATCTTTTGTAAAACTACTTTCTTTTTCCTCTAAAATTTCAATATTTTTAATCTCATTATTGCTTATTTTAACTTTAACTTTAATATCTCCATTATAACCTTTAGCAGAAGAGATATAATCTTTTGCATAAACTGGGGAAGTAGATAGGAATAAGCAAGCTAAAAGCCCTAAATACTTTTTGGTGATTTTTTTCATTTTAATTTTTCCTCCTTCAATTTATCTATATTATAATACTAATATACAATAGTGATAGTTTAAATTAAAAGTAATAAAAAATCAAGAAAAATATAATGAAAAAGACGGAAAAGTATTATTTCCGTCTTTAATGTTTGTTTTTTTAAACTATTTTTTTACCGTGATACTCATTGTTTGGAATTAGACTCTGAATTTCTATAAGATTTTCTTTAGTAACACCACCACAAACAAGAATTTTAATTTTATTATCAGCTTTTTTTATCATCTGGTTCAAAAGATCTTTTCCCTCAAAAGCTTTATTTTGTTTTCCAGAAGTCAATATTCGATCAACTCCAAGTTCTATCAATTTAGGTATATCCATTAAAGGATTTGAGACCTCATCAATTGCTTTATGAAAAGTTATACTCATAGGTTTAGCTAATTCAATAAGGTTTTTTAAAAGAGGGTAGTCGATTTCATTCTCATTATTTAATACCCCCAAAACAATCCCTAAAACACCTAGCTCTTTACACATAATTATATCTGAGTTCATAATTTCAATCTCATCTTCAGAGTAAGAGAAATTTCCTCCTCTAGGTCTAATCATAACAAAACAAGGCACAGGAAGTTCACGAGATTTTTTAATAGTTCCATAAGAGGGGGTTGTCCCACCAACAGATAAATTCTCACACAGTTCAATTCTATTAGCTCCATTTTTCATAGCAATTTTAGCTTCTGAAAAAGATTCAACACAAGCTTCAAGAGTTATATTTGAATGGAGAATTTCAATATTATCTTTTGGAGCGATTATTCCTCCCACCAAAACTTTTCCAAATACTCCTTCTCTAGGCATTATACAATCTCCAACTCTATGATATATTTGACAATGATGATGGCACTGTTTTCCTTTTTGAGTTATTTCAATAACAGAGTCATTACCTATCTTTAGTTGAGAACCAACAGCTAAGTTTTTCAAATCAATTCCTTGAACAATTAAGTTTTCTCCAAAAGCGCCAAAATCTACATTTCCCCCTCTAATATTGAAGTCATTGATTTTTTCTACTTCTAGAAGACTGATTTGTCTATGCCAATTACCTGCATGGGCATCATTTTCTAATCCAAAATTTTCTATTAAAACACCTTTTTCTACCACCATTTTTTCAGTTCCTTTTTTTTCGCTTAGACATATAGCGATAATTTTCCCCATGTTATCCTCCTATTTCATTCATTCTCTTGGTTTCAATTGTTTTATCCTGAGAATTACAATTCATCTGATGTTCTTTTGGTTTATTATAAATAGCACTTTTTATAATTTTAGCAAGTTCCTCCGTAGAGATATTGCTTTTAAGATAAGGAATTAAGTCGACACCTTGATTATAGTGTAAACAAAGTTTTAAAAATCCACTAGAAGTAACTCTTATTCTGTTGCAATGTTCACAAAATCTATTAGATAAAGGGCTTATAAAACCAATTTCCCCTTTAAAGTTTAAAATTTTATAGTATGAAGCGGGACCGTCAGTTTTATCAACAGAATCTTTTTCAAGAGTGTATTTTGCCTTGATAATATCTAAAATCTCAGAGTTTTTCATAGAGATAAATTGCTTTCCTTCCCCAATAGGCATGAGCTCTATAAATCGGACTCCTATATCTAGCTCTTTTGTCAAATTGACAAAATCTAAAATTTCATTGTCATTAATTCCTTTCATTATAACAACATTTATTCGAATACGCTCAAATTGTCCAAGTGATGCCTGTTCAATAGTTTTCATAACTTGAAAGAAATCTCCACCTCGAGTAATTTCACTATATTTACTTGGTTTTAAACTGTCTAAACTAATATTGATTCTATTTAATCCATTTGTTGAAAATTCATTTAGATTGTTTGAAAGATTGAATCCATTTGTTGTTATTGCAATTTTTTTGATTTTTTCGATGCTGTTAATTTTTTTTAAAATTTCTAAAAAATCTTTTCTTATAAGTGGTTCGCCACCAGTTATTCTGACTTTTTCAATTCCGATAAGAGAGGTTGCCCTCACAATCTTTTCTATATCATCAGCAGTTAAAAGATCTGTATTGTTAGAAAAAGAGTTATTGTTTTCAGGTAAACAGTATTGACACCGTAAGTTACAATGATCTGTAATAGAAATTCTTAAATAATTAATATGCCTGTTGTTTTTATCAAACATGTTTTCTCCTTTTTGCTTAGATTTCATAATCTTTTTTAAATTCAATTTTAGCATTTAAAAATTCTTCCATTTCTTGTAAAAGTTGAAATAAAGTTGCTCTATTTTCGAATTCACTTCTAGATTTTGGTAAAGGAAAATTTGAAAAAAGGAATTTTAACTCTTTGTGCTCTGTGAGTAAAGGAGTAGTTTTCTTTTCAATCTCAATATTCTCAGCAACTTTAAATATAAAATCAGAAATAATTAAACTATATTCATGTGTTATATAGAGTCTTTTAAAGCACGCTCTCATTCTTGTAAGAATTCTATATTGTCTTCTTCTCATAGAAAAGAAATTTAGATTTTCATTACATTTATCAAAAAGTGAATTATCATAATCCAAAAGAGAAAATTTTCTGCCATTTTCTATAGTACTTTTTAAAGATTTGAAATTTTTATCCTCATTAACAGAAACACAGTTGCATTTCAAACTTTCTGAAATATCAGTTAAAATAGTTTTTAAAATATTATCAGTATTTATTTTGATAGAATCTATTTTCTTTAAGTTTGTAGGCATATATAGGTTTAATACATTCCCAATAAACAAACCTAAAATTAGTACATAAAATTCATTTAGCATAAATGTCAAGGAAATTGATTTTTCGCTTAATATATGTGTTGCTAAAACTGTAGTTATTAAAAAACCTTGAAGAATATTTAATTTTATACACAACGGCATAAAAAGAAGAATAAAGATACCGAGTGTAATATATTGAAAGCCTAAAACATAAGCCAAAAATATGAAAAGGCTCATTCCTAAAAATACAGCTAAGAAACGTTCTATAGTTACCCTTATGCTATCGGATTTGGTGGCTTGTATAGAGATAATTGCAATAATACTTGCAGTAAGCCCATACTTTATACCGAAATAATCAGCAAAAAAATAAGCTAAAAAAGAAGCTAAAGCAGTTTTTATAACTTTATGATCGAAGTATTTAAACATGTAACCATTCTCCTAGTTTATAAAATTAATTAAAAATACTAAATTTAAAGTTTTCAGCAATCTCTTCGAGAACAGATATTCCAGCGATTGAGTTTCCTTTTTGATCAAGGGAAGGGCCAAAAACACCTATACCCATTTGTCCAGGAACAACGGAAAGAATACCTCCCCCTACACCAGATTTTGAAGGGATGCCAACTTTAATTGCAAATTCACCGGAACCATCATACATACCACAAGTAACCATGAGGGTTTTTACAATTGTTGCAATATGTTCGCTAATTACTCTTTCACCAGAAGATAAAACTCCTCCCTTGGCTAAGAAAAGACCAATTTTTGCTAAATCGATAGCAGTGACCTCAATAGAGCACTGTTTGAAGTAAATATCTAAAACCTCTTCAACATCTCCGCTGATTAATCCTTCACCTTTTAAAAAATAAGCCATAGATCTATTTCTATTACCGGTTTCTTTTTCACCCTGATAGATCTCATCATTTACTTCTAAGTTTGGATTTTCAGAAATAAGTTTAAAAAAATCTAAAACTCTATTAAATTTCTCTTCTCCTGATCCTCCTTTTATCATTGAACAAATTTCGATAGCTCCTGCATTTATCATAGGATTAAAGGGTTTTCTCATTCTTCCAGTCTCTAATTTTCTAATAGAGTTAAAAGCGTCGCCAGTAGGTTCCATCCCAACTTTTGAAAATACATATTTCTCACCTCTGTCTAAAAGAGCTAGCATTAAAGTGAGCGGTTTAGATATACTTTGGATTGTAAATTTAATTTCGGAATCCCCAGATTTTAAAAGAGTTCCATCACTGTCAATTATACATATGCCAAGATGATTTTTATTAGCTGAAGAAAGTCCCGGAATATAGTCGGCAACCTTTCCGTTTTCACAAATATATTTATTACGATTAATTATACCATCTAAAAAATTTTTCATAGCTCCTCCTATGTTGAATATTGTATGCTAATCTAATTATATATAAAAAAAAGAAAAATATCAAAAAAAATTATAAATTCATACCTATAGTTTTGAAATATACTGATATAATAAAAAAAATAATATGGATAGGGGGAGTAGATATGAAATTTTTATCGAGAAGAACAATAAGAAAATATACTGAAAAAAAGGTGACACAGGATGAGATTCAAGAGATCTTAAAAGTAGCACTATTTGCACCAAGCAGCAGAAATAAGAGAGCTATCGAATTTATAATAATAAATGATGAGAAGGTAGCTAAAAAATTGAGTGAATATAAAAAAAATATTCAAAATATGCTTTTAGATGCAAGTTTTTCTATAGTTGTTATAGCTGATAAAAGCCAAAGTGACACTTGGATAGAAAATTGTTCGGTAGCATTAACATTGATGCAGCTCAAGGCTTGGGATATGGGAATAGGTTCTTGTTGGATGCAAGTGAGAGGGAGAGTGGACAATAATGATATTAACAGTGAAGAAATTATAAAAAAAGTCTTAGAGATACCTTCGGAATATGGAGTGCTTGCAATAATGACATTTGGATATCCTGATGAGATAAAAGAAGGATATGAATTATCTCAGGTTGTTAATGATAGAATTCACTATGAAAAATATTAAAATAGTTCATTTTGAATAAAAAACAGTTGTAAAAATAGGTAGTATAGTAGTATAATTTGTCGTTGAAAACCAAAAATAGGAGGGAATAATGAGAAAAAAATTGGTTGGATTAGCCATGTTATTGGCGGGGATAAATATTTGTGCTGGAGAAATCCTAATGGGAACAACGACATCTTTAGATGATACTGGTTTTTTAACAGAGGTATCAAAAGTCTTAAAAGATGAAAAAGGTGTGGAATTGAAATGGATTGCAAAAGGAACTGGTGAGGCGCTAGAACTTGGGAAAAGAGGTGATGTTGATATTCTTTTCACACACGATCCGGGAAGGGAAGAGAAATTTATACAAGATGGATTTGGAGCGAAAAGACATCCTTTAATGTATAATTACTTTGTAGTTGTTACAAATGGAGAGAGAGATTTGACAAGTTATTCAAAAGATTTAAATGAAGTGCTACAAAAGATTTCAACTGAAAATTTAACTTTTATTTCAAGAGGAGATAAGTCAGGAACTCATTCTAAAGAACTTTCTATGTGGAAGACTTCAGGCGTGGATAAAAACTTTGGAAATTATAAAGAAGCAGGATTAGGGATGGCAAAAACACTTAATTTAACATCTGAATTACAAGCATTTACTCTTTCAGATAGTGGAACATTTTTAAAAGTTAAAGATAAATTTAATCTACAAGAGGTTGCTTTAAATGAGAAAGAACCTCTAAAAAATATTTATTCAATTTTAGAGCTATCAAATGTTGAGGCTTCAAAAAAAGATGATATAAGAGTATTTGTAGAGTTTATGAACTCTGATAAAGCAACTGAAATTATGAAAAATTTTGGAACAAAAGAATTTGGAACACCACTGTTCTTTGTAGGTAAATAATGTGAATAAAGAGATAGTTGAAATAATTGTATTATCTCTATTTGTTAGTGGTCTATCGAGTGTTTTTAGCTCTCTATTAGGATTTTTTATAAGTTTATGGTTATTTTTAAAAATTAATCCATTGAATAAAAAACTATTGGAGATTTGTAGGGCACTAACAGGAGTTCCAACGATAATATTTGGTTTAGTTGTGCTTTTAATGTTATCTCGAAAAGGGATTTTGGGACCCTTGAATCTACTATTTACTCCATCGGCAATTATAATAGCTCAATTTTTATTATTATTACCGTTAGTTATAACTCTGTGTTCAGAGATTCTAGAAAATGATGGAAAAAAAATTGTTACAATGTGTAAACTTTTACATATTCCAAAATCGGAAATAAAAAAAGTTTTCTTTAGGGAGTTAAATACTAAATTTTTAGGAGTATTTCTGGTTGCATTTGCAAGAGGAATATCAGAGGTAGGTTCTGTAATGCTAGTGGGTGGGAATATAAAAGGTCATACTAGGGTGATGACAACCTATATAGCATTATCAACTTCAATGGGAAATTATGATAGTTCATTAATAATAGCATTAGTATTATTTATAATTTCTTATTTGATAAATTATATGATAAAAATGGTGAGATAAATTGATAAAAGTAATGGGACTAAAAAAGTATTATGGAGAAAAACTTATTTTGGATATACCAAATTTTACTTTTGAAAAAGGTAAGATATATTCAGTTATAGGAAAAAATGGAGCAGGAAAATCTACACTTATAAAAATTCTTAGTGGAATTGTGAGTTTAGATGAGGGAAAGCTGGAGATTGAGAGAGAAAATACAATTTTATCTCCTCAAGAACCAATGTTTTTTAAAGGTGATGTTTGGTACAATTTGACTGAACCTTTTAAACTATGTAAAAAAAAAATTTCAACTGATAAGCTAGAGAAGCTTTTAAAAAAATTTGAAATAGATTATTTAAAAAAAGCATCGATAAATAGTTTATCGGGAGGAGAAAAAGCAAAGGTTCAGTTCATAAGAACTGTTCTTTACGAGAAAGACTGTATTTTTTTAGATGAGCCAACAGCAAGTATAGATAAAAAAAGCTCATTTCTTGTAGAAGAGATTTTATTAGAACTAAAAAAAATGGGGAAATTAATAGTAATTATAACGCATGATCACGATCAAGCGAGAAGAATCAGTGATACATTACTAGAGATAGATGAAGCAAAATTATTAAAAAGGGGGACATAAATGTCTAAAGATTTAGTTAAAAAAGTCTTTGATAAAGAGGCTACAAGACGTGAGTTTTTAAAACTTACCGGGAAAGGAATAGCGGGATTCGCTGTGACATCCTCGATTCTTTCAATGTTTGGTTTTGGAGAGGAAGCACTAGCAGCTACGGCTTTACCGCAGGGGTTATTGGTCGTAGATAGATCTAAATGTACTGGGTGTCAACGTTGTGAAATAACATGTACACTTCAAAATGATGGAAAGATTCAACCATTTTTATCTAGAATTAAAGTTAGTGAAAATTATAACTTTGGAACATCGGGACCAAAAATGAACTATCAATATGAAGATGGGCAGATGGGGAATCTTAAGATGGCTCCTGTGACGTGTAAACAGTGTAGAGAACCATTCTGTGCAAATGCATGTCCTAAAAATGCAATTATAGCAGATCCTAATACTGGAGCAAGAGTTGTTGTAAAAGATAAATGTGTAGGTTGTGGAACATGTACAGAGGCATGTCCATGGAGTTTACCAACTATAGATTCAAAAACAAGTCAAGCAACAAAATGTGTGACATGTGGAGCATGTGCAAAAGCGTGTCCTACCAATGCTTTGTCTGTAATTCCTTGGGAAGATATAAGCAAGGCACATTTTTTTAGTAAGAGATAATAAGGGGGATAAGAAATAAATGGATAAATCATACGGATGGGCAGGAAAAATACTGAGAGTAAACCTGACAACAGGAAAAATAACAATAGAGCAAACATCTAAATATAAAGATTTAATAGGTGGAATGGGAATAGGATATAAAGTTATCTTTGATGAGGTTCCGTCTGGAACAAAGGCTTTTGATGAGGCAAATAAAATTGTATTTGCAATAGGGCCACTAACAGGTTCAGGAGCTCCTTCAAGTTCTAGAACAAATATTACCTCATTATTTCCATCAAATCCTTATAATGCAGTAGGAGATTCACATATGGGTGGAAATTTTGCAGCTCAATTAAAATATGCGGGATATGATGCAATAATAATAGAAGGGAAATCAAATAGACCAGTATGGTTAAAAATAGATAACGATAAAGTTACTTTAGAAGATGCATCAAAAGTTTGGGGTAAGGGAATAAAAGATACAACAGCACAACTGGCAGCTTTAATGGGAAAAGACTCATCAATTGCTGCAATAGGTCAAGCTGGAGAAAATATGGTTAATCTTTCTGTTATCATGAATGGACTTAGTCACTCGGCAGGAGGACATGGAGGAATTCTTGGTTCTAAAATGTTAAAAGCTATTGGAGTAAAGGGAAACCAAGCTGTTAATATTGCAGGGAAAGGTAGAGATTTACTAAAACTAAATAACTACATGATGAAAGATTTAATAGGAGCAAACAATCAGCATGTTGTTCCAAGTACTCCTCAACCTTGGGCTGAATTCCATCACAAAGGAAGTAGATGGACAGCAAGAGAAGGATTAACTTGGGGAGCGGCAGAGGGAGGTCCAATAGAAACAGGGATAGCAGCAGCAGGAGATGTAAATAGAGTAGGATATAGAACTATGAAAGCTACATTTGATTTAGGACCATCAGCAGAAAAATATACAGTTAGAATGGGCGGATGCCAATCTTGTCCAATTAGATGTATGAGTCAGCTTAGAATTCCAAAATTAGAAGAGTATGGATTATCTCCTTATGTAGCAAACTCATGTATGGGATATTTCTCTCCTCAAAGGGTTATGTTTAAAGGGAATAAAGATATTGAAGAAAAAGGTGATGGGGGAATGTTCGCAGCAGCTATAGGAGCTTCTTTAGCTGATGATTATGGAGTATGGTGTAACTACGGACTTTTAGGAACAGATTTAAAGCATGGGTATGAGAGTGGAATCTTTAAAAAGGTTCTTCCAGCTGATGAATATAACTCGATTCCTTGGAACCTTTTAGAAGAGAAAGATCCGGCATTCTTAATAGATTTTTATAGAAGAATAGCTTTCAAAGAGGGAGAGTTAGGTCACCTTGGAGATGGAGCTTATTGGGTAGCGAAAAGATGGGATTTTGGAGATGATTACTGGAATAATGTTAAATATGGATTATGGTCAAAATTAGGATTCCCTAAGCACCACTCAAACGAAACAAATGGACAAGTTGGAGCATTAATTAGCTGTATGTTTAATAGAGATGCTCAGAGTCATACTCTAGTAAATTTAGTAGGAAGTGGATTGCCAATAGAGATTCAAAAAGAAATAGTCGCTGAAATTGTTGGGTCTCCAGATGGAATAGATCCGCCACTTAACTATACTCCGATGAATGAGTACAAAGCAAGACTTGCAAAATGGGCAATTACAAAGAACTGTTTACATGATTCGTTAACTCTTTGTAACTGGATGTGGCCAATGACAGTATCGCCTCATAAATCTAGAAATTATAGAGGAGACCTAGGTCTAGAAGCTAAATTTATGACTGTTATAACAGGAGAGAATTACACAGAACAAAATTTAGATTTAGCTGCTGAAAGAATATTTACTCTTCATAGAGCGTTAACAGTAAAGAATATGAACACTATTGATATGAGAAATGAACATGATGGAATGACTGATTGGGTATTTGATAAAGATGCCGACATGAAGGCATTTACACCAGGAACAGACAAGATGGAGAGAGAAGATATGCAAGTTGCACTTACAATGTTCTATAAAGAGATGGGATGGGATGAGAAAACAGGCGCTCCGACAAGAATAACATTGGAAAGACTAGGTTTGGGAGATGTAGCTAACCAACTTGCAAAACTTAACCTATTGCCTGCATAATAAATTAAAAAGGAAGAGTATAAAATGAAAAGAGTTTTAGAACATATAAGAAACTCTTCTAAAGTTGGTGAATTGGTAAGTAAATTAGAACTATTAAGGGGGTCTCTAAATATAGAGGCTCCTGAAATAGAAAAACTTTTAGTGGAGATTTTAAGTTCTGAAGAGTATTCTGACATTCAAGAAATTATTGGAATAAATGATAGTTTTTATTACTCAATAGATTATATGAGTGATGCTTACGCAGAAGTTATATTTAAGCTAAAAGACGAAAATATAGAGAAGACAATTTCAGATTATGTAAGAAAAGAGTCTAAAATTTATCCAAGACCAACAGCTTTAGAAGTTTTTAAATTAAATCCATTTAAGAAAAATGATCAAGAGTTAGAAGAGATATTTAAAAAAATTGAAGCTTCAGAAGAGTTTAAAGATATACAAAAAGTTTTATCATCTAATGGTGCAGTATATCTATATTCAGATATTCATATGACAAAAGGTCATGCAAGAGGACTGTGTGAGTGGATTGAAGTTGGACAGTTTGAAAATCCGTAAAAATTGGGAGTAGAAATTATGATAAAAAAAAGTAATGTATGTGATGAAGCTCCTGTTGAAATGAAGGTAAATGGTGAGAAATTAGTGACATTTATGTGTACTCCAAGCGATTTAACAGATTTAGCAGTGGGACACCTTTACACAAGAGGAATTTTAAAAAATAAAAGTGAAATTATGAGTATTGCAGCTTGTAAAGATTTAAAAATGATAGCAGCATTTGTATCTGGAAAAATAGAGGATGAAGTTTTTACAATTCCAAAAGTAGTTTTAAGTGGATGTGGAAGTGGAGCTCTTTTTGATGAAAAATTAATGGATAAAAAGGCCATTGTTTTTAATAAAACTATAGATATGGATAGAATAAAAAAGATTACAAGAGATATGATGGATGGCGCAGTAATGTATAAAACCAGCGGTGGAATGCATTGTGCAGGAATAGGAAGTCCTGAAGGTGAATTTTTAGTTAGGGAGGATATAGGGAGACATAACGCTGTTGATAAAGTGATTGGTGCTGCTATAAATAAAGAATTTTTATTAGAGAAATCAGTGATAGTAACAACAGGAAGGTTATCTTTAGATATGGTATTAAAAGCTGTCGGAGCTAAAATACCTGTAGTAGCTTCTCTTAGTATTCCAAGTAGTTTATCGGTAGAATTAGCAGAGAAGCTTGGGATATGCTTAATAGGGAGAATAGGGAGTTTGAATCCTGTTATTTATACGTATGAAAATAGAATAAAAAAATAGAGGAGAAAAAAATGTTTGGAAGATTAGGACCATTTGAATTAATATTAATTTTATGTATAGCACTAGTTATTTTTGGACCATCAAAATTACCTGAAATAGGAAAGTCTTTAGGAAAAGCAATAAAAGAGTTTAAAGGGCATGCAAATGATATTACAAAGGATATAGATCCAAATACACCTCCAAAAGATGAGGAGAAAAAGTGAAAAAAAATAATTTAACTATGCTTGGACACTTAGCAGAGTTGAGAAAAAGATTAACAATAATAGTTGTAGCAAATCTAATATTAACTTTTGTTTGCTATGAGTATTCAAATAAATTAGTTCAGTTATTTTTAGATATGAATAGAAATATGAGACTAGTTTATTTAACACCACCAGAATTATTTTTAGCTTATTTAAAGATATCTTTAATAGCTGGAGTTATCATAGCATCGCCAATAACAATTCTTCAAGTTTGGATTTTTGTTTCTCCAGGATTATATAAAAAAGAAAGAGCAGGTATTATTGGAACATTTGTAGCAGGACTCTTATTTTTTATGACTGGAGGACTATTTGCTTATAAAGTAGTTTTGCCAACAATGTTAGAGTTTTTTCAGAAGTTTCAAACTGAAGAAATAGCCCAAATGATATCGGTAGGATCATACTTAGATTTTGTTTTAAGTATTATATTTACTTTTGGAATTGTTTTCGAAATGCCTGTTTTAGCTGCACTACTAGCAAAATTAAAACTAATAAAAGCAAAAACATTAAAAAAGAAACAACCGGTAATGATATTGATAATATTTATAATAGCTGCAATAATGACACCACCAGATATAGTTTCTCAAATAATGTTAGCAGTTCCTATGATCTTATTATTACAACTTAGTATAGGAATTTGCTGGTTGATAAATAAATATCAGGAGGATTAATGAAATTTTTTAAAACAGTAAGCTTAGATATGGCTTTCAAAGAGATATCAAATAAAAATAGTATTGTATTAAAAACAGAGAAAATAGAGATGGAAAATTCACTAGGAAGAATTTTAGCTGAAGATATATATTCCGAGTTGAATTTACCTTCATTTAATAGATCGACAGTAGATGGATATGCTGTAAAAGTAAAAGATATTTTCGGCGCTAGTGAATTTTCTCCAGTACCTTTAAGTTTAAAAGGTACTGTTGTAATGGGTAAAAAAAGTGAGCATATAATAGAAGGTGGAAGTTGTATATATATACCTACTGGAGGAATGCTTCCGGAGGGTGCAGACGGAGTTGTAATGATAGAGGATTGTGAGCCTTTAGGTGATGAGATTCTTGTGAATAAAGGTATTTCAAATTATTCAAATCTTATTTTAAAAGGAAGTGAGATTCAAAAAAATCAAAAGATTATTTCTAAAGGGGAAAGAATAACTTCTGGACATATAGGGGTTTTAGCCTCTATTGGAAGAAAAGAGATAGAAGTGTATGAAAAAATAAAATTCTCTATAATATCAACAGGAGATGAAGTTGTCCCTATTGGAAGCAGTTTAAAAGTTGGAGAAGTATATGATATAAATACCCATATTTTTAGCTCTTTAATAGAGGAAGGAGCAGGAGAGGTAGTTCATAAATTTTTAGTTAGGGATAATTTAGAGTTATTATCAAAAAATTTAAAGGATGCCTCAGAAAAATCACATGTAGTTTTAATTTCTGGTGGAAGTTCTGTAGGGATGAAAGATTTTACAGAAAAAGCAATTGAAAATATAGGTGGAGAGATATTTATACATGGGATGGCAATAAAGCCTGGAAAACCAACGATTGTAGCCACCTATAAAGATAAGTTTATATTTGGAATGCCAGGACACCCTCAATCAGGAGTAAATGTTTTTAGAGTTTTAGTAGAAAAAATATTTTTAAATAGACCTAGAACAGTAGTTTTAGGAAAATTAACTGAAAATTTATATGGTGATCCTGGAAAAACATGTTTTATAAATGTAAGCTTAGTATACAGTGAAGATGGAATAAAAGTTCAACCTTTTCAAAGTAAGGCTTCAATGATTAGACCTGTTTTGGATGCATGTGGATTTATATCTATTCCTGATTATAAAGAGGGACTGTATGCTGGAGAAATTGTGGAGGTTATATTAAATGGAAAATAGAAATGTATACATCGATAATATTGATGTTGAAAAAGCATTGAGCATATTTTTTAAAAGTTTGGAAATAGACCTTCAAGATGAAAAAATATCAGTATTAGATTCAATAGGGAGAGTTACTTCAAAGGCAGTTTTTGCTAAAAGGTGCTCACCGACATATTCAGCTAGTGCAATGGATGGAATATTGATATTCGCTGAAAAAACAGCAGAAGCTTCAGAAGTTAATCCAATCTATTTAAAAGAAAATGAAGATTTTATATTTGTAAATACTGGAAATCCAATAGATTATAACATTGGAGATAGTGTAATAATGATTGAAGAGGTTATTTCGGTAGGAAACGGATTATATAAAATAATTAAAAGTTCTAGACCATGGCAGCATATAAGACCTGTAGGTGAAGATATTATAGAAGGTGAAATGATTATAAAATCCAATCATAAAATAGCACCTCAAGATTTAGGAGCTTTAATTTCTGCTGGAGTTCTTGAAATATTTGTTATAAAAAAACCTAAAGTAGCTATAATAGCAACAGGCGATGAGGTTATAGATATTTTTAAAGAAGACTATAAAGAAAAATCAGTGATTGACTGTAATTCATATGTTTTTTCAGCTCAGATAAAGGAATGGGGTGGAATACCAGAGATATTACCAAAATTGAAGGACAATTTGAGCTGTATAAAAGAAAACTTAAGTTTAATTATAAAAGATTTTGATTTAATATTGATAAATGCAGGATCATCGGCAGGAAGCAAGGATTACACAAAAAGTGTAATAGAGGATTTAGGAGAAGTAGTTGTACATGGTGTAGCAATAAAACCTGGGAAACCAACAATATTAGGGAATGTGGATGGTAAACCTGTGATTGGAATACCAGGATATCCAGTTTCAGCATTTTTAGCTATGGATATTTTTATTAAACCTTTAATGGAAAAATTGACACAAATATCTAAAGAGGATACTTTTGTAGAAGGTGTTTTATCTAAAACAATTGTTTCATCTTTGAAGCATAAAGAACTTGTAAGAGTTACACTAAATTACTCGGAAGGCAAGTATATAGTAAACCCCTTAGCTAGAGGAGCAGGAATTACAACTAGTCTTTCTAAAGCGGATGGAATTTTAGAAATTCCAAAAGAAGTTGAAGGAATAAAAGGTGGAGAGGTTGTAAAAATTAAACTTTTAAAGCCTTTAAAAGAGATTAAAGATTACCTTATATCTGTTGGAAGCCATGATGTTATAATGGATTTAATCGGTGATAAAATAAAATTATGTTCAACTCATACAGGAAGTTTTGGAGGAGTATTAGCAATTAAACAAAAAAATACTCATATAGCTCCAATACATATATTGGATGATGAATCCGGAGTATATAACATCCCAGCAGTAAAAAAATATTTTCCAGCAGAAGAGATGGTATTGATAAAGGGTGTTAAACGTGTTCAAGGATTGATGGTTACAAAATGTAATCCTCTTGGTATAAAAGATATAAGTGATATTATTTCACAAAATTTGAGATACGTTAACCGTCAAAGAGGATCAGGAACAAGAATTCTTTTAGATTTTTTATTAAAAAAAGAGAGTATAGCAAGTGAAACTTTAAATGGCTATGCAAGAGAAGCAAATACACATTTAGAAGTGGCAATGGCTATAAAAAGTGGAACTTCAGATGTAGGCTTAGGAATAAAAGAGGCCGCAGTTATTGCAGATTTAGATTTTATTCCAATATTAGATGAAGATTATGATTTTTTAGTTAATCCTAAAATGATAGATTCAGATAAAATAAAGGAATTTATAGCATTTTTAAAATCGGATTATTTTATAAATAAAATAAACGATTTAGATGGATATTCAGCTATAAATTCAGGTGAAGTTATTGTTATTTAAAAAGAGTT
>NZ_CAMTIK010000011.1 GCF_947072685.1 uncultured Cetobacterium sp. | reverse complement strand
GCTTCCGCAACTTTCTGACTATTTTCTCTATTCGGTTGTTAATGTCCTTCTGTTTGTTGTGCGGTTGTTCCCGCTACAAGAAGTATAATACCACAAATTTTATATCATGTCAATATTTTTTTTGTTTTTTTATTATATTTTTTCTTTATTAATTTTAAAAATATTTTTTTTAACTTTTAAGAGCACACCTTCTCGAACATAGCCACTAATGACTCTAGAAAGAGATGGTCTGCTGACGTTAAATATTTCTGCCAACTCCTTTATAGAATGTTTGAATATAACCTTATCATTTTCCGTATTTTCTAAAACATAGTCTAAAACTTTTTCCTTTATACTTTTTTTATTAAAATTCTTCCAAACTTTATTTGATAAAAATTGTGTTTTATTTGAAATATCATTAAGAAAATTAATCAAAATTAATTCATTAAATCTAAATAACTTTAAAAGATTCACTTTATTAATATGTAAAATTTTCGTATTCCTCAACGCTATTAAATCCACTGGAATAATATTTTTTTCACCAAAGATAAAAGCTGACGCCACTATATCTCCTTGTTTTAGATTCTCAATTTTTTGAATCTCTCCACTTTCTTTTAACATCTCAGCACTCACTTCACCTTCTATAATGAGATATAATCCATTTAGCTCTTCACCTCTAAATAAAAAAGAATCATTTTTATTTATATTTTCTATATCAAAGTTTATTTTTGACAATAAATCTTCTATTTCCGTTTGAGAAATATTTTTAAACATTTTAAACATATGTATTTTTTTTAATTCAACCATTTATATACCCCTCTCTAAAATTTTATTTTAATTGTTTTTTAATAATATCATTGTTTATTAAAAAAAATAATACTATAATTTAATTAAGAGGTGATTTTTATGAAAACATTTGGACTTTTAGGAAAAAATATTTCTTATACTTTTTCCCCAATATTACACAATCATATTTTTAACTTTTCTAATATTGATGGAGTTTATAAGATTTTTGATATATCTGAAACTGAAATTTCTAATCTTTTAGAAAAGATAAAAACAAAAGAAATTCAGGGAATCAATGTTACTACACCGTATAAAACGAGCGTAATAAAATATTTAGATGAGTTATCTCCAGAAGCTAAAAGTATAAATGCAGTTAATTGTGTAAAGCTAGAAAATGGTAAATTAAAAGGTTATAATACAGATTATTATGGTATTATTAAAACTTTTCATAAAATGGGATTGATTTTAAAAAATAAAAAAATTGTTATTTTAGGAAGTGGCGGAGCAGCCAAGGCTACAATTAAAGCTGTTTTAGATTCCAACGGAATCCCTGTTATAGTTTCAAGAACTCCGGATAAAACTAGACTAGAATTTAATTCCGTTTCTGTCATTTCATATGATGATCTTTTGGATACATCAGGATTTTTACTTATTAACGCTACTCCCATTGGAACTTTTCCAAATGTTAACATATCTCCTGTAAAGAAGGAGGTTATTCAAAATTTTGACTTCATACTTGATTTAATATATAATCCTGAAGAAACTCTTTTTTTAAACACTGCTAAACACTGTCTAAAAAAGTTTGAAAATGGCTTTTATATGTTGGTTTCTCAAGGTGTTAAATCTGAAGAGATTTGGAACGAATTAAGTCTCAATTATAATTTAATATACGAACATTTAATCAAAGAGATTTATAATAACTAGGAGGAGTTTTAAATATGAAAAAAATTATTATTACCTGCCCTAAGTGTAAAGGTAAAATGAAAATTATGGATAAAGTTGCTAAATATCGTTGTCCTAATTGTAAAGAGATATATAAATTTACACACTTTAGCAGATTCATTCAAAAAATTACTGGATTTTTTGGAGGTGTGTACCAAACATTCAAAGATATTAAACATAATTTTATAACAAAATATAAAAATACAAAAGCGACCTACAACTATATGAAGCAAATGAAACAAAATATGAAAAATAATCCAAATTGGTCAAACTACCACAAGGAACAAGCTGAGAATAAAAAAATGAAAGAAGCTCAAAAACCTAATTTTTGGGATCGATTCAAAAAAAACTAGAGAGATCAAAGATCTCTCTAGTTTTTATTTAACTACTATATTAA
Organism: uncultured Cetobacterium sp.; assembly: GCF_947072685.1. GTDB lineage: Bacteria > Fusobacteriota > Fusobacteriia > Fusobacteriales > Fusobacteriaceae > Cetobacterium_A. The sequence continues at coordinate 71,684 of NZ_CAMTIK010000011.1, read as the reverse complement.
CTATTTTTCCTGGAACAACAATTATTTTTATAACTGTTTGTCCTTCTATAAATTTCTTTACATTTTCTATTTCAAGAGCTTGATTTTCTAAATCCTCTTTAGAAACATTTCTATCAACTTCTAAAGTTCCTCTCAATTTACCATTAACTTGAACTGCAACTGAAATTTCATCAGCAATTGTTAATTCTTCTTTATGTATTGGCCAAGCCTCAAAGAACAAGTTCCCTTGATTTCCCATCTCTTCCCATAACTCATCACAGAAATGAGGTGTAAATGGTGATAACATAATTACAACATTTATCATAGCTTCTCTAAATACTTTTCTTGATTCAGAAGTTTCTTTATCTGTTCCTAGTATTTGAGATCTAAAATCTTGCATTTCATTTAATAGCTCCATTGTTGCTGCTATAGAAGTATTAAAATGATAGTCTGCTTCTATTGAATCCGTTACCTTCTTTATTGTTTGGTGTAGCTTTCTTACCAACGCTTTATCTTCTTTACTTAATTTTGAGTAGTCTATCTCATCTTTATTTGCTAAGTATTCTTTATTTTCAAGGACAAGTCTCCATACTTTATTTAAGAATCTAGCCGATCCAGCAAGTCCATTTTCATTCCACTCTAATTCTCTTTCTGGTGGTGCCGCAAACATTATAAATAATCTTGTGGTATCAGCTCCATATTTAGTGATCATAATTTCTGGATCTACACCATTATTTTTAGATTTTGACATTTTTTCTACTTTAACTTGTAACTCTTCTCCAGTAGTTTTTAAGAAAGCTTGAGTTCCTCTGATTTCAACCTCTTCTGCATACAAAAATCTGTTTTCTGCAACCGAATAATATGATGGTCCTAAAACCATTCCTTGAGTTAATAATCTCTTAAAAGGTTCATTTGTTGATAAAAGATTTAAGTCTCTTAGCACTTTATGGAAGAATCTTGAATATAGCAAATGCATAACTGCATGCTCTATTCCACCTATATATTGATCCACAGGAGACCATCCATCAACTATTTCTTTTGCAAAAGGTAGTTGAGTGTTTTTAGGGTCACAATATCTTAAAAAATACCATGATGAGTCTACGAATGTATCCATAGTATCCGTATCTCTTCTAGCTTCTCCTCCACAACAAGGACAAATTGCATGCTTAAAACTTTCAGAAGTTTCGATCGGATTTCCATTCCCTGTGAACTCAATATCTGTTGGTAAAAGTACCGGAAGATTTTCATCCTTTTCCATTACAACCCCACATTTTTCACAATATAATGCTGGAATAGGTGTTCCCCAATATCTTTGTCTTGAAACTCCCCAATCTTTTAATCTATATTTTACAGTTCTTTCTCCATATATATTTGCTTCAACGTATTCTGCTATTTTTATAATTGCATCTTTAGATGTTATCCCATTAAACTCAGATGAATTTGTCATTATACCTGTTCCTATAAAAGCATTTTCCATCTCTTCTGCAACAATTTTAATCTCTTGTTTTGTTTTTTTATCAATTGGATTTATAACAACCTTAATTGGTAGTTCATATTTTTTTGCAAAAGCAAAGTCTCTGTCATCATGTGCTGGAACGGCCATTACAGCTCCGGTTCCATAATTCATTAAAACATAGTCTCCTATCCATAAAGAAACCTCTTCGCCATTGACTGGATTTATAACATGCCAACCTGTATTGACTCCATTTTTTTCTTTTCCTTCTGCTGTTCTTTCAATCATATCCGTATTTTTCATAGCTAAAACAGCTTCTTTTAACTCTATGTTGTTTTTTAAGATTTCATCTACCAATGGATGCTCTGGTGCTATTACAGCGTATGTAACTCCAAATAAAGTATCCACTCTTGTTGTGAATACTGGTAAATTTTCACCATTTTCCAACACCTTAAAATTTACCTCTGTTCCATATGATTTTCCTATCCAGTTTTTTTGCATAGTTAAAACTTTTTCTGGCCAACCATCTTTCAATTCTTTGTGTCCTTCTAAAAGTTCATCTGCATATTCTGTTATTTTAAAGAACCATTGCTCTAAATCTTTTTGAATTACCGGAGTTTTAGAATGTCTCCAGCACATTCCATCTTCTACTTGCTCATTTGCCAAAACAGTTTGACATTCAGGACACCAATTTACAGTTGATTTTTTTTTATAAACCAATCCATTCTCATACATTCTTTTAAATATCCATTGATTCCATTTGTAATATTCAGGTGTGTATGAGGCAATTTCTCTATCCCAATCATATGAAAGTCCCATCATTTTAAGTTGTCTATTCATATTATCTATATTTGATTTTGTCCAAACAGCAGGATGTGCACCATTTTGTATTGCTGCATTCTCAGCTGGAAGACCAAAAGAATCCCATCCCATAGGGTGAAGTACATTTAACCCTTTCATTCTTTTATATCTTGCAATAACATCACCAATCGTGTAATTTCTAGCATGCCCTACATGGAGCTTTCCCGATGGATATGGTAACATCTCTAAAACATAGTAGTTTTCTTTCCCATCTACTTTATTTTCTGTTTTAAATAACCCTTCTTTTTTCCATTTGTTTTGCCACTTTGCTTCAATTTCTCCAAAGTTGTATTCTCTCATTTTTTCACCCCATTACCTTTATTTTTTTATCTCATAATATAGCATAAAAAAACCTGTACTTCCACAGGTTTCTTTATTTAATATAAATTTTTCGCAATTTCTGAAAGGATTATTCCACCAGCTACAGATACATTCAATGAGTTTATTTTTCCGTGCATAGGAATCTTTACTAAAATATCACAATTTTCCTTCACTTTTTTTCTAATACCTTCCCCTTCACTTCCTAAAACTAAAGCTGTTTTATTTGGGAATTTTTCCTCATAATAATATTTATTTCCAGATCCTTCCGCTCCGTAAATCCAAAAATCTAATTTTTTCAATTTTTCTATTGCATCTGAAATATTTGTAACTTTTACGATATCAACATGTTCAATTGCTCCAGTTGATGTTTTTATAACTGTTTCATTTATTTTTACAGAGTTTCTCTCTGGAATAATTATCCCTTTTACACCAAATATTTCAGCACTTCTTATTATAGCTCCAAAGTTTCTTGGATCTTGTACTCCGTCTAAGATTAAAACGATTGACTTTTCATCCCTTGCTATTTTCTCAATAAACTCACCCAATTCAACATAGTAGTCATAATCATTCAAATAAGCTACAACACCTTGTGAATTCTCTTCTTTTTTACTTGCTGGAAATATTTTTATATTTCTTGCTGAAGCTAAAGCTTTTAATTTCCCAAGTTTTTCTTCTCTCATCCCTTTAAATATTTCAATTTTTTCAATATTGTTTGACTTGTTTTGTAACAACTCAATTACCGGATTTATTCCTATTACCTTTTCCATTTTTTCTCCTTATATTTCAACTTTTATTCTTTCTATATTTGCTCCAAGAGCTTTTAATTTTATTTCAAGATTCTCATATCCTCTATCTACATGGTATATTCTATCGACAATAGTTTCTCCATCTGCCAATAATCCAGCTAATATTAAAGATGCTCCAGCTCTTAAATCACTTGCCATAACTCTTGCAGACGAAAATTTTTCTATTCCATCTATTCTTGCTATATTTGAATCTGTTGAGATACTTGCACCCATTCTATTAAGTTCTGGTACGTGCATAAATCTATTTTCAAATATCGTTTCTTTTATTTCACTTGTTCCATCAACTAAGCACATCAATGTCATCATTGGAGATTGTAAATCTGTTGGAAATCCAGGGTGTGGCATTGTTGTTGCTTTTACTGATTTTAAATCTTTTAATTTTGTTTTAGTTTTTAAAACTCCATTTTCAATCTCAAATACAGCCCCCATTTCTTCTAATTTTGATACAAAACTTTCTATATGGTCTCTGATAACTCCATTTACTGTTATAGCTCCATCAAACATTAACGAAGCCACAATAAATGTTCCAGCTACTATCCTATCTGGAATAATTGAATATTCGCATGGATAAAGTTTTTCTACACCCTCTATCTCAAGTCTTCCTGTTCCTATCCCTGTTATCTTTGCTCCCATTTTATTCAAAAAATTACAAAGATCATCTATCTCTGGCTCTCTGGCCGCATTTTCAATTACTGATTTTCCTTTTGCTTTAACAGCTGCCATAATTACATTTTCTGTTGCTCCCACACTTGGAAAATCAAAAACAACTTTCCCACCAATTAATTCCTCTGTTTCACCCTCAACATATCCATGGTCTATATTTATTTTAACGCCTAAGGCTTCAAATCCTTTTAAATGTAAGTCTACAGGTCTTGATCCAATAGCACATCCTCCAGGTAAAGAAACTCTTGCTTTTTTTTCATGTGCTAACATAGGTCCCATAACCAAAAAAGATGCTCTCATTTTCTTTACTAAATCATAAGATGCTACTAAAGATTTTAATCCATTATTCACAATCTTATATGAGTGATCTCCTGTTTTTTCAATTTCTAATCCTAAACTTTCTAAAAGTTGAACTAGTGTTGAAATATCTCTTAAATTAGGAACATTATTTAAAATATAAGTACCTTTTTCTACTAAAGTTGCTACGAATATTGGTAGCGCTGCATTTTTAGCTCCTTCTACCGACAATTCTCCCTCTATTTTGTTTCCGCCTATTATTCTAAATGCCTCTATACTCACCTTATCTCTCCTTTTTATCAAATCTATCTATTGGACAAACCTTTCCAAATAATCTATCAAAAAAATTCATCTCTTGAAATCTATCTAAATATTCTGGTAGTTTCTCTTCTAACTCCTTATAATGTTCTGGACATATTTTTTGTCCTTCTGCATATATAAATCCTTCGCTCAATCCAGCATCTATAAAAACTTTTGCTGCACTTTCAACAACAACATTTTTATCTTCATTGTCTAAAGGTTCTTGTGAAACTACAACAAGACCTATATTTCCTCTGAATGTTATATCGTCTACCAAAGTATATCTTAACCCTATTTTTTCAGCTTCTTCTATATACGGTTTTATACAATCAAACGGTATATCTCTTCTAAGTTTTAGAAGAACTGCTCTAGAATCACTCATAGCTTCTTTTATCTCATTATGAATAATGTTTCTTTCAATCTCTTGCTTTTCTAACGCCACTATTATATTCTCTTTAAATTCACCCAAATAATCTAATTTTTGACTTTGAATCTTTATGAAGTGTAACTTTGCTTTTTCTCTCTCATTTATTATATCATCAACCAAAATAATCACCTTCCATAAAAATATATTTTTATTAATAATTATAGCATATAAAATCAAAAAAGTGATATAATTAAAATTATAACATTGATGTATCGGAGGTTTTATGAGACTTAAATTTTCTATACTTTTTTTTATATTTTTCTCATTAGTTATCCTTGGAAATACTAACTTTGTAAATATTCATGGATTTGTTACAGATAAAGAATTTCGTTTAGGAAATGCTACTGTTTCTTTTCACGATAGTACTAATAAAGTTAAAAGTGTAAAAACAGATATTAATGGTAGTTTTAATATTCAACTTCAGAAGAATAAGTATCGAGTTTCTGTTAAAAAAAACGGTTATACCTCTCTTTTGGGTGACAATTATTTCGTTGACTATATATTTAACAAACCAAAACCTTTAATTTTAAGTATGACCAATAACAAAATATCTATTTATGGAAAAGTTTTTTCTGATAATGGAGATTTTATAAAAGATGCTAATGTTAAAATTAAAATAGGGGAAAATCTTGAAAATATAAAAACAAATTCAAATGGAATCTTCTATTTTGAAGGAGAAGTTGGACTTATTTCAATCTTTGCTGAAAAAATAGGATATTACGGGAATGGAACTTCACTTTTAATAAAAAATGAAAAGTTTATAAATGATATTTCTATAATTCTTCAAGAGAAAACTTTTTATATTTCTGGAGCTTTGGTTGATAGAAATAATTTTTTAAAAAATTTAGAAATTGAACTTATCAATGCTTCAAACAATAAACTTATTAGTAAAGTTACAACAAATAGTGATGGACTTTTTGAATTTAGAAATATCCGTTTTTATGAAAAAGCGTATTTTAAAATTTCAAATATAAATTTTAGAAGTGAGGATTTTATCATAAATCGTGATTTACGACAATTTAATATCTTTGTAAATTAAAAAGAGCTGAATTTCAGCTCTTTTAATTACTTACTCAATCTTTTATTTAGCTCTTCTGCCTGTTTCTCAAAACCTTTTTTTCCTAATAAAGCAAACATATTTGCTTTATAAGCTTCTACTCCCGGTTGATCGAAAGGATTAACTCCCAATAAATACCCACTTATTCCACAAGCTTTTTCAAAGAAATAAAACATGTATCCTAAATGGTAAGGAGTTGCTTCTGGAAGACTTACTATTAGATTTGGAACCCCTCCATCTACATGGGCCAAAACCGTTCCTTGAGATGCCTTTTTATTTACAAAATCCATTCCTTTTCCTGCCAAGTAATTTAATCCATCTAAATCTAGTTTATCCTCTTCGATTAGTATGTCCCATTCAGGCATTTCTATATTAACAAGTGTTTCTATTAAAACTCTTTTACCATCTTGAATATACTGTCCCATTGAATGTAAGTCAGTTGAAAAATCTGCGGCTGCTGGGAACAATCCCTTTCCATCTTTTCCTTCAGACTCTCCAAACAATTGTTTCCACCATTCACCTATGTAATGAAGTCTTGGTTCATAGTTTATCAGCATCTCAATCTCTTTACCTTTTCTATTTAAAATGTTTCTTATAGTTGCATATTTTAAACAATCATTTTGAGCATATGGAACCATATAATCGTTTTGGGCATCTCTAGCACCTGTCATTAAGTCATCTATATCAATTCCTGACGCAGCTATTGGCAATAGTCCTACTGCTGTTAAAACAGAAAATCTTCCTCCCACACTATCTGGCACTATAAATGTTTCATATCCCTCATCTGTAGCTAATTTTTTAAGTGCACCTTTCTGTGCATCTGTTGTGGCATAAATTCTTCTTCTAGCTTCTTCCACTCCATATTTTTCTTCTAGGTGTTTTTTAAAAATTCTAAAAGCTATTGCGGGTTCTGTTGTTGTTCCAGATTTAGAAATAACATTTATAGAATAATCTCTATCCCCTATAATCTCTAATAAATCCTTTATATATTTTCCAGATATATTCTGTCCTGCAAAATATATTTCTGGACCTTTTCTCGACTCTTTTGGCTGATTGTTATAAAATGTATGAGATAAAAATTCAATAGCTGCTCTAGCTCCTAAATATGATCCACCTATTCCTATCACGATAAGAACCTCTGAATCATTTTTTATTTTTATCGCTGCCTTTTTTATTCTGTCAAATTCATCTCTATCATAATTTGTAGGTAAATCTATCCAGCCTAAGAAATCTTGCCCTGCCCCATTTCTTTCCATCAAGGTTTCTGTTGCAGTCTTACACTGAGCTTCCATCAAAGCTAATTCATTTTCATTAAAAAATCCAAGAGCATTTGAGTAATCAAATGATAATTTTTTCATATTTATACCTCCAACTTTAAATTAAATACCAGCATTTTTTTCTAAAGCTTCCACTCTTTTTTTCAGTTCATTTACCTGAATTTGAGTTTCATCATTTTTTTTTCTTATGAACTCGATATCAATTTTGATGTTTTCAATTTTTCCACTAAAAGTTTCTGAATCAAATCCAACTCTAGTTAACTCTCTAGAAAATTCATATACTAAACTTTCTAATATAACCAGATCACCTCTATTTGCTTTTTTTTCATTCAATGTTTCAAAAGATCTATTTAATCCTTCAGCAAAACTATATCTTGATACAGGAAACTCTCCTCTAAATAAAAAACTATTTTCTGATATTATTCCTTCATTTACAAGATTTTCTATAGCTTTATATGCCCAATGATTTTTGGGTACATCTTCAAATATCAACTGCTTTTCTTGTCCATAAACCAATGCTATTAGTATAAAGTATATCATAATTATTTTTTTCATACACTACCTCTTTATGGTTAATTTTTTTTCAATTATAGCACAAAGAATAAAAAAAAACAGCCCTAAAGCTGTTATAATCTTAAAATTGGAGGCGACGACCAGATTTGAACTGGTGAATAGAGATTTTGCAGACCTCTGCCTTACCACTTGGCGACGTCGCCTTCTATTAAATTAAATGGTGCCCAGAGGCGGAATCGAACCACCGACACGGGGATTTTCAGTCCCCTGCTCTACCGACTGAGCTATCTGGGCATGGCGGGAGTGACGAGGGTCGAACTCGCGACCTCATGCGTGACAGGCATGCGCTCTAACCAACTGAGCTACACCCCCAAATTATGGTGGAAACAACTGGACTTGAACCAGTGACCCCCTGCTTGTAAGGCAGGTGCTCTCCCAACTGAGCTATGCTTCCTTGAAGACAACACTAGTATAGCACAATCTATTCACTAATGCAACTATTTTTTGGATTTTTTATTTTATGTTTTTTTTCAATAAAAGTACTGTGCAGTACGATTTTATTCCTTCTTCTGTTCCTGTAAATCCAAGTTTCTCTTCAGTTGTTGCTTTTATACTTATGTTTTGAATATTTGTTTCTAAAGTTTTCGCAACTCTTTCTCTCATTAAATCTAAGTGTAATTTCAATTTTGGATTTTGAGCAACAATAACGGAATCTAAATTTCCAACTACATACCCCTCCGCCTTTATCAATTCAAAAACTCTTTTCAATAAAATCATACTATCAATATTTTTAAATTCATTTGAAGTATCTGGGAAATGTTGTCCTATATCTCCTAGAGCTAAAGCACCAAGCAATGCATCCATTATAGCATGAATTAAAACATCTCCATCAGAATGCCCTAAAACACCTTTATAGTGAGGTATTTCTACCCCACCTAGAATTAGCTTTCTTCCCTCTACAAGTTTATGAACATCATACCCATTTCCTATTCTCATCATAAAATTCTCCTACTTCCACTCATTATAAATTCTATTATAAAAATCTAAAATCTCTTCTTTCGTCACTGTCGACGTTCCCATCTTACCAACAACAACTCCTGCAGCCGTATTTGCTATTTTAGCAGCCTCATGCAAAGTTACACCTGCTGCGCAAGCTAATGTAAATACAGATATAACTGTATCTCCTGCCCCTGTAACATCAAAGACTTCTTTTGCATAAGTTGGTATATTTATAATACCATCTTCTTGGAATAAACTCATTCCCTCCTCACTTCTTGTTAAAAGTAAATTATTTAATTGGAGTTTCTCTTTTAATTCTCTTCCAATATCCAATATGTCCTCGAATGATTTTTTACCCAAGCACTCCATCGCTTCTTTTCTATTTGGTGTCATAGAAGTTGCTCCCACATAATTCATTGCATTTTTTGGTTTAGGGTCTACTGTAACTATTATTCCTTTTTCTCTACATAAAGAAATTATTCTTTTAACAACCTTTGGTGTCAAAACACCTTTATCATAATCAGATAATATCACGGCATTAAGCCCATCCAAATTTTCTTCTATCTGTTTTATTAATAACTCTTCCAAATCAGCTGAAATTGGTCTTGCATCTTCCCAATCTAACCTTAATAACTGTTGATTTCCACCGATTATTCTTCTTTTTACTATTGTAGGTCTTGTCGTACTTCTGACAACACCAGATGTTTCTATTAATTTTTTTTCCAATTCATTAATTAATCTATCTCCGTCGAAATCTTCTCCAATAACACCAAAACATACAGCTTTTGCTCCCAATGTTGAAAGATTATTTACCACATTTGCTGCACCACCAAGCACAAATCTTTCCTCTTTTACAGATACTACAGGAACTGGTGCTTCTGGTGATATTCTTTCAACTGTTCCTATCAGGTAATCATCCAACATCATATCTCCAACTACCGCTACTCTTAACTCTCCAAAACTATTAAGTATCTCTTCTAATCTACTTTTTTTCATCTTAAATTCTCCTCTATTATTTCCGCTTTTAATTTTATATATAAATCTGTATTTTCCAATCTACTTGTTTTATTTTTAAAAAGGTTCCCGACAACAGGAACATCTCCTATAAAAGGAAGTTTACTATTTATCTTTTGATCTATTTTTCTTTTCAATCCACCAATTAGAATAGTATCTTTATTTTTTAGTCGAACTTTCGTTTTCAAGTTCCTAGATACTTTTGATCCGCCATCAGAATTAAATGTTCCTGAATTTTCATTGTCAGGTTTAAATGATTTTTTTAATTTAAAATCACTTGCTTCTAAGTCTATCTCTAGATAAATACTTTCATCCTCTTTAATCAGTGGCAATACTTTTAAAATAATTCCTGCCTCTTTAAATATAGGTTCGTAATTCACAATATCATTGTTATTACTCTCTTGCTTTTCTTCACCCACTATTACCTCTTCAATCATTTTTAATAAACCACTTTCACCATTTAATAATATTATTGATGGGAGTGCATTTATTTTTAAATCCTGTGTTGTTTCCAGAAGATTAAGAGTCATACTTAAAACATCATCTCCATTATTAAATTTTCCTACAAAATTTAATGAACTTCCTAAAATTTCTCCCAATCCATCAACTGATACTCCTGTTAAAGCTCCAACAGATAACCCATTATTTATTTCTGTTAAGTTCTTTTGGCTGTTATAAGCCCAAGTAAAACCAAGACTTTCAAAAAGATTTTCTTTAACATCTATAATTTCAGCAGTAACTCTCACTTGTTTTTTTCTTCTATCTAATTTCTTTATAAGATTCTTAGCAGAATAGATATACTCTCCTTTTCCAAATAAAATTATTGAATTATTTCCCGGACTTGTTGATATTTTTAATTTTTCCTCAAATGTTTCTTTTAATATTTTTTCTATTTCGGTATGACTTAAATTTTCCAATGAAATATTTTCTATTATATCATCTTTTTTGTTTTTTTGATGCCTTTCTTCCTCTATATTTTGTGATTTTTTTTTATTTTTTTTTCTTACATAGATATCAAATCTATTTATCCCCTCTTTTACCTCTATGAAGTCTCCATCATAAGAGTAATCAGATGAAAGCACAGATATAAAATAGGCCCCTATAACTATATTGTCTACAATATACTCACCTTGTTCTCCACTATAATATTCTAAATTCTCTCCTCTTTTTAAAACAATTTTTACACCCTCTAACTCTTGATTTGTATTTTGATCTATAACTTTTCCTACCAACATATCCTTATTCTCAGATTTTCTTCCTCTGAATATAATTGTATCTCGGCTTTTCACTCTATTTAATCCATAAGTTTTTTGTAAAACTTCCAATATCTCTTCTATACTAGTTCCCTTTTTAAAATAACCATCTACATTTAAATTATTGATGTACGAATCTCCTATTATTGTATATTTTGAATGTTTTGCTAAATGGGCAAAAACATCTGAAAGAGGAGTCTCTTTTATATCTAATTCTTTTGGATAATATTCTATAGTAAATAGATTAACTTGAATTAAAAATAATAAAAATAAAATTTTTATATTCATTACAATATTCTCCTCTTTTTTCCAATCTCTCTTTTATTTTTTTTCTTAAATATTTCATTTTCATAACCTGAATAGTTTAATTCAGTTTTTTTATTTTTACTTATATACATAATATTCGCTTTTAATTCTAAATTTTTTTCATTTTTTTCTAAAAGTATACCTTCTTTTAAAATTGTTATCTGTTTATCTGCATTATCAATAGCTTTAATTAGCCCATAGATTGCTTTTTCATCTCCTAAAACATTTAAATATATTTTATTTTTAATATTTAGATTTTCTAGTGAAGTAGAGTCTTCCCTCCCTATAACTAAAAGCTCTATATCATAATGAATCAGTATTTGACCTATAAAACTTAACCCTTCACTAGATGAGTCAAATATTTCATCTTCAACTTCTTTTAAATTTTCTTTTTTTATTTGAATATTTTCTTTCTCTTCTTGAATTAAAACTTTTTGTTTCTTTTGATTTATTAAAAGAGCTGAATGTTCTTTTTCATATTTTAACAGGGATAATTTAAGATTGTTAAATTTTAAAAATGGTAAAAAAATTAGAATATAAATGCCGGTTAGGATAATTACTACCTGCAATAGAAATATTTTATTTTTGTATTTCAATCTATCTCTAACTCTATCAAATAAAATATATACTCCCCCTCTTTTTTGATAAAATCTAATTGAGAACTATTTATATATTTATGATTTTCTATATCATTTTTTATTTGAATAACATCTCTCAAATTTTCAGAATAACCTTTTATTATAATTTTTTTATCTATTATTTCTAGTGTTTCAATATATGATATCTTAAAAAACACTTTTGAAAAAAATTGTAATAAATCACTTATATTATTTTTTATAAAAACTTCTTTTTCTGGTTCTTCAAGTTTAATCTCTCTAAAAATTTGATTTTCTTTAAATATTTCGTCTTTTAAAATTATATTAGAATTTTTTAAAGCTATAATTTTTTTTTCCACTCCTACAGACTTTAAATAAATAAATATCCCTATAAGAATCTCTAAAAGTAAAATTATTATGATTATTAAATACTGTTTTAAGGCTGATTTTTTATTTTTACTTTCCAATATTCCTTTTTTATTTTTTATCAACTCTTCCAACGATATCAAAATTTCTTCTTCTAAATCTATCTTTATATCTAAGTTTATTTTTCCCAACTCATCAAATATGGATATCACTTCATAGACCTCATATAAAATATCTTTTATTTCCGAATATATTCCTTGATTTAATATTTCGTCATTTTCCCATAAAATAATTCCTCTTTCATTAATTTCTAATTTTTTCATTATAAGCATTCAACTCCAAAATCTATAATCTTTCTTTCACTACTTTTTTCAAAAGAAACTTCTCCTTTTTGGTATTCATATAAAATATTTACCTTAAAATGAATCTCTAAATTTTCTAGGTTGGCTTTTTTTATTAATTGAATAGTTAATATATTTTTTTGATTTGGAGATAGTTTTAACTCACCCTCTATTAAAATATTATTTTTCTTTATCCAGTTTACACTGTATCCACTTTTTGAAATTAAATTTTGTTTTATCCAGATTTTTTCATGCCCTTCAAAATACTCTAAAACATCTCTATATTCATTTTTATTTACTGCTTGATCAGCTTTAAAAATCTCATATTCTGCTAAATCCGATAAATTTTCAATATTCCAATATTTATTATTGTAATTTTTTAATTCAATTACACTTTCAGTTTCATTTTTATAAAAAATTAAATGGATTGAAAAAATCCAAATCATTGTTGTCAAAACAAATAATGTCAATGGCAATGCTATTCCTCTATTTTTTAATATCTTTTTTGAATTCTTCATTTAAAAAATTTCCCCTTATCGCAATTCCAAATTCTTCTAAATAAATTTTACAATTAATTTTTCTTAAAATATCCTCCATTGAATCTAATTCTAATAGGACTATATTTTTTGAAGATATCTTACCTCTAGCACTTTTTACAACTCCATCACTAAAATGATATACTTCAGCATCTCTATAGTTATCCTCGCCTATAAAAGAATACTTTTCAATAATCAATATATTTCCAATATCTTTGCTTTTTTGTGAATAATCTATTTGATTTGGAAGTCTATAATTTTCATATATCTTATAGTCTAATGATTCATATATAGAATTTTGAATCTTTATAAATATAGGATCACTCTTCATTTTTATAGACATTTTTTTTGAATATAAAATTTTTTCTTTATTTAAAATATTTAAGTATAAATATAAATTTTGAAAAACGATTGAAAGTAATGTTGTCATGAGAACTATTTCAATAAAAGAGAACCCTTTATTTTTGTCTATATACATATATTACACTCTTTCTCTCTAAACTGTTATTTTTTATCAATATCTCAATTTTATCTAATCCATTCTCTAAAAATATTTTTTTTAATGATAGTTCAGAGTTTTTTTCTAATGTTTTCATCTCTCTTTCTACCCCATTTCTTTTATAAAATGCTCTAGCTTTCTCCATATCATTTTCTAATATATGATAACTTTCAATTCTATTCATATTTTTTTTTAAAATAATTGTTCCATAATATATTGGGTTTATTAAAACCAAAATTATCCCAAAAGAAACAAGTGTTTCTATAAACGTTATTCCCTTATTTTTAAACATATAGACTCCCAAACTGTTCAAATATATATGCAAAAATTAAAAATGGCCCTAGAGCAATTTCAGATATTTTTTCTTTTTTCAAAATATAATAACCAATATAAAATAATGAAGCTCCAACAAATGTTAAATTTAAATATATTAAAACTCCATAAAACCCATTATATCCTATCAATGATCCTATAGAAAAGGCTAGTTTAACATCTCCAAACCCAAGACATTCTTTTTCTAACAGATCACTTCCATATCCATAAATAAGCATGAATGGCGATGAATATACACAAGCTCCAAGCAATTGTTTTGTAAGTGTTAAATCTATTTTACCTAACAAACATCCCAAAATTAGCAGCAGTAAATTGTATTTATTTGGAATAATTTTTTCTTTTATATCTTTTTTAATTATCAAGAAAAAGCATAAGTAAATAGCTATATATATTACATTTTTGACCATTCTTCTCCTCTCATATTAAAATTTCCAACCTCACCAAAAGGTTTTAATACGATTTCTTTATTATTGTCTATATACACTTCTACTTTTCCTCCGTAGACTACACTTTCTTCACTTTCTTCCATTTTTTTACTTCCCCCAATTTCTAACAATATCTTATCACTTTCAACTTTCAAACTATCTCTCATATATTTTGATAAATTAGGTAAGGCATCTACCAATGTTTTATTTTCTCCTTCAAATGCATATTCTCCTTTTTCTAAATAATAACTCTCCGAAGCCATTCGTAAACTGTTTAAAGTATTTATAACTTTTGAATCTTTTGCCATAGCTAAATAATCTCTTGTTTTCGGAACAATAAAACTACTTAAAATTCCAATAACTCCCAGTACCAAAACAATTTCAATAACACTAAATCCTTTTTCTTTTCTCATATTTCCTCCTAGATTTGAATTATTTCTGACATATTTAAAATTGGAAGATACAATCCAATTACAAAACAACTAATAATTAATCCTATTATCAATAATAAAATTGGTTCTGCTAAATTAAGATATATTTTTATTCTTATATTCAAATTCTCCTGTCTATATTTGGCAATCTCCTCTAACATAGAAGGAACTTTTCCACTCTCTTCTCCCACTTTTATCATATTTATTTCCAATTGAGAAAACTCTTTAATATTAAGTAATATTGAGGATAGATTTTTTCCATTTTTTATATTTTTTAATGATAAAAATTTTTGATTGATATACTTATTTTCTATAGTATCCAAAACGATATCTATACTTTTGTCAATTCCGATTCCAGATTTTAATAACAATGAAATGTTTTCTAAAATATTTATTATATATTTTTCTATAAAAAAATATTTTAAAATGGGTATTTTTAGTAATGAATTATTTTTTTTGAAATATTTACAAGTTAAAATTGTTGAAAGTGTTAAAAATATTAGTATGAAGTGATAGTATTTTGATGTTATACTATATAAATTTATAATTATTTTTGTTAAAGTTGGGAGTGATTTTTGTGAGGATTCATATACCGATATAAAATTAGGAACAATCAGATAAAATATAAATATTATTATTACTGTCGATACGAATAAAATAAACATTGGATACGATAACGCTGTTTGTATCTCTTTTTTTAATTTTTGTTTTTTTTCTTTTAATTGAGATATTTTTAAAAATCCTTCACTCATTTTTCCTATATTGTTAGCTACATATGCTATTAATAATTCTGCATCATTGACCATCTCCTCCTCTTTTAATATTTTAAAAACATCTTCACCTAAATTCAATCTATCATAAATTTTTTTATATTTTGCTTTTAAGTATATATTTGTTACAGAATCATTTTGAAATTCAATTGCTTTTTTTATCGGTATTCCTGCATTTAAAAGTCGCCCTAAATTTAAATAAAAATTTTTCAAATCATTTTCTTTCAATTTTTTAAATTTTTTTATACTCACTACTTGCATTAATTTTTTATTTTCTACTTTTAAATAATTTTCAAACTCAACTTTATCTTTAGCAAGAATAGATTCTTGAAATATTTGTTTTGTTGAATCAAAGCCTCGATAGGTGTATATATTCATATCGAACACTCTTTAATTATTTCTTTTTCTGTCGTTATTTTTTTTGTTATTTTTTCTTTTCCATTTTCTAAAATGCTTTTAAAATTATTTTTTTTTAAGTATTCTTTTAATTTTTTACTACTGTTTTCTTCGATTAAAATTTTTCTAATCTCTTCATTAAAAAATATAATCTCCTCTACTGCTTCTCGGCCTTTAAAACCATCATTACATTTTTCACAATTAATATCCTTACCAAAACAAATCTTACAGATTTTTCTTACTAATCTCTGACTTTGAACTAAAGAAAGACCTGAGGCAATTGTATATTTATCAATTCCAAATCCTACCAATCTATCTATAGCAGAAATTGAATCTTTCGTATGTAGGGTACTTAAAACTAAATGACCCGTTAAAGAAGCCATTAAAGCTATTTCAGCTGTTTCAAAATCACGAATCTCTCCAATTAAAATTATATCTGGATCCTGTCGCAACACGCTTCTCAAGATTGTAGAAAAATTTAAACCAATTTCTGATTTACACTGAATTTGATTAATTCCTAATAATTGATATTCTATTGGATCCTCTATTGTCACTATATTTACCTCTTCTTTGTTTAAATAATTTATTATGGAGTAAAGAGTTGTTGTCTTTCCACTTCCTGTCGGTCCACAAAATAGTAATAAACCACTTTTTCTTTCAATTGCCTCATAAATAGTTTTTAAATTTTGGTTATTAAATCCTAAAGTATTTAAGTCTAATTTTGAAGCATTGTTAATTAAAATTCTAACTACACATTTTTCTCCAAAAATTGTTGGGATAAAAGAAACTCTAAAATCTATCTCTTCTTCTCCATATTTCCCTTTAAATCTTCCATCCTGTGGTAATCTTTTCTCCCCTATATCTAGTTCAGTTAAAATTTTTATTTTGGATAAAATCTTTATTCCAAACGATTTATTAAAAACTTGAAATTCTTTTAAAGTTCCGTCTATTCTAACTCTTACCCTCAAATCTTTTTCTCGAGATTCAAAATGAATATCTGATCCACCATTTTTTAAAGAATAGAGGACTAAATCATTTATATATTTCAAAATATGCTCTTGATATAAATTCTCTTCCTCTATATCTTTTATTTCTAAAATATCCCTTTTAAAATAAATATTCTCTTCCATCTTCACAACCTTTCTATCTTCAATACTTTAAATTGATTTTTAGAATTTTCAGTCGAAACCCTGATGTGTTTTTGAATTTTTAAATTATTATGACCAACAACTTTAATTAAAATAATACTCAACAATAATAATTTTAAATTTTTCATTTTCATCAATTTAATCCTCCTCAATCCAACCAATTCTATTTTGACCATCTGCTGAGTAGTGATAATTTAAAATGTTTTCGTAATTTATATTTTTTATATTATTATTTAAATAAGTATTTATTTTTAAAATTTTTTCTTTTTGAAAAACATAGAAAGCTATTCTATTTTGCACATCTCCTTTATATCCAAAATTATATAAAGTAAATGCCTTATTTAAATTTCCATTTTTTGTTGTCTCTATATTAAAAATTCTATGTCTCATATTCCCATATATAATTTCATATTTTATTTTTTGAGGCAACTTTATCTCTTCCAAAACATCTTTAGAGAAGGTTTTAATCACAACTTTTTTATCAACTAAATGAATGTCTATTTTAAATATTTTATTCTCATAAAAAGATTTTCTTGAGTATCTAAAAAATAGTTCTTGAAAAATTCTTCTAGATTTTTCCAAATCTTTTTTTTCATTATCCTTTGATATTTTTATAAATAAAAAAAAACTAACTCCAGATATAATTACCAATGTTATAATTGTTTCCAAAAAAGTTAGTCCTTTTGTTTTTTTTATTTTGTTCATAATCACCTTCTTTTAAGAAACTATTTTATTTTTTTAAAACTTGCTTCCATACTATCAAAGGAAGATATGTATCTTACACCTATACTCTGCAAAAAATCGTAAGCTCTTTTAAAATCTTTTCCTATATCCGATGCCTTATGTGAATCTGAACCTATCGTTATAATCTCTCCACCTAATTCAAAGTATCTTTTAATTAATTTATCTGAAGGATAAAATCTATTCTCCATATATCTAATCCCTGATGTATTTATTTCAATCCCTTTATTTTTTACAATTAATTTTTTGAATATTTCATCGATTATATCACTATATTTTATATAGTCTATAAAACCTTTTTTGTCAAGAGCACCATATCTAGTAATAAAATCAAGATGTCCTTGAACACAGAAGTTGTTGTAACTTTCTATACTTTTTAGTATTTCAAAAAAATATTTTTCGTGAGCCTCATCCCTACTCTTGTCTTCCCAAAAAGTATTTTGGTCTAATAACAGTCTATCCACACTATGTACTGAAGAAATTATAAAATCAAATGGATATTTTTCTATTATCTCTTTTGCTTTTTTTCCTAAATGTTTTTGAATACCAAACTCCATTCCTATTTTTATTTCTAACTGTTTTTTATGTCTTTCTTTTAACTCTTGTAATTTAGGAATATAAGTATCTAAATCCAATATAAAGTTTAAACCATTTTTTCCATCAATTATATCTAAATCCATATGATCTGTTATTGCAATCTCTTTTAATTCTAATTCTTTTGCTCTATTGATTATTTTTTCTAATTTTTCAACACTATCTCCCGAAAAATCACTATGTATATGGTAATCACTTATAATCATAATTTTCCTCCATTTTAAAATATAGATATATAATAACAAAAAAACTATAAATATAAATGCTTTAAACATTTTATTTATAGTTTTTATTTCTGTTCGTAGTACTATTGTTTTTTTAAGGTTGCAAGTAGTAATGCAATATCATTTCCTGTCACTCCACTTATTCTAGACGCCTCACCAATAGATAGTGGTCTTACATCATTTAATCCAGCTCTAGCAATATTTGATATTCCTGTGACCTGACAAAAATCAAATTCTTTGGGAATAGATAAAGCCTCTAATTTTTTAAATCTTTCTATTTGTTCCTTTTCTCTCTCTATAAAAATCTCATATTTTATCATAGTTTCAATCTGATTTTTTACAAATTCAGGATACTCGGGTATATGAAGCAGTTCTGCCAAATCATCGTAAGAAACTTCTTTAAATTTTAACAACTCATTTGCTTGAACACCTTTTGTTAATCTTTGAATTGCTCCTTTTTTTTCAAGAATATCATTAGCATCCTTCATAGCTACTTTTGTTTCTTTTATTTTTTCGATTTCATTATATACATTTTCTCTAGATTTTTTTAAAAATTCTATCTTTTCTTTTGAAACGATTCCTATCTCTTCGGCTTTATCTAATAATCTCATAAATCCATTATCAAATCTAAGAGTCAATCTATATTCAGATCTTGATGGTAAAACTCTATAGGGCTCCGGAGTTTTTTTATGAATGATATCATCAACTAAAACTCCAATATATCCTTCACTTCTATCAAATATAACCGGCTCTTTATCAAAAGTTTTTCTAGCAGCATTCACTCCTGCTATGAAACCTTGAGTTGCAGCTTCCTCATATCCTGAAGTTCCATTGATTTGTCCTCCAAAATAAAGCCCTTTTATTTTTTTACTTTCTAAACTTGGATACAATTGAGATGCTGGAGCATAATCATATTCTACTGCATAACCATATCTCATTATTTTTGCATTTTCAAGTCCTTTTATTGTTTTTAACATAGCTTCTTGGGCAAATGGTGGCATTGCAGTTGTCAATCCATTCACGTACAGCTCATTTGATTCACTTGACTCTAATTCTAAAAATATTTGATGATCATATTTGTCAGGAAAATTTAAAACTTTTCTATCTAATGACGGACAATGTCTTGGGCCATGTGTTTCAATAATTCCTGAAACTATAGGTGAAAATTTCAACAGCTCCTTTGTCACTTCCAATGTTTTTTCAGATGTATGTGTTAGCCACGTTGGAACAATACTATTTTTCTCTTTCTCTGTATAGATTGAAAAATATCTCGGATGTTCTTCTCCATACAATGCCTTCATAACCGAAAAATCAACGGTTCTTTTGTCTATTCTTGGAGGAGTTGCTGTTTGATATCTCTCCATTATAATTCCATGAATTTTTAAGCTTTCAGAAAGTTTTTCTGAAGAATTTTCTCCCATTCTTCCAGCAGGATATTTTACATCTCCTATAACAATTCTTCCTTGTAAAAATGTTCCTGTTGCTAAAACAACTGCTTTTGATAGATATTCAATTCCCAGTGCTGTTTTTACTCCTTTAATCTCTCCATTTTCAACTAATATTTCATCAACACTATCTTGCATTATTTCTAAATTTTCAGTTTTTTCTAATAAAGACTTCATTTTGGTTCTATACAAAAATTTATCTGCTTGTCCTCTTGTTATTCTTGCTGCAGGACCTTTACTAGTATTTAAATGTTTTAACTGAAGATTGTACTGATCTGTGTGTCTTCCCATTTCTCCACCCAATACATCTATTTCTGCTACTAGATTACTTTTTCCTGGTCCACCTATTGAAGGATTACAAGACATCATTCCAATATTATCTAAACACAAAGTAAAAAGTAAAGTTTTTCTATTTAATCTAGCACTAGCTAATGCTGCTTCCACTCCAGCATGTCCTCCACCAACTACAATTACATCATACTTAAAACTCATTTGTTCTCTCCTTTATTTTTGTCCATATACATAAAAATAAATGTCAAAAAAATATTAGCCACAGACAATAATCCGTGGCTAACATATCTTTATTTCCCTACACAGAAATTACTAAAGATGTGGTCTAGCAAATCTTCATTACTAATTTCTCCTGTTACTTCTGACAATGAATCTAACGCTTCTTTTAAATCCACAGCAATCAAGTCCATAGGTAACCCCATGTCTATTGTTTCAAATATATTTTCAACAGCCTGTTTTGTCTTTTCTAATGCTGATTTATGTCTCACATTTGTTATCACTAACTTTTCTGAACTATCTTCAACATGTCCAGATACAATATATTTGTAAATTTCATCTTCCATTGCATCTATTCCAATTTTCTCTAATGCTGATATTTTAATCCATTTTTTTATTTTTGTTAATGGTGTCGTATCAAGCTTAGATTCAACATCTGTTTTATTTATAAGACCAATAACTTTATCAGAATTAATTCTTTCATGAATTTTCATGTCTTCATCGTCTAACTCTCTAGAGTTATCTACAACAAATAAAATCAAATCAGCTTTATCTATTAACTCTTTAGATTTTTCAACTCCAATGTTTTCAACTAAGTCATCTGTATTTCTTATTCCTGCTGTATCAACTAAAACTAATGGAATTCCGTTTAAATTGATAACCTCTTCAATAATATCTCTAGTTGTTCCTGCTACATGTGTTACAATAGCTCTCTCTTCTCTAAGAACAGAGTTTAATAAACTAGATTTTCCTACATTTGGTTTTCCTACTATAGCTGTTTTTACACCCTCTTTAATCATTTTTCCTTTATTATAAGATTTGATTAAAGTATCTGTTGTGTTTATTACACTATGCAAGTTATCAACTAAATCATCTGGTAATGGGTCATCAATTCCCTCTTCAGGGTAATCTAGCACTACATTTACATGTGCTGAAACATCCAAAAGTTGTTTTTTTAAGATCTCTATTTGTTCTTTCAAATCACCTCTCAGTTGATTTAAAGATAAAGAGATACTTTTATCTGTCTTGCCGTGAATTAGGTCTATAACAGCTTCCGCTTGAGTTAGGTCCAATCTACCGTTCATGAATGCTCTTCTTGTAAATTCACCTATCTCAGCAATTCTAGCACCACTTTTTAATACCAGTTCTAATACTTTTTCTGTTATTAAAAACCCACCATGACAATTTATTTCAACTATATCCTCTTTTGTATAAGTGTTAGGCCCTTTCATTATAGATACTAAAACTTCATCAATTAAAGTTTCACCATCATATAGATGACCATAGTTTATAGTAAAGTTTTTTAATTCTTTTACTTCTTTTTTTGATATAGGTTTAAATATTTTTGTTAGTATACATAAGGCATCACTTCCTGACATTCTAACAATTCCTATTCCACCTTCTCCTCTAGGAGTTGATATGGCAGCAATAGTATCAAACATATAACTCACCCCTATTTCTTTTTTCTAATAACAATATATCTTTTAGGGTCTTTTCCTTCGCTATAAGTATCTAATTCTGAATATTTGTTAACAACTTCATGAATTATTTTTCTTTCTCTTGGTGGCATTGGATTCAATCTAATTGGCTTTGGTGTTTTCATTGCTTTTTCAGCCATTTTTCTAGCTAAATCTCTTAAAGTGACATTTCTTTTCTCTTTAAATCCTTCAACGTCAACATCTATTCTTACATCTTTGATCAATGTATTCAATAAATATTCATAACTATTTAGCGTTTTCCCTTTTTTTCCAATAATAATTCCATTATCTTCTCCAAATAGATTGATAACACAATTTTTTCCATCTAATCTTAAAACTTCAACTTGTAAGTCTAATCCCATTTTAAGTAAAAGTTCTTGAGCTAAAGAGATAATCTCTTTTTCTCTTGTTTCTTTTTTTTCTTCTATTGGTTTTGTTACAACTTGGATTGTCTCTTCTTTTTCGTTTGGAATTTCAACCTCATCTTTTTTTATATCTCTGCTAACTTCTATTTTGTATAATCCATCTTTAGCAAAGAACCCAAAAAACGATTTAGGTTTTTCTAACTCAATAATTTGAACAATCTGATCAGCAGCAACTTCCAATATTTTAATAGCTCTAGTTTTAGCTACTTCTCTACTACTTGCCTTGATTTCGATTATATTTTCCATAACTTTAATTTAATCTCCTTTTTTCATTATGAAATATTGTTGTAATACTCCTGCTAAACTTGATGTTAACCAGTATATTTGTAATCCAGCTGGCATTTTATAAGAAATAAAAATCATCATTACAGGGAAGATATACATCATTTGTTTCATTTGAGGATTACTGTCTGTTCCAGTTAACTTTTGTTGAACAAATGCTATTATACCATTTAAAACAGGTAAAATATAGTATGGATCTGGTTGTAATAAATTCATCCATAAAAATCCTTCAGCTGGAACAATTCCTCTTTCCACTCTTAAAACTCCAAATAGAGCCCACAAAATAGGCAATTGGAAAACTAGAGGTAAACATCCTCCTGCAGGATTAACATTTTTTTCTTTATATAATTCCATTGTTTTTTGATTTAGTAAATTTTTATCATGCCCATATTTTTCCTTATATTGTTCTAATATAGGTTGAAGTTGCTTCATTTTCTTCATTGATTTATCTTGTTTTAATGTCAGTGGTAATAAAATTAATTTAATTAAAATCGTTAAACCAATTATAGCTAATCCAAAATTTCCTGTTATTCCATTTAAAAAAATCAATATTTGTTCGAATATTTTGTATAAAAATTCCATCTTATTTTTTTCCTCCGCATTTTTTAGCTGGTGGCACTGGATCATATCCTCCTTGAGAATAAGGGTGACACCTCAAAATTCTTTTTATTCCTAGATAACTTCCCTTCAAAATTCCATGAATTTCAATTGCATCGTATGTATACTTTGAGCAAGTTGGTTGGAATATACAATTTTTCCCCAAAAATATTGAAATATATTTTTGATAAAATCTTATTATGACTAAGATAATTTTTTTCAAGATATGCATTAAACTATTTTTTAAATAGTTTAGAATTTTTAAGAACACGATCAAGATCTTTTTTCATCTCCTCGAAACTTAAAGTTTTAAACTTTTCTCCGGCTGTTCTTTTAGCTACAAAAATTATATCATAGCCTTCTTTTAAATTTTTTTCATTCAAACGATAATATTCTCTAAATAATCTTTTCAATCTGTTTCTACAAACAGCGTTTCCGGTTTTTTTACTAACGACAAAACCACATCTGTTAATTGGCTCATTATTTTCTTTAAAAAAAATAAGAGAGTAATAACCAAATGATTTTTGTCCTGAATTATAAATTATTTGAAACTCCCTATTTTTTTTTAAATTTATCATAATGTTTAACTCCCTAAAATAGTCCTTAAATCTTTAAAAACCCGGTGTAATAGATCACCGGGTTTTATGCTGATAATTCTTTTCTTCCTCTTGCTCTTCTTCTCTTCAATACTTTTCTTCCGTTTTTAGTTGCCATTCTAGCTCTAAACCCATGATCCTTCTTGTATTTTCTGTTATTTGGCTGGTAAGTTCTTTTCATTTTTTCACCTCCTAAAAATATCTATATTTCAGATAAATATTTTAGAAGAAAAATTGAGTTTTGTCAAGTAAATTCTATTAATAAAAAATTTCTATGTGAAATTAAAATCAAAAATATTGTTATATTAGTTGTTTTTTGTTTTTTGTATAATGTTATATGTACAGACAGAGATAAAAAAAAAACATACTTCGAAGCCTTGATTTTAAAGGATTTATTAATTTAAAAATATTATTGATGATATACAAAAGTAAAAACCTAGTATTTTCAATGCTTTTTGATAAGATGAAAGTAAATATTGTCAATAAAATCAAGGGTCTTTATACATAAAAATATATTATTGATAATATACATTAAAAAAAACCTAGTATTTTCAATGGTATTACAAACAAATAAAAATAAAAAAGCAATGAAATATATTGAAAAATAAGGGGATTATAAAAATAAAAAATATTAATGATAGTGTACATAAGAACAAAGCTTTATTTTAATGGAAAAAACAATTGTAAGAAAATTAAAAGCTCAATAAAATCAATAGGTTTATTTAAATAAAAAATATTATTGATAATGTACACATTGAAAACCTTTTATATTTCAATGGCATTATAAAAAAATAAAAGTTATATAGTCAATAAAATCAACGATGTAAAAAAAAATAAAATATTATTGTCTATATACAGAAAAAATGCTATATTATATAAGCTATAAAAAAATATTATTGTCTATATACATAAAAAAATATAAAGGAGTTTTCATGGAAAAGAAGGTGAAAAAGGAAGAAATAGAAAATTTTAACATATCTTCAACAGGTTCATTATTAACAGATATAACAAAAATAGATATTAAATTAAATCAATTGCCAGAAATTGAAGTAAGGGAAGTGATTATAAAAGAAACAGGGAATTTTTTAAATTTAAAAGATAATGTTATTAATATTCCAGTTGAAATGATTGTCTTTCCATTCTTTACTCCTCAAAAACAAAATAAAAGAGTTAATTTTCAATATTCATTTGAAGATCTTGGAGTGACTATGTTTTGTACATTAGTTGCAAAAGATTCAAAAGATAAAGTTTTTCAACCATCAATTTTTGAAGAAAAAATCTATACTTATTTGATTTCAACATATGAAGCAAAAAAAGATTTAAATGATGAGGATGAATACATAGAGTTTGAAATTTCAGATTTTATAGTAAGTTTTTTAGGAAATAAAATGAATAGAACTTATTATACAAAAGTTGAACAGGCTTTAAAAAATTTAAAAAATACAGAGTATCAATTCATAGTTTCAAATCATACAAAATTGGGGAAATATAAATTTGAAGATGAAGAATTTAAACTTCTGACTTATCAAAAATTAAAAAAAGGTAAAAAAATATATTATAGAGTAACTTTAAATAAAAACATTCGAAAAAAAATAAGTGATAAAAGATACATAAAATATAACTCAAAAGCTTTGATGGAAATTTTAGCGAAAGATCCAATAGCGGGTAGGATATATAAATATATAAGTAAAATTAGATATGAAAAAAGAGAAGATAGAATTAATTTAAGAACAATAGCAGCAATAGTTCCTTTAAAAACAGAACAAACAACAGAAAGAATAAATAAAAACGGTGATACTAAAACATATGTTTTATGTAGGATGAAACAGGTTTTAAAAAGAGTCGAAAAAGCTTATGATGTTTTAGTAGAGCTTGGATATGTGGAGTTTTATGAATCATATCAAGATAAAGCTGAAGATACGTACTATATAGTATACAAATTTAATAGAGAAAAAGATGGGGAGTGTCATGTATCATCTTTTATAGAATCTAATAAGACAAACAAAACAAAAGAAATAACATATTCGAGAGACAAAGAAAAATTTGTAGAAAAAATAGATTTTACTGATACTGAAATTGAAGATGCAGAAATTATAGAAATTACAGAGGTTCAAAAAACTGAAAAAAAGAAAACAAAAAGTGGAACAGACATTGTGAAAAAAGAAACAAAAAAAGATTCTATATATGATTATCCTGAAGAAATAATAAAAAACATTCAAAAAGCTAAAAAAAATATGTATGTTTTAAAAGCTTGGGATAAGAGAACCGATACTAAAATTAAGAAAATTTTTATAGAAGAGGGAGAAATAGTTCTTATAGAGGTTTTAAAAATTCTTTATAAAAATTTAAACTCAAACATAAAAACAACACTTGTGCAGTATATAAATGGTGTTCTGAAAAATCTACTTGCTCAAGACGATAATGTATCAAAACAAAACTTAACACTTTTTAATAATATCGTTAAAGAAAAGGGATTAATTAGTAAAAAGAAAATAAATCAAGCAAGAAAAACAGTAAAAAAACCTGTTATAAATAGTATAAAAGAATTGATTGATGACAGTGAGATTTCAACAGATATATTGAAAATATTTGATGAATATGATGAATATGAAAAATTAAAAATAGAAGAACAAGCTATAAAAATATGTTCTTTAGAGGAAAATATAGATGTCAATTTTTTATTGACAATGAAAAGGAAATCGAAAAAGATCTATTTTAATACAATAAAAAAATATATTGAAAGAGTAATAAATGAGTAAATTTAACAAAAGGATCAATATGTTAAATCAGAGTGCATAAAAAATTAGTTTTAATATAAAAAACAAAATTAAAGACTCAAAAATGAACATTTTTTGATACAAAAACAATTCAAAATAAAAATTGACAAAATTTTGAAAATTAAGTATTCTATATTAGAATTAGGAAATTGTTTATTGATTTTTTATTAATAGATTAAATCAAACTAAAGTATAGAAAGGTGAGTTGGAATATGGTAAGTAAAATAGTTCAAATTAAAAATGAAACAGGATTACACACAAGACCAGGAAATGAGTTTGTAAGCTTAGCAAAAACATTTACATCTCAAATTGAATTGGAAAATGAAGAAGGAAAAAAAGTAAAGGGAACATCTTTATTGAAGTTACTTTCTTTAGGAATTAAAAAAGGTGCAAAAATAACAGTTCATGCTGCTGGAGAAGACGAAAATGAAGCGGTAGAAAAGTTAGCTCACCTGCTTGAGAATCTAAAGGACTAATGCTTTTATATTAATAATTTAGAATGTGAGAAGGATGGGGGTAACTCTATCCTTTTTTTTGTTAAAAAATAAAATTTTAGGAGAGATAAATTATGAGAAAATTTATAAAAGGGATTGATGCATCTCCAGGAGTAGCAGTAGGAAAAGTATTTTTATACAAAGAAACAGAACTTTTTATTGATAAAGGAGAATGTTCAAATACAGAAGTTCAAAAAGAAAAATTAATTGAAGGAAGAGAAAAAACAAAAGAACAATTAATAATAATAAGAGAAAAAACAGCAAAAAAGCTGGGAGAAGATAAAGCTGCAATATTTGATGGTCACATAACACTATTAGAAGATGAGGATCTTTTTGATGAAGTGGTAGAACTTATAGAGGACGAACATATAACAGCAGAAAATGCATTGGAACAAGGAATCGGTGGATATTGTGATATGTTAGCTAATTTAGAGGATGAATACCTAAGAGAAAGGGCAGCAGATTTGAAAGATATAGCAAAAAGATGGCTATATAATATTGTTGGAATTGATATAGTAGATCTTTCATCTCTTCCAGCGAACTCTGTTGTTGTAGCAAGAGATTTAACACCATCTGATACAGCACAATTAGATTTAAAAAATGTTGTGGCTTTTATAACTGATATAGGTGGGAAAACAGCCCATTCATCAATAATGGCTAGATCTTTAGAGATACCAGCAGTTGTTGGAACAGGAAATATCACAGAGTTAGTTGAAAATGAATCGAGCATAATAGTTGATGCCTTGACAGGTGATATTATTTTAAATCCAACAGAAGAAGATTTGGAAAAATATTCAAAAAAAAGAGAATTATTTATTGCTGATAAAGAGCTTTTAAAGCAATTAAAAGATAAAACAGCCACTTCAAAAGATGGTGTTACTGTAGGTGCTTGGTCAAATATTGGTTCTCCAAAAGATGTTGCTGGAGTTTTAAGAAATGGTGGGAATGGAATAGGTCTTTACAGAACAGAGTTTCTATTTATGGCAAACGATAGATTTCCAACAGAAGACGAACAGTTTGAGGCGTATAAAACAGTTGCGGAATCAATGAAAGATGAGAATGGAAAATCATATCCAGTTACGATTAGAACAATGGATATAGGTGGAGATAAATCTTTACCATATATGGAGCTGCCACATGAGGAAAATCCCTTCTTAGGTTGGAGAGCCTTAAGAATATGTCTGGATAGACCAGAAATACTAAAAACACAATTTAGAGCCCTTTTAAGAGCATCTGCTTTTGGATATATAAAAATAATGTTACCGATGGTAATTTCTATAGAGGAATGTAGAAAATCAAAAGAGTTATTAGAAGAGTGTAAATCTGAGTTGAGAGCTGAGGGAATTAAATTTGATGAAGCTATTCAATTAGGAATTATGATTGAAACTCCAGCGACAGCATTCAGAGCTAAATGGTTTGCACAAGAGGTTGACTTTTTCTCTATTGGGACAAATGATTTAACTCAATATACATTAGCAGTGGATAGAGGAAATGAGAGAATTTCTCATCTATATGATACATATAATCCAGGAGTTTTAGCGGCAATAAAAGCGGCAATAGATGGAGCCCATGAAGGTGGAATTTCAATATCAATGTGCGGAGAGTTCGCAGGTGAGGCTAGAGCGACAGCATTATTATTTGGAATGGGATTGGATGCATTTTCGATGTCAGCTATATCGGTAGCAAGAGTTAAGAAAAACATAATGGCAATAGATAAAGTATCGGCAGAAAAACTTGTTGAAAAAGTAATGTCAATGAGTACTACAGAAGAAATTTTAGCAGAAATAGACAGATACAATCAGGAACATTTTGGATTATAAAACAAGAGGAAAGGTGAAACATTGTTTCACCTTTTTATATTTTTACAGTATACTATAAAAAAAAGGGAGGGGTGTTATGGGAGTAAATGATTTTAAAATAATTGTGAAAAAAGAAAATATTTTGCATAACTATCACTATCTACAGAAATTAAAAAACAAAAGGATAATAGCTGTTGTTAAAGCAAATGCTTATGGACACGGAATAGAGAATGTTGTAAAGCTTTTGAAAAGAGAGGGGTGTGAATACTTCGCTGTAGCAAGAGAATATGAAGCTAAAAAAATTTTAAATTTAAAATTAAAGAACATTAGAATTCTTATTTTGGAAACAATAGAAAATTTAGAGTTATTAAAAGAGAATCCAAATCTAGAGATGGTTGTTAATAGTTTGGATGATTTAAAAAATATTTTGTCTAAAGATGTTTTGTCAGAACAATTACATTTAAAAATAGATTTTGGTTTTGGAAGAAATGGAATTTTTGAAAAAGATATAGATGACTTAGAAAAAATACTAAAAGAAAAAAATTTAAAATTTAAAGGAATATTGACCCATTTGTTTGCGGCTGACTATGAAGATATGATAGAAATTGAAAAAAAATTTGAATTGATAGTAAAAAGATTAGGGAAAGAAAGGTTTGAAATAATTCATACACAGAATAGCGCAGGAATAATTTCAATAGAAGGAAAAGATACAACACATATAAGGTGTGGTACACTTCTTTTTGGACTTCAAGAAATTGGGTATTATGATCCTAAAATAAAAAGAGCATTTAAATTAAGTGGAAAAATTTTAGGAATTAAAGATTTGAAAGATTTAAAATATATAGGTTATGAAAAAAAAGAATTGATTAATTTAGAAAAAAATACCAAAATAGCTAAAATAAGAATAGGTTATGGTGATGGATTTTCAAAAAGAAGTGAAAATATTATGTCTATAATCAATAATAAAAAATTTAAAGTAGTTCATATAAGTATGGATAGTTCATTTGTAGCAGTAGATGATTCAGTAAAAATAGGAGATGAAATAGAAATTTTTCATGATCTTCAAGAGTCCATAAATCATTTAGGTGTTCCTCATTATGAATTTTTATCTGTTTTAAACGAGAGAATCGAGAGGGAATATATATAGTTCAGTATTTAATTAAATATGAAATAGGTTGGTGACCAACCTATTTCATATTTAGTTTACATACCTTTTTACATTTAATTTTTGTTTTTGTACAAAATATATCTTCAGAACTACAGTTAGGGCAGTGTTCTAAATCTTTTTTTAATGTTGGAATAAAACTTTGTCCACATGATTGACACACAAATTGGCAGTGCGGAGTTTTGAAATCTCCTCCACCTAACGAAATTCCGTGACCATTTATTAAAGCATCAGTGACTTTAGTTCTTGCTAAATTTAAAATATTTTGAAATGTTTGTCTAGAAACGTTCATTTTATCAGCACATTCCTCTTGAGAAAAATTTTCCAAATCTTTAAGTCTTAGAGCTTCAAGTTCTTCTATTTTTAAGTTATTAAAGGTTATATCGCATTCCCTTTTATTCAATGGAATAAATTTAGTTTCAACAGGAATAAATTCAACATTTCTAATTTTAATTGGTCTTGCCATTTTATTTTCCGCACTTACAATTGCAAGAATGAGTAGTATGCTCATGAGAATGTTGAGAATCGGTGCATCCACTATTTCCAGTAATTAGAATTTGTTTAAAAAACCCATCGGCAATGTCATCACAAAATCCTTCTAATCCTGTGAAGGCTTTTATATTCATATCTTTTAAATTGTTCATAGCCCCCTCACCAATTCCACCACAAGCTACAAAATGAATACCGAGTTCTTTCAATTGCTTTGGAATGGCTCCGTGGCCGTTACTATCATAGTAAGTTTTATTTGTCCCATCATAAACAAAAAATCCTTCAGCTTTACCAAAATGTTGACTAACTTTATTATTCTCTGTAACAATTGCAATTTTCATAAAAACGCCCCTTTATATTTTTGGCATACGCCATTAATAAGATAATATAATTTTTTTGTTATGAGGTCAAGATAATTTATTAAAAATTGACGAAATAAGTTATTTTTGTTAATATACATATAAAAATAGTATATTTTATATGGGAGATAATAATGACAAGTTTGTTGGTTATAAAAGATGAATTAACAAAATATGCCAAAACAATATCAAAACTATTTTCAATGGATGTTGGGATATGTGATAAGCATTTAATTAGGATTACAGGAAGTGGACCGCAAAAAATTGGAGAAAAAATAAAAGGAAGGGCCAATAAAAAAACGTTAGAAACAAAAGAGACAACAGTCATTTTAAATCCTAGAGAAGATGAGATATGTATTGGATGTTCTGAAAAAAATTCTTGCTTAGAATGTTTAGAAATATCTACACCAATTAAATATGAAGGGAAAATAATAGGTCTTATAAGTTTGATATCTTTTGATCAAAAGCAAAAAGAAAGGGTTTTAGAAAATTTAAAAAATTATTTAGATTTTGTAGAACAGATGGCAGAACTTATAAGTGTAAGATATATTGAATATAATGAAAATCTAGAAAAAACAGAGAGAGAAAATATATTGTCTACAATTTTAAATATTATTCAAAGAGGCGTATTGAGGTTCAATGAAAATAATATAATAACAAGTTCAAATAATTTTGCTTTAAAAAAAATAGACTTAGAAAAAGGAGTCATTGGAAAAAAAATAGAGATAATCTCACAAAATGATTATTTAATGGAGCAAGAAATTTTTAAGTTAAAAATAGAAAATAAAGAGTTAGATGTTTTGGGAAAAATATTACCTTTTGAATCTTTTGGAAAGAATGAAAAAATTTTTATTTTTGATGATATGAATAAAATAAACAATGGAATTAGAGAGTTGATTGAAACTTCAAATACTGTTTCTTTAAAAGATATAATAGGAGAGTCTGAATTTACAGAAAAATTAAAAGAAAGAATAAAACATGTAGCACCATCAAAATCTACAGCTTTAATAACCGGTGAAAGTGGAACAGGAAAAGAGTTGGTGGCAAGATCGTTGCACTATCATAGTGATAGAAGAACAGCACCTTTTGTTGTAATCAATTGTGCAGCAATTCCAGAATCACTTTTGGAAAGTGAACTATTTGGTTATGTAAAAGGGGCTTTTACTGGTGCTGACAAAAATGGACGTATGGGAAAATTTGAATTGGCTAACGGAGGAGTTATATTCTTAGATGAAATAGGTGATATGCCTCTTTATCTTCAAGCTAAAATTTTAAGGGTTATACAGGAGCGAAAAGTAACTAGAATAGGTTCTAATAGAGTTATTGATTTGGATATAAGAATTGTTGCTGCAACCAATGTAAATTTAGAAAGAAAAATAGAAGAAAAAGAATTTAGAGAAGATTTATATTATAGATTAAAAGTTATACCATTTGAGATGATATCTTTAAGAGATAGAAAGGATGATATTTTACCTATAGCTAAAACTTTGATAAAAAAATACAATAAAATAACTTCAAAATATATTAATTTTATAGACATTGATGTGGAGAAAATATTTTTAAATTATAATTGGCCAGGAAATATAAGAGAGCTAGAAAATGTTGTGGAATTAATGTTTAATCTATCGGATGATACAGATATTTTAAGTATTACAACAATACCGGAAAAACTATTTGAAAATAAAATACAAGAAACTAAAAAAAATATAATTAGTAAAGATATATATTTAGATGAAATTAATACTTTAAATGATTTTGAAGAAATAGAAAAAGATTACATAAAAAAGGGTTTGAAAATATTTGGAAAAAATACAGAAGGAAAGAAAAAAATTGCTGAAAAAATGAATATAGGGCTAACAACATTGTATAGAAAGTTAAAAATATATAACCTTTAATTTCCAAAATGAAAAATAAATTTTCCGTTTTGGAAAACTTTTTCAAAATGAAAATACAGTATAATCATAATGTTAAGAACTATCAAATAAATAGATAAAAACAAACAATATAACTTAAAAAAGAGCAAACAAAAATATTTTTAATATTGGAATAGAAATTGCTTATATTATATAGTGAATAGTTTATATAATTTAAGGGAGGTTTTTTTATGATGATAACAGATATTTTGAATATTTTAAATGAGGAGATTGTACCAGCAGAGGGATGTACAGAACCTATTGCTTTAGCATATATCGGGAGTAAGGTAACAGCATTATTAGGAGGAATACCAGATAAAATAGAGGTATCTCTTTCTGGAAATTTAATAAAAAATGTAAAAAGTGTTAAAATTCCTAATTCTGAAGGAATGGTAGGGATTGAAGCTGCAGTTGCTATGGGAACAGTTTTAGGAGATTCAACAAAAGAATTGATGGTAATTTCAACTATTGATAAAACAAAATTAGAAGATGTTAGAAAATATTTAGAGGATGGAAGAGTTACAACTAGAAAAATAGAAGGAGATACAAAGCTCCACATAAAAGCTACGGGAACTTTAAAAAATGATGTTGTAACAATTGAAATAAAAGATTACCATACAAACATTGTTAAAATTGAAAAAAATGGTGAGGTTATAAAAGGTGTTTCTTGTGATGAAATTACAACAGAGAATGCAATGACGGACAAGGATTTTTTAACTGTTGAATTAATTCATGATTTAGCAAAAACGATAGATTTTACTTTGATTGAACCTATTTTTAAAAAAGTTATAGAATATAACAGTGCAATTGCTGAAGAAGGATTAAAAAATGAATATGGAGTTGCTATGGGGAAAACACTTCTTGAAGGAATGCAAGAGGGCGTTTATGGAAAAGATCTGAAAAATAAAATAATAAGTTTTACAAGTGCAGGTAGTGACGCTAGAATGAATGGTTGCTCAATGCCCGTAATGACAACAAGTGGAAGTGGAAATCAAGGAATGACAGCATCTTTGCCAGTTATAAAATATTGTGAAGAAAAAAATATACCGTATGAACAAATGATAAGAGGTCTGTTTTTCTCACATTTAACAACAATTCATATAAAATCAAATGTAGGAAGATTATCTGCATATTGTGGGGTCGTTTGTGCTGGAGGAGGAGTTGCAGGAGCGCTATCGTTTTTAGATGGGATGCCTTTAGATAGAATAGAATCAGCTATTGAAACAACATTAGCAACATTATCTGGAATGCTTTGTGATGGAGCAAAAAGTTCTTGTGCTACAAAAATAGCAAGTTCAATAGGAATGGCTTTCGATTCTTATTATCTATCAAAGAAAAAGAAAAATTTTGAATATGGTGAAGGTATTGTTGGTAAGAACGTGGAGTCAACATTAGCAAATATAAAAGTTTTAGCACATGAAGGATTAGTAAAAACAGACGAAGTTGTATTAAAAATAATGTTAAATAATTAAAAAATGGAAAAGGATTAGGGTGAGAAAATGAAAATAATAATTATAGGTGGAGTTGCTGCTGGAATGTCAGCGGCAGCTAAAGCAAGTAGATTGGATAAAAAAGCTGAAATAGTAATATATGAAAAGACAGAAATTGTATCGTGGGGAGCATGTGGGCTTCCATATTATGTTGGTAACTTTTTTGAAAATCCATGCAATATGATAGCAAGACCTGTTGAAAAATTTATAGAGGCAGGAATGAATATAAAAATAAAGCATGAGGTTATAGAGATTGATATAACTAAAAAAGAAGTGACTATAAAAAATCTTGAAAACGGAGAGATTTTTACAGATTCTTATGATAAATTAATGGTAGCGACAGGAGCTCATGCGATAATGCCTCCTATAAAAAACATTAAATCAAATGGAGTTTACACATTAAAAGATTATACTGATGGGATAGTTCTAAAAGAGGAGATTTTGAAAGAGGAAAATCAAGATATTGTTATTGTTGGAGCTGGATATATAGGGTTAGAGGTTGCTGAAGCTGCTAAACACTTAGGAAAAAGAAGTGTTAGAATAATTCAATTAGGTGATAGAGTTTTATTAGAAAGTTTTGATAAAGAGATTACAGATGTAATGGAAGAAGAGATTAGAAGTCATGAAGGTGTAGACTTGCACTTAGAAGAGATAGTTGAAGAGATTATCGAAGAGAATGGGAAAGTAGTGGGAGTAAAAACAAACAAAGGGCAATATAGTGCAGATATAGTTGTTGTTTCAACAGGCGTTAGACCAAACACTGCCTTTTTAAAAGAAACAGGAATTGAGATGTTAGGAAATGGTGCTTTGATTATAGATAATCAAGGAAGAACAAGTATAGATTCTATTTATTCGGCAGGGGATTGTGCAACTGTACCACATCTTGTTAGAAATGAAAATGTATATATTCCGTTGGCAACAACAGCTAATAAAATAGGTAGAGTTGTTGGAGAAAATTTGGCAGGTATGGAAACAACGTTCCAAGGGACTTTAGGATCAGCAGCGGTAAAAGTAATGGAAGTTGAGGCTGGAAGAACTGGAATCACAGAAGCAGAAGCAATAAAAATGGAAATTGATTATAAGACAGTATTCATAAAAGATAAAAATCAAACAAATTATTATCCAGGAAGAGAGGACATTTTTGTAAAGCTTATATATGATGCCAAGACAAGAATACTTTTAGGTGGACAGATTGCAGGTAAAAAAGGAGCTGTTTTAAGAGTGGATTCTTTAGCAACAGCAATCTATGCAAAAATGACCGTAGATGAATTGGGAATGATGGATTTCTGTTATGCACCACCTTTTGCAAGAACGTGGGACGTAATGAATGTAGCAGGAAATGTAGCTAAATAATAAATTTTTTAAAAATATAAAAATAGGAGAACAAAAATGAACAATGTATTTTTTGAACAATTTTTAATGATTAGTGAATGGAAAACAGTGGCTTTTTTAGGAGCGTTATTAGTTATTTTATATCTAATAAATATGTTGCCAAAAAAGAGATTTAATTTTTCCGCAAAGGTAATGATAGCAACAATTATTGGTTTGATTTTAGGATTAGGAATACAATTTGTAGCGGGATTCCCTACAAATCCAATGGATTTAAAATTTGTAAGAGAGACAACTCTATGGTATAGCTTACTTGGTGGCGGATTTATATCATTAATTAGAATGTTAGTAATTCCATTGGTGATGGTATCTATAATTCATGTAATTATAAATATGAATGAAGATGCTAAGCTTGGAGATTTAGTTAAAAGAAGTTTAGTTATAACTTTAATAATGGTAGCAATCTCAGTAGGAGTAGGATTAGTTTTAGGAAATGTATTTGAAGTTGGAAAAATTGCGGCATCAGGAGTTCATCTTGTGACAGATCATGGAACAGGAAAGATGAGAGAAGTAAGCAATATAGTTGATACTTTAAAAGCTTTAATCCCTTCAAATCCAGTTGAGGCAATGGTTAAGCTTAATATAGTAGGACTTGTTATTTTCTCTGCAATAGTTGGAGTTGCAGCTAAAAGAATGTCTAAAAAATATATGGCTGTTGTAAAACCATTCTTTGATTTAATCAATGCTGGACAAAAGATAATCGTATCTATGGCAATGAGTATAATCAGATGGATGCCATTGGCGGTAGTACCTCTTTTGGCGAATACAATAGCTCAAAAAGGTATTGGTGCTATAGCTGAAGTAGGTAAATTTATAGCTGTTCTATATTTAGCAACTGCTATAATGTTTGTAATTCAAATGTTAGCGGTATCGTTATTTGGACTAAATCCATTAACATATGTAAAAAAATGTATATCATTAATGATTTTAGCATTTACATCTAGATCAAGTGTTGGTTGTTTACCAGTAACAATATCGACGCTTACAAACAAATTAGGTGTTAGTGAATCAACAGCAAGTTTTGTAGCAAGTTTTGGAACAACAGCAGGAATGCAAGGGTGTGCAGGAATATTCCCAGCACTAACAATAATATTTGTAACAAATATGAGTGGTCATACAGTGGATGCAACGCTTGTAGTTATGTCAATAATAGTTGTTGCAATAAGTTCTTTAGGAATAGCAGGAATTCCAGGAACAGCAACTATGGCTGCTTCAGTGGCACTATCTGGAACAGGATTAGCAGCAATGTTCCCATTAATAAATCCAATATTAGCAATAGACCCAATTATAGATATGCCAAGAACAATGTTAAATGTAATTGGATCAGTAACAAATGCATTAATGGTGGATAAGAGTTTAGGTGGACTAAATCACGATGTATATCAAGATATGAATGCAGGAAATGATGCAAACTCTTCAGACGAAGAATAATTATAGAAAAAGCGAACTCAAATAGAGTTCGCTTTTTTATTCTCTGATACCATTGTAAAGTTTATAAAATTTACCTTTAAGGTTTATAAGTTCTTCAAAAGAACCTGATTCAACAATATTGTCTTCGCCTAATACATAAATTTTATCAAAATCTTCAAGAATACTTAATCTATGAGTTATAGCAATAATTATTCTGTCGT
This sequence comes from uncultured Cetobacterium sp., assembly GCF_947072685.1. Classification (GTDB taxonomy): domain Bacteria; phylum Fusobacteriota; class Fusobacteriia; order Fusobacteriales; family Fusobacteriaceae; genus Cetobacterium_A. The sequence continues at coordinate 33,922 of NZ_CAMTIK010000011.1, read as the reverse complement.
TGTATTGCTCTTTTATATTTTTAAGAATGGATTTTTCATTGATTATGTCAAGTGCATTAGTAGCCTCATCCAAAAGAATTAAGTCTGGATTCTTTAAAAATAGTCGTGCCATAGCAATCTTCTGTTTTTGACCAGAGCTTAAATGAATACCGCCTTCACCGATCAAGGAGTTTTCTTCTTCTGGAAATTTATCAAAAATTTCATTGACATAAGATTTTGAAACGGCAAATGTCAATTGTTCTTCTGTATAGTCTTTTTTTACTATTGTTATGTTTTCAAGTAATGATGTATTTAGGATGTAGTCACTTTGATCTACAATTCCTAACTTATTTGAATAACTTTTAAATGTAATATCTTGCAGTGGGATTTCATTTATGAAAATTTGTCCAGAAGTAGGAATGAGAGCTTTTTTTAGAAGAGCTGCAGTAGTACTTTTCCCTATTCCGCTTTCACCAACCATTGCAATTTTTTCTCCACTTGTAATTTTTAAATTAAAATTATTTAAAATTATTTTATCGTCATAAGCAAATGACACATTTTTAAACTCAATATTCTCTATTTTTTTATTAAGCTCAAAAGCACCATCTTTCGGGTCATCTAAGTTTATAATTTCTGAAAATCGGTTGACACCAGAAATACCTTTTTGATAGATATCAACCAGCCCAACCATTCTCATAATTCTCAATCTAAATCTATCAACTAAAAGTAAAAATGATAGGATAATTCCCATAGTAATACCATCTTTTATATAAAGATACCCTCCAGCTAAAATAATAATGAGCTGGGTTATATTGGAGTAGAAAGTGACACCGGAAACAATTAAGCTAGAAGGAATCATATTCCTTTTTTCACTTTCAAGAAGTTTATGATTTTTTTCTATAAATTTAGTTTCAGCAAATATTTCTAAACAATTATCTTTTAGAAAAGATATTGTTCTCAAAATATCATGTAAATTAGCAGACAATATACCTGAGTTTTTACGAACACTTCTGTGCCCAGCTTTCATCTTTTTATTTTCTCTATATACAAAAAAAAGTGTTATAGGCAGAGGAAATAAAGTTATAAGAGAAAGTTTCAAATCAAAATTGACCATTATAAAGATTGAGGCAATTATTGTAATAACAGAAAATATAAAATCTTCTAATCCTCTATGACAAAGAGTTGAAACACTATCTAAATCATTGATAACTCTAGAAATTATATCTCCACTTTTATTTTTTTTAAAAAATTCTAAAGGCTGATTAGTTAATTTTTTCATTAAATCATTTCGCATACTTTCCTTAATTGTACTTCCCATTAACTTTCCATTAGATTGAGAGTTTACAGCCATTCCCAATCTAAAAATATATAAAAATATTAAAATGATAGAGTATTTTAATAGTAGATTTATATTTTTAGATGGTAAGGCATTATCAATTAAATTTTTAATTAGGAGTGGAGAATATATATCAATAGCAGTCATAAGTAATCGAATGCTTAAAAAAAGAAAAAGTAATTTTTTCTCCTTTTTTAAATAAAACATGAGAGTATGACAAGTTGTTTTTTTCATGAATGAACTCCTTATATAATTTTTACTTAATAATAACTGTTTTTATATAAAAAAGTCAATAACTTGTATTATATATAATATAAAAAATAGATGATTATGTTATATTATTTGCATAATTTGATTGAAATTTGCACGATAAAATGATAATATTAACTATATTTAAAGTGTTATGGTTCAATTCGATTAAAAGGGAATTGAGTGAAAATCTCAAACGGTCCCGCCACTGTAAGGATGACGAAAGTAGATAAACCACTGAAGTGTAATAAACTTTGGGAAGGGCTACAAGTAGGACGAAGCCGAGTCAGGAGACCTGCCATTAACAAAATTCTGCGAGGACAGAGAAGAGAATCTATATATTTTTTGCTCTTCTCTCGAATTTTTAATTTTTTTATTAAAAGTAGGGAGGTTTTTTTATGAAGAAAATATTTTTGTCATTATTTTGTTTAAGTTCAATTTTAAGCTTTTCATCTGAAAATGAAAGCTATGTGAAATCAAATTTTTATAACGGTGGGAAAAGTGCTGTAATAATGACACACTTTGGAACAACCCATGGGGATACAAGAGAAAAAACAATTAATTCAATAAATCAAAAAGCTATTAAAGCTTTTGAAGGAAAAGCGGATGTTTTCGAAGCCTACACTTCAAGAATTATTAATAAAAGATTATTTGAAAATCAAGGAATAAGTAAATATAATACAACACAGGTATTAAATTCTTTAAAAAAACAAGGTTACGAAAATATAATTATTCAGCCAACAAATATAATTGATGGTATTGAAATGGAATCGATAAAAAAAGAAGTACAAAAATTTGATAAAGATTTTAAAGAAATAAGAGTTGGTTCAGCATTATTAACAAATCCAGAACAATATAAAAATACAATACTGGCAGTGACAAAAGCTGCAGGAAAACTTAAAAAAAATGAAGCGATTGTCATGGTAGGGCATGGAACCCATGATTCAGCAACTTCAGCTTATGCAATGTTTGATTATATGGCTAAAGATATGGATAAATCATTATATGTTGGAACTGTTGAAGGATATCCAACATTTGAAACAGTAAATAAACAATTGAAAAAAGATGAGAAAAAAGAAGTGATATTAATGCCACTGATGTTTGTAGCAGGAGATCATGCTAAAAATGATATAGCTGAAGATTGGAAAGAAAATTTAGAAAAAGCAGGATATAAAGTACGTGTAAAACTGATTCCTTTAGGAGAAATAAAAGAAGTTCAAGATATATTTATAGAAAATGCGAAAATATTAGAAAAATATAAACCTGTAGATATAGTAGAAAAAAAAGAAGCATATTCAAAGGGGTAAAAATAAAAATAAAAAGAGGTAATGATGGATTTTTATAAAAATATGAAAAAAGGTGCAATTATAGTTGCACATTTTGGAACAACTCATGAAGATACGAAAGAAAAAACGATTGATATTATAAATGAAAAAATATCTAAAGAGTTCACAAAATTAGATTTTTTTCAAATTTATACATCAAGAATAATAAATAGAATATTATCAAGAAAAGGTATAGAGAATTTAAATACTTCTCAAATGCTAGAGAAGCTTAAAAAAGATAACTATAGCCATATAATAATTCAACCTACTTATATAATAAATGGGACTGAAATGGAAGCACTAAAAAGAGAAGTGGAACAGGTAGCAGAAAGTTTTGATGATATAAGGATAGGGACACCACTATTAACTTCACCTGAAGACTATTTTGAAGTTGTAAAAGTTCTTTCTCAAGAGTCAGGAAACCTATTAGATGATGAAGCTGTTGTTTTGGTGGGACATGGTACTGAGCATTCAGCAACTTCAGCTTATCCTATGTTAGATTATGTTGCAAGAGATTTAAATTTACCTCTATACGTAGGAACAGTTGAAGGGTACCCAACAGCTGAAAATGTAATAAAACAATTAAAAAGAGATGGTAAAAATAAAATTATTTTAAAACCTCTCATGTTTGTTGCAGGAGATCATGCGAAGAATGACATTGCAGAAGATTGGAAAAATACTCTAGAAAATGAGGGATATGAAGTTACTTTAGATTTAAGAGGTTTGGGAGAAATGAAAAAAATTCAGGATATATTTATAGAAAAAGCTAAAAACTTAGAAAATAATTTACCTAAAGATATTCTGAAAAAAAAAGCGGATTATGCAAAAGGGGAGAGAAGTAGTCATTAAAAAGGGGAGAATTTGTTCTCCCACTTTTTTATTGAAAGGAGAATTATGAAAAAAATAATATGTATATATATTCTAATATTTAGTACAATAATAGCCAAGGAAAGGCTAAGAGCAGTTTCGACATCTCAGTTTGCTACTGAGATACTTCTTTCTATTGGTGCTGAAGATCAAATGATAGGAACAGCTTTTTTAGATGATGAAATTTTACCAGAGTTAAAAGAAAAGTATGAAAAAATTCCAATATTATCAAATAAAGCTCCTACAAAAGAGTTGTTTTATTCTTTAAATCCCAATTTTTTAATAGGCTGGAAATCTATAGCTACTAAAAAATATTTGGGAACTTTAGAAGAATTAAATGAAAATGGAATAGAAGTTTATTTTACAAAATCCCAAGATAGTAAAAATATAGATGATATTTATAGCGATATAATGTATTTGGGTGAAAAATTTTCAGTAGAAATTAATGCAAAAAATTTGGTTGAAAGATTGAAAATGGAGATTAAAAAAATTGAAAATAAAAATATTAATAGGGCTGTAAAAGTATTTGCATATGATAGCCAAGAAAATATTCCATATACTATTGGTGGAAGTGGAATAGCAAATCAGATGATTGAGATAGCCGGTGGAAAAAATATATTTGCAGATTCAAATTTTAGTTTTGGAGCTGGAAATTGGGAAAATATTTTAGAAAAAAATCCAGATATAATAATAATCGTTGATTATGGAGATAATTCATATCAAGATAAAATAAAATTTTTAAAAGAAAGATCACCAATAAGTGAACTTAAGGCTGTAAAAGAAAATAAATTTGTTAGAGTACCATTGAGTTATCTTTCAGCAGGAGTGAGAGTAGCTGAAGGAATAAAACTTATGTCACAAAAATTTTATGAATAGAAAGGGAAAAAAGCATGAAGAACAATTATAAAAATATAATAATAATATCTATTTTTTTTATATTTCTAATTTCAACAATCGGAATAACAGTAGGAAATGTTTCGTTATCCCCCTTTCATGTTTGGAAAATATTATTAAATAATTTATTTAAAAAAGAGATATTTGAAGTGGAATGGAAAAAAACAACAGAGATGATTGTTTGGAATTTGAGATTACCAAGAGTATTACTAGCTATTTTATCTGGTGCAGGGCTTTCATTGGTAGGGATATTGATGCAGGCACTGACAAAGAACTCTTTAGCGAGTCCTTATATATTGGGTATATCCTCTGGAGCTAGTACTGGGGCAGTTATATCTATAGTTATAGGTGGATTAATGGGGTTAAAATTTTCTCCAGGAATAGGGGCTTTTATATTTGGAACGTTAACTGCATTTTTAGTATTTTATCTTTCAGGAAAGGGAAGCTATTCAAGTTCAAAATTAGTTTTGACCGGTGTTGCAGTATCTTCATTTTTTTCAGGAATAACAACATTTTTGGTTACTACAGCAAAAAATGAATCGCAATTAAGAGGGGCAATGTTTTGGATATCAGGGAGTCTGGCCGGAGCTAGATGGAGTCAAATAACCCCTTTATTTTTAACGCTTTTAATTTCAACTATTTTGGCATATATAAAATATAGAGAGTTAAATATTTTGGTTGCAGGGGATGAGCTAGCAGAGACATTGGGAGTTAATGTAAGCAGATTGAGGCTATTTATAGTTATAATATCTACATTGCTAACTGGTTTTATTGTAGCTTCAACTGGGGTAATTGGGTTTGTGGGTCTGGTTATTCCACATATTTCTAGAGGACTAATAGGAAGTAATCATAAACGATTGATTCCGTGTTCAATACTTTTAGGAGCTATATTTTTAACAGGAACAGATATAGTGACAAGAGTTTTATTTAAAACTCAAGAAATTCCTATCGGAGTAATAACCTCTATGATGGGAGCTCCATTTTTTATGAATATGTTGAGAAAAAATAGCTATAAATTTGGAGGATAAAATGATAAAAATAAAAAACTTAAATTTTGACATAGATAAAAGACAGATATTAAAAAATATTGAATTAGAGATAGAAAAATATAAATTTATAGGGATTATAGGAGAAAATGGTTGTGGGAAAAGTACACTTTTAAAAAATATATATAGAAATTTTAAACCTAAAAATGGAACAATATTATTGGATGATATAGATTTAAATAGCTATTCAGTAAAAGGGTTAGCGGAAAAATTATCTGTATTGAGTCAAAATCAAAAGATAACTTTTGATTTTACTGTAAAAGAGATTGTAGAGATGGGAAGATATACAAAAACCTCAATTTTTTCAAAAGATACTTCAGAAAATGAAATTGATGAAGCTCTAAACAAGGTTGGAATGAAAGCGTTTAAAAATCAAAATTTTTTAACATTATCTGGTGGGGAGATGCAAAGAGTTTTGATAGCTAGGTCTATAGCTCAAGAAAGTGAAGTGCTTCTTTTGGATGAACCAACAAACCACTTAGATATAAGATATCAATACCAAATAATGGATTTAGTTAAAAATTTAAATAAAACAGTGATAGCTGTAATACATGATATAAATATAGCTAGTAAATATTGTGACTATATATTTGCAATAAAAAATGGTGAAATTTTATATAAAGGGGAACCTGATAAAATTATTTGTGCTGATAATATAAAAACAATATTTGAGATAGATGTAGAGATAATAAATCATCCTAAAACAAACAAACCAGTTGTAATCTTTTTATAATAGTTAAAAATCGTATTCAAAATAAAACTAGACTTGAAAGACGGGTGTATGGTAAAATTTAAACAAATTAACAAAAAATTGAGAAGAAAGGTAAATTATGAAGAAAGAAAAAAAAATAATAATATTACTTTTGGTCTTTTTAGTAATTTCAGTCTTTTATAGAGAGATTAAGCTAAATAATGAAAAGTTAATAAAAGAGCAGGTAATACAAGAGGTTAAAACTGAGGAACAGGAAGTTGTTCAAGCAAATATAGAGAAGAAAGAGGACTCTAAAGAATCAGAATCGAATTTAGAAAATGAAGATAAAGACTTAGAGACACAAATTTCTAAAGAATGGGAAACACAAGAAGAACAAGAAAATTTAAAAACAGAAGATGAGATAAGTTTAGAAGAGAAAATAGCCTTAGAAAATATGGAATATATTATAAAAAAAGGGGATACAATTTCAGATTTATCTAAAGAATATAAAATAAAGACAGATTATATATATGCAAATAATGTGGATCAAAATTTAAGAGTTTTACAAATTGGAAAAAAAATAAAAATTCCAACAGAGGATGGTATTTTTTATTCGGTAAAAAAAGGGGATACCTTTGAGAGTCTTTCAAAAAGATTTGATGTAGAGACTAAAATCATTAAAGAGGACAACGAGGTAGATAGGCTTTTAATAGGAGCTAAAATCTTTTTAAGAGAACCAAAAGTTTCGAAATATTTAAATAATTTTAAGACTGAATATGCCAAAACAAATACATTGGGTAAATTTTCTAATCCCTTAATGGCCATGCAAATAACAAGCGGGTATGGAACAAGACAACATCCAGTTTTAAAAAAGGTTTTGAGTCACGGAGCACTGGATCTAAGAGCTAAAGTTGGAACAAAAGTTATGTCAGCAAAAGATGGGGTTGTAAGCTATGCTGGGAGAGCAAGTGGATACGGGAAATTAATTATAATAAAACATAGTGATGGCTATGAAACTAGGTACGCTCATCTAAGTCAAATAGATGTTAAAAAGGGACAGAAAATATCTCAAGATGAGTTAATAGGTCTCAGTGGTGCAACAGGTAGAGTAAGTGGACCACATTTACATTTTGAAATAAGAAAAAATGGAAAAGTAAAAAATCCATTGAGTTATTTAAAAATAAAATAGTAAAAATCCCCCAAAAATTAGGGGGATTTTATTTTTATAAAACGGGGAGAAAAAAGTGAAGCTAAATAAAAAAAATATTTTAATAATATCTTTAGTATTTCTGATATGTTTATTTATTTTTTCTTTATTCGTAGGAAATTATAAAATAAATTTTTTTAAGGGAATCAATATTCTTCTAAGAAGAGAGGATTTAAATTCAGTTGAATTCAAAATATTTTGGCAATTAAGATTACCCAGAATTTTAATGGCATTAATAATAGGGATGTTATTAGGAAGTAGTGGGGCAGTAACACAGACTCTTTTTAGAAATCCAATGGCAGACCCATATATTATAGGTATTTCAGCCAGTGGAACATTTGGAGCTGTAATAGCTTATATATTGGGTTTATCAGAAAGTTATTATGGTATTTTTGCTTCAACTTTTTCATTTATAACCTCATTTATAATATTTAAATTATCTAATGGGAAAAAAAGTACTTTAAACTTATCGACTCTTCTTATTGTAGGAATAGCAATATCAGCTTTTTTAAGAGCTTTAATATCCCTAGCCATGTATTTAATTGGAGAGGATAGTTTTAGAGTTGTTGTATGGACAATGGGGTATTTAGGAGGAGGAGACTGGAATAAAATTTTAATTTTATCAATCCCTTTAGTACTTGCTCTAATATATTTTTATTTAAATAGATATAGGTTAGACATTATTTTATTATCGGATGAAGAAGCACACAGCTTAGGGGTAGATATTAAAAAATTTAAATATAGAATTCTTATTGTATCCACTTTTATGATTGGGTTTTCAGTAGCTTTTAGTGGTATGATTGGATTTGTAGGATTAATTATTCCACATATTGTCAGAATGATTTTTGGAAGTAGTAATATTAAATTGATTCCATTTTCAATGTTTTACGGTGGGATATTTCTTTTACTTTGCGATACAATATCTAGAGGGATATCAACAACAATGGAAATTCCGATAGGGATTATAACAGCTATATTTGGAGCCCCATTTTTTATATATTTAGCATTTAAAAGCAAAAAGGCGGACTTATGAAAAGGATAGAACTGAAAAATTTGAAATATTCATATGGGAAAAACCAAATATTAAAATCTATAAATTATCAATTCTATTCAGGTGAGTTGATTGGAATATTAGGAGCCAATGGTTGTGGGAAGTCAACACTTTTAAAAATTATGATGGGATTTTTAAAAATGGAGGATGGGCAAATTTATCTGGATGAAAAAAAACAGGAAGAATTTTCTATTTTAGATTTTTCAAAAAAAGTGTCTTTTATAACTCAAAAATCGAATCAAAATATAAATTTTAATGTATTAGAACTTTTAAAATTAGGAAGAGTTCCACATATAAAAAATAACTTCAAAGGGTTAGACGAATCAGATTATAAAGTTGTGAAAGAGGTTATAGATGAACTGCAGCTTCAAAGCTATTTGGATAGAGAGGTGACTAGTTTAAGTGGTGGAGAATTTCAAAAGATTCTTTTAGGAAGAGCTTTTATTCAAAAAGGGGAGGTAATTTTTTTAGATGAACCAACCTCTGCTTTAGATATGAACCACTCTTTAGAATTGTTGGCTATTTTATCGAAAAAAATAAAAGAAGATAAATTAATTGGTGTGATTGTAATTCATGACATAAATTTAGCATCATTATTTTGTGATAAAATACTTTTTATAAAAGATGGGATTATTAAGTATTCGGGATCACCAGAAAAAGTTATAAAAGAGGATATTTTAAAAGATGTCTATGGTTTTGATCCTAAAATCTTGGAAACAAAGGACGGTATATTTGTTTTACCTAAAAAGGAGAGATTATGAAGCGATTAATTATATTTTTAGTATTAACGGTAAATATGCTTGCTTTAGATATAAAAGATAATATGATTTTGGGTGAAAAAACTGAAAAAATTCCATTAAAAGAGTACAAGAGAATAGTTGTTTATAATTTTGGTGCAGTTGAATTACTATATAAAATAGGAGCTGAAGAAAAAATTGTGGCTATTGCTAACCATAATAAAAAAATATGGCCGGAAGAAAAAACAAATAAACTTCCATTAGCAGGCGGTGTATCAAAACCTTCTTTAGAAAAAATACTTTCTTTTAATCCAGATTTAGTAATATTCAATGTTATGGGAAATCAGAATGAAGAGTTAAAAAAATTTGGTATTCCTTCTATAACTTTTGTGAATAGAAGTTTGAATGATATTTTAAAAAATATAGTAATTCTTGGAAAAATTACCAATAGAGAAAAAGAGAGTTTAGATTTAGTAAAAGAGTTAACAAATAAGTTAGATTTGATTAAAAAAAAATCTAGTATTGATGGAAAAGCTTTAATTTTATATTCAGATTCTCCGCCCACCTCTTTCTCGAAAGATTCATTACCTGTTGAAATATTAGAGATCTTAGGCTTAGAGGTAATTTTGCCTAAAAATGGGAAAAAAACAATAGTATCTTCAGAATATATTTTAAAAGAAAATCCAAAATATATAATAGGAACTAGAGGGATAGATAAAAAAGAAGAGTTAATTAAGAGCATTCCATTGATAGAGGAAACAGATGCATTTAAAAATAAAAAAATTTATTTAATAGATTCAACAGAGATAATGAGAGCTTCTCATAGAGTTTTTGATGAGATAGAAAATATTTATAAAATATTAAAAGGAGAAGTGGATGAAAGATCCTAAAAAAGGATATGATCGATGGGCAAAATTGTATAATAAAATAGAAGAAAATATGCCTATGGGGAAATTTAAAAAAGAAGCAATAGATTTGGCAGAGGGAAAAATTTTAGAAGTAGGAATAGGAAGTGGTGCAAATCTAAAGTACTACAAGAATAATCTAGATATTATAGGGATAGATTTTTCAAAAGAGATGTTAAATTTAGCAAACAAAAAAATAACAGATTTACATTTAACAAATATAAAATTAAAAGAGATGAATATTGAAGAGATGAATTTTTTAGATAATACATTCGATACAGTTGTTTCAACTTGTGTATTTTGCACAGTTCCCAATCCTAAAAAGGGCTTAAAAGAGATTTTTCGTGTATTAAAACCTGGAGGAAAAGCTATTTTTTTAGAACATATGAAAAGTAGATATTTAATAATAAATATTTTTTTATGGATATTGAATCAAATTACTACAAGAGTTATAGGTACATCTCTTCTAAGAGATACTGAAAATAATATAAAAGAAGTTGGGTTTTCTAAAGTTACATCTAAAAATTTAATGATGAAAGATGTATTAAAATTAATTGTCGCAGAAAAATAAATTATGACATAATTTAGCCACAAAACTTTGTTATTATTAGTTTATAAAGAAAAAACATAACAAGTGGAGGTATAAAAATGAAAAAATTTATTTTAGTATCGATGATGGCTATAGGACTAGGAACAACAGCAATGGCTAGAGGAAACGGAAATCATCAAAATAACGGAAGTATGATGCACAACGGGAATAAAATGATGATGAATTGTCAAACAAGTGAAGATAAAATGATGATGATGGAACAAATGAAAAATAATCCTAAATTAAAAGCAGGAAGAATTAAACTTCAAGAAAATAAATTGTCAATGTTAAAAGAAACATCTAAGGATAAACCTGATTTTTCTACAATAGAGAAATTGAACAAAGAAAAAGGAAATATTCAGGCTGAAATGAAAACAGAAAAAATGAAAATGAGATATGAAATGTTAAAAACAAATGAAAAAACGAATTAGTAAGAAAAAAAGCAAGATTTAGAAAAGATTCTAAATCTTGCTTTTTTTAATTACTGATTATTTAGTATGTACAATGTGAATAAGATAAGATATACTTTATATAGAAAAATCAATATTTTTGGAGGGAAAATGATAAGTTATATAAACGCTGGTGGACCGATATTATATGTATTAATTGGATTATCTATAGTTTCGTTAGGGATTATTTTAGAAAGGACATATTGTTTTGTCAATAATCGAAGTTATGTTAATGCAGAATTTAAGAAAAAAATAAAAATTTTATTAATAGATGGAAAATATAAAGAGGCAATAGAGTTTTCTAAAACTGAAAAAGGCGTAATAGGAAAAACTATTACTAAATTTTTAACTCGTTATTGTGAAACAAAAGATTTCAAAAATAGTGATGAGCTATTGAGGGAGATAGAACTAGAAGAAATGGATATATTGGAGAAAAATACATATCTTCTTGGAATCATTGCATACACAGCACCAATGATTGGGTTGCTTGGAACAGTGACAGGAATGATTCAAGCCTTTGGAAAAATAGCTATTTCAGGAACAGGAGATCCAAATGCAATTGCGGGTGGAATATCCCAAGCTCTATTGACAACAGCAGGCGGATTAATAATTGCGATTCCTTCAATAATAACTTATAATATTTTTAATAAAAAAATAGAAAAAATGGGGCTAGAGGTAGAAAAAATAGCAACATTTATAGTAAATATAGTGAAGAGGTAGCTAAATGAAAAGAAGAACAAAAAGAAGAAGTTTAGCAACACCAGATTTAACCCCTTTAATAGATGTAGTTTTTTTACTTCTAATATTTTTTATGCTAGTAACGACCTTTGATAGATATAGTGGTTTTAATCTAGAACTTCCTAATGGAAATATTTCGTCTGAAACTAAAGAGAATAACTATGAGTTGGTAATAGATCAAAATAAACGTTACTATATTTTAAAAGATAAAGAAAAAATAGAAGTGACTTTAGAGGAGTTACCTATAAGAGTAAAAACAGTGAAGGAGATCACGATAAGTGCAGATAAAAATTTAAAATATGAAGTTATAGTAAAAACTATAGGGATTTTAAAAAATTCAGGTGTCAATAAAGTGGAGTTGAATTTTTATGACTAAATTTTATCTGTTTTCAATTGTAATTCATTTTATTATAATTGGAATTGGAATAAAGAACTTAACTCCTCAAGAGTTAAAGTTTGTAGAAAAAAAAAATATCATAGTTTCTGTGCAAAATCAAAGAGCAATTAGTTCTTCTCAGAAGGTAAATACAAATAAAAAATTAAATGAAGAAGTAGAAAAAAAAGAGGTAGAAAAAAAAGAAACAAAAAAAGAAAAAGTATTTAAAAAAGTTAAAACTGAAGAATTGAAAACAAAAAAAAATATAAAGAAACAGGAGATAATTAAAGAAGTTAAAAAAGAGAGTAAAGTCTATAATGAATTTGAAGATAAAAATCGTTTTATTCGAGGGAGAGATGGAGTATTCACAGCTGTTTCATCTGAAGGAGTAGAGTTTGAAATAATTAAAGAGATAGATCCAAATTATCCAATTAGAGCTAAAAAAATAGGCTATAAAGGATCTGGAAATATAAAAGTGAAATTTTTAGTAGATTTAAACGGAGAAGTATCAGAAATAGTTTTTTTAGCCGGAGAAATGGGGTATGGATTTAAAGAAGAGGTTGAAAAGGCTCTTAAATATTGGAAGTTTAAGCCTATAAAATATAAAGGAAAAGGAATAAAAGTTTATTTTGAGAAAGAATTTAAATTTAGAGTTAGATAAAAAATATTAGCGGAGGATTTAAAGATTGTAACTCTGCTATTTTTTTATTATAGAAGTGGGGGATATATTTATGGATTTTAGATTAGATTTAAGTCAAAATTTAAAACTTGCGATGACTACAGAAATGAAGTTATCGATAAAGATATTAAAAATGAGTTCAATAGAGTTGAAAGAATTTGTAGAAAAAGAAGCGATAAAAAATCCAGCGATTGAAATTGTTTATTCCAATAAAAATTATTCAAAAAATAAAGAAAGTGAAAATTTTTTAGAAAATATAACAAGTGAAGAAGAAAGTTTAATAGATTATTTAGAAGAGCAGATCGGATATTTAAAAATAGAAAAAGATATTAGAGAAGCTATGGTCTATTTAATAAATAATTTAGATGAAAGAGGTTATATTTTAGGAGATTTAAATAGTTTAAGAAAATCAAGCAAAATAAAGGTGGATGTTTTCAATATTGCTTTTAAAAATTTAAGAAAACTAGATCCTCTTGGTGTTGGAGCAGTTGATTTAAAAGATTGTTTAAAGATCCAAATTTTGGAAAAAAAAATTGAAAAATCAAATATTTTTTCAATAATAGATGAGGATTTAGAAGATGTCGCATCTGGAAATTTAAATAAAATATCTTTAAAATATTCGATTTCGTTAGAGGATGTAAAAAAAGAGATCTCAATAATAAGAGGATTAAATCCTAAACCAGCAAGAGGATATTATGTAAATGATAATACAAAATATGTTGTTCCAGATTTTCTAGTCGAAATAATTGAAAAAAATATAGTAATAAAGCCAAATGAAGATTATTTACCAAAAATAAAATTAAATGAAAAATTTAAGGGAACTCCAAATTTTTCATTTGCAATAGCGATAGAAAAAAGTGTGGTGAAAAGACAGCAGACACTTTTGAATATAGTTAGCTATATAATGGAGTATCAAAAAGAGAGTGTCGTTGAAAATAAAGAGTTGAAAACATTAAAAATAAAAGATATCGCTTTTGAATTAAATCTGCATGAGTCAACAGTTTCAAGAGCAATAAAAGATAAATATATAAAAATAGATACAAAAATAATATCTTTAAAAAAATATATTATTTTGAACTCAGGAACAGAGATAATCAAAAAAAAAATAATAGAAATAGTAGAAAAAGAGAATATAAAATCTCCCTTTTCAGATGAAAAAATTGCAAAAATTTTAGAGGGAGAAAATTTTTATATACAGAGAAGAACAATTGCTAAATATCGAGAAGAATTGGGTATTTTATCAAGCAGAAAAAGAAAAAGTAGGTAAGGCAAAAAAAATCATGCTATAATAGGCATCAAAGATTATTTTTATTTAATATAATTTTTAAGAAAGGAGTAATCTAAATGGAAAAATTGAGCGATTTACAAAAAAAAGATTTAGAACATATATTTCATCCTTGTTCTCAAATGAAGGATTATGAAAATCTTCCACCAATAATAATAACTAAGGGAGATGGGCTTTATGTAGAGGACGAATTTGGAAACAGATATATGGATTGTGTTTCAAGTTGGTGGGTAAATTTATTTGGGCACTGTAATCCAAGAATAAATAAAGTTATAAAAGAACAAGTGGACAAACTTGAACATATAATTTTTGCGAATTTTTCGCATGAAGCTGCAGTTGAATTAGGAGAAAGGTTAACTAAAGTAGCTCCCGAAGGATTGAATAAACTTATATTTACAGACAACGGATCTTCAAGTACAGAGGTTTCGATAAAGTTAAGTTTTCAATATCATGCACAAACAGGCAATCCTCAAAAGAAAAAATTCGTTTCAATAGATGGCGCATACCATGGAGAAACAATAGGAGCATTAGGGGTTGGAAATATGGATAGATTTACTGATATCTATAAGCCGTTAATAAGAGAAGGAATTAAAGTTAAGGGACCTGATTGCTTTGAATGTGAATATGGAAAAAAAAGAGAGAGTTGTGAAGCAGAGTGCTTTGAACATATGGAAAAACAATTAAGAGAAAATAGCAATGAAATAGCTGGAGTTATAGTTGAATCTATGGTTCAAGGTGTTGCAGGTATGAGGATATATTCACCTGAATATTTAAAAAAACTTAGAGTGCTAACTTTAGAATTGAATATTCATTTAATAGCTGACGAAATAGCGATGGGATTTGGAAGGACAGGAAAAATGTTTGCTATTGAGCATGCTGGAGTTAGTCCAGATATAATGTGCGTAGGAAAAGGGTTAACAGCTGGTTATTTTCCGATGTCTATAGTATTGATAACAGATAAGTTATATAATGCTTTTTATGCCGATTATTCAGAGGGGAAATCATTTTTACACTCTCACAGTTACTCTGGAAATCCAATAGGATGTAGAATAGCGGTTGAAACATTAAAAATATTTGAAGAGGAAAATATATTAGAGGTTATTAAAAAGAAAGGTGAGTATTTAAGAAAATCATCGAACGAAAAATTAAAAGATATACCAAATATAGGAGAATATAGACAGATAGGACTTATTGGAGCTATAGAGTTGATTGGAATTCCAGGAGAAAGAGCGGGATACGAGATATATAAAATAGCTTTAAAAAAAGGGGCAATTTTAAGACCTTTAGGAAATATAGTTTATTTTATGCCACCATACATAATAAAAGAAGAAGAGATTGATAAAATGCTAGATATTTTTAAAGAAGCATTAGAGGAGTATCTAAGTAGATTTAAATAAAGGGGAAAAAAATGGTGATAAAAAAGAAAAAATCAATACGTGAACAGGTATATGATTACTTAAAAGGTGAAATTGTAACTGGAAATATTAAAGAGGAAACAAGAATAGTGGAAGAGGAGTATGCCGAAAAATTGAATATAAGCAGAACGCCTCTGAGAGAAGCATTGAGAATGTTGGAGTTAGAAGGACTTGTTGAAGCTAGAGAAAAGGGTGGGGTAACAGTACCAAAAACTACAAAAAAAGATGTAGAAGAGGTTGTTAAAATTAGAATGGCTCTAGAAACAGTTATTTTTGAAGAGCTATTTATAAAAGTTACAAAAAATGATATAAAAAAATTAGAAGAAAATATAAAATTGGTAGATGAAATTGTTAACGATGAAAAAAAATCACAAGAAGTGTTTAAATATTTTTCAGAATTTAACAAGATTCTTTATAAAATTTCAGATTTGCCAAGAGTAATAGCATTGATAAATAATTTGAATTTATATTTGAAAAAATTTAGAAAAATTTCAGCAGAGAGCAAAGATAGAAGGTTAAATGCTCATAGAGATCATTTGGAGATTGTTTCTCTAATAAAAGAAGGTAAAAAAGAGGAAGCGATAATAGTTAATAGAAGACATT
Organism: uncultured Cetobacterium sp.; assembly: GCF_947072685.1. Lineage (GTDB taxonomy): Bacteria > Fusobacteriota > Fusobacteriia > Fusobacteriales > Fusobacteriaceae > Cetobacterium_A. Next base: position 17,501 of record NZ_CAMTIK010000011.1, on the reverse strand, counting down.
TGCTGGAAGCAAAGGAGTTTCTTATTAAACAAGTGCATGGTTAAAAAGTGGAAAACTAGAGTTAAAAAACTCTAGTTTTTTTATTCCGAACAGAACAGTATCAAAATGTACTAAAACAGAATTTTTTATACGATAAAATAAACAAAAAGTATTTGACATTTATAAAAAATGTTGTATACTTTATTGTAGATAAAAAATTGTATACAGAATACGGAACACTGAATACCGAGGAGGATATATTGAAAAATAAAGTTAAAATAACAGAAACTTGTCTAAGAGATGGACATCAGTCTCTTATAGCAACAAGATTAACAACTGAAGAGATCCTTCCAATTGTAGAAAAAATGGATAGCGTTGGATATCACGCGTTAGAAGTTTGGGGTGGAGCTACTTTTGATGCTTGTATTAGATTCTTAAACGAGGATCCTTGGGAGAGATTAAGAGAGATTAAAAAAAGAGCAAAAAAAACAAAACTACAAATGCTTTTAAGAGGACAAAATCTTTTAGGATACAGACATTATGCGGATGATATTGTAGAAGAGTTTGTAAAAAAATCCATTGAAAACGGAATAGATATAATCAGAATATTTGATGCTCTTAATGACACAAGAAATTTAAAGGTTGCTGCGGAAGCGACTAAGAAATATGGTGGGCATTGCCAATTATCAATAGCTTATACAATAAGTCCAGTTCACACAACTGAATATTATAAGGAATTAGCTAAAGAGATGGAAGAAATGGGTGCTGACTCAATCGTTATAAAAGATATGGCGGGAATTTTATTGCCAGAAACGGGTTACACGTTAATAAAAGAATTAAAATCTGTAATTAATGTACCGTTAGAACTACATACTCATGCAACAAGTGGAATAGCAAGTATGTTATATCTAAGAGCGATAGATGCAGGGATTGATATTATAGATACGGCAATATCAACATTTGCGGGTGGAACTGCACAACCAGCTACCGAATCTATGGTAAGAACGTTAGAGGGTGGAGAAAGAGATCCAGAGTTAGATTTGACTCTTTTAAAAGAGATTGCTGAATATTTTAAACCGATTAGAAAAAAATATGTAGATGAAAAGGTTTTGAATATGCAAGCATATTTTGTAGAGCCAAGTATACTTGAATATCAACTTCCGGGAGGAATGTTATCAAACTTAGTTTCTCAATTGACGGCACAAAAAGCTGCTGATAAATATGAAGATGTTTTAAAAGAGATTCCAAGAGTGAGAGAAGATTTAGGATATCCACCACTAGTGACTCCTTTGAGTCAAATGGTTGGAACACAAGCAGTATTTAATGTTTTAACAGGTGAAAGATATAAGATGGTACCTAAAGAGATAAAAGATTATGTAAAAGGACTTTATGGAAAATCACCTGCACCAGTTTTAGAAAGTGTAAAAACTAAAATAATAGGTGATGAAAAAGTATTTACTGGAAGACCTGCAGACTTATTAAAACCTGAATATGATGAGTTAAAAAAAGAGATTGGAGATTTAGCGAAATGTCCAGAGGATGTTTTAATGTATGCAATGTTCCCACAAATAGCAAAACCATATTTAGAAAATAGAAATAAACCAAAAGTAGAAAAAGAGATAAGACACATAAATATAATTTTTTAGTTGAAAGGAGAATGATTTATAAGAATGTTTAAAGGACAAATATCACTTATAACTTCTCTTGAAATAACTTTAATAAGTATGTTAGTTGTTTTTGTGATTTTAGCAATATTAGCCTTTGTACTTTCACTGTTTAAATATGTACCAGCAGAGAAAGTAGTAGCAGATATTAAAAAAGCACAAAAATCAGCAGATATACCTAAAGAAGTTCAAAGAGAGAGATTTGATCCATCGAAAATAACAAGTGAAGATATGAAAATAGCTATGATGGTAGCATGTATAGAAGCGGCAGGAGAAGAAGAGAATGCCAACGTTAGAGTAATAGGAATAAAAGAGCTAAATTAAAGGAGTGTTAGAAAAATGATAAAAGTATATAAAGTTAAAATCGGAGAAAAAGTATATGAGGTTGAAGTAGAATCTGTAACGGAAATAAATGGAACAATATCAACACCAGCACCAACACAATCTTCAGCGCCAGCACCAGCAGTTTCAGGAACTGGAACAAATGTTGAAGCTCCTATGCAAGGTATGGTTGTTTCAATAGAGGTAACACCAGGGACAAGAGTAAAAGCAGGAGATACATTACTAGTGTTAGAAGCTATGAAAATGGAAAATCCAATAGTAGCGCCTGTTGATGGAGTAGTAGAATCAATAAAAGTAAACAAAGGTGACACAGTAGACGGTGGAACAATAATAGCAGTAATCGCTTAATAATAAAGAGTTAGAAAGGAGTTAAGATGGAGTTTTTGAGCAATATGTATGCTACAACAGGGATAGCGATGATGACTTTAAGTCAAGCAACAATGATTTTAGTATCATTATTTCTACTGTTTTTAGCAATAAAAAAACAATATGAACCTTACTTATTACTTCCAATTGCTTTTGGAATGTTACTGGTAAATTTACCAGCACCTATAAGTGAAGGTATTATGGATAAAAATGGATTATTAAATATATTATATCAGGGAGTTAAATATGGAGTTTATCCTCCATTAATCTTCTTAGCAATAGGAGCAAGTACAGACTTTGGTCCATTGATTGCTAACCCAAAGAGTTTAATGTTAGGAGCAGCAGCTCAGCTGGGGATATTTGGGGCATTTATAGGAGCTACACTTTTAGGATTAAGTGGAAGTGAAGCCGCATCAGTTGGTATTATAGGTGGAGCAGATGGACCAACAGCTATATATTTAACATCAAAGCTAGCACCACATATGTTAGGACCAATAGCAGTAGCTGCATATTCATACATGGCTTTAGTGCCAGTTATACAGCCGCCAATTATTAGACTTTTAACAACTAAAGAAGAAAGACAGATAAAGATGACTCAACTTAGAACTGTAAGTAAGAGAGAAAAAATCTTATTCCCAATAGTTGTAACAATAGTAGTAACATTAATAATACCATCGGCAATTCCTTTGGTTGGAATGTTAATGTTTGGAAATTTAGCTAAAGAGAGTGGATTAGTTCCTAATTTAGTAGAACATATTAAAGGGTCGTTGATGTATGTTGTAACAATTTTTATTGGATTAACTGTTGGAGCAACAACAAATGCAGAAGCATTTTTAAACTTAGCAACAATAAAGATAATAGTTTTAGGACTTTTTGCTTTTTCTTTTGGAACAGCAGGAGGAGTTATGTTTGGTAAAGTTATGTGCAAGCTTAGCAAAGGAACTATTAACCCTATGATTGGAGCAGCAGGAGTGAGTGCAGTACCTATGGCAGCAAGAGTTGTTCAAAAGGTTGGACAAGAAGAAAATCCAAGTAACTTCCTATTGATGCATGCAATGGGACCTAATGTAGCAGGAGTTATAGGTTCGGCAGTAGCAGCAGGAGTGTTACTAGCAATGTTTAAATAATAATAAAATTGGAGGCCAGAAAATGGAAATCAAAGTAAAAGCAGTGGCAGGAACTCTTGAGTCAAGTGATGTTTACATAATACTTGAGCCAAATACAAACGGAATAGAATTAGAAATGGAAAGTGTTGTAATGGGTCAATATGGAGAAGATGTAAAGAGAGTAATCTTAGAAAGCTTAGAAGAGCTAGGAGTTACATCAGCAAAGTTATTTGTAAATGATAAAGGGGCTATTGAGCCTGTAATCAAAAGTAGAATCCAAACAGTTGTAACAAGAGCAGCTCAACAAAAATTCACTTGGAAGTAGGAGGATAAAATGAAATTAAGACGTTCGATGCTTTTTATTCCTGGAAATAATCCTGGAGTAATAAAAGATGTACATATATATAGACCAGATTCAATTATGTTTGACTTAGAGGATGCGATAGCAGTAACAGAAAAAGATTCAGCTAGATTCTTAGTATTCAATATGATCAATAAAATGAGACCAATATACAAAAGTTTAAATATTGAGACGGTTGTAAGAATAAATGCTTTAGATACAGAGTATGGAGTAGAGGATTTAGAGTTTATTGTAAGAGCTCAGCCAGATATAATAAGAATTCCTAAAACAGATACACCTAAAGATGTTTTGGACGTGGAAGCTCATGTAGAAAGAATTGAAAAAGAAGCTGGAATTCCTGTTGGAACAACAAAATTAATGGTAGCAATAGAAAGTCCATTAGGAGCTTTAAATGCATACCAAATAGCAACTTCATCAAAGAGATTAGTAGGAATGGCAATAGGTGGAGAAGATTATGTAACTAACTTAAAAACAAATAGATCTCCAGAAGGTGTAGAGCTATTTACAGGAAGAGGATTAATTGTTATGGCAGCAAGAGCAGCTGGAATCGATCCATTAGACTCTGTATACTCTGATGTAAATAATGATGAAGGATTTATAAAAGAAGCTACAATGATAAAACAAATGGGATTCTCAGGAAAATCACTTATTCATCCAAGACAAATAGAGTTACTTCATAAAGTATATACTCCATCTGATTTAGATATTAAAAAGGCTAAAAAAATAGTAGATGCAACAAGAGAAGCTTTAGAGCAAAATAAAGGTGTATTTACAGTTGACGGTAAAATGGTAGATAAACCAATTATTGAAAGAGCTGAGCACGTATTGAGACTAGCCAAGGCAGCAGGGGTAAAATTAGGAGGAGATGAGTAGTATGATGAATAAAAGAGTTGATGAAAGTCTTTTAAAAACTATAAAAGGATATGAAGAAAGAAAAGCATATAACTCTCCATTTGCTTACCAACCAGAAGGAACAACAAATGAGAATACAACAGAGTTAAAGGGTGCAATCAGAAGAACTAAGGTTCTTAATTCTTTAGAAGAAGCTATAAAAAAATCAGGATTAAAAGATGGAATGACAATATCTTTCCACCACCATTTCCGTAATGGTGATAAAGTATTACCTATGGTAATGGATAAATTAGCAGAGATGGGATTTAAAAATCTTAGAGTTGCAGCTAGTTCTTTCACTAAAGCTCACGAAGGCATTGTAAAACATGTAAAATCAGGTGTAGTTAACAGACTTGAATCAAGTGGATTAAGAGGAGATCTTGCTACTGAAATTTCAAATGGTCTTTTAGGAGAATATCCTGCTGTTATTCGTTCACACGGAGGAAGAGCAAGAGCTATAGTTGAGGGAGATCTAAAAATAGATGTAGCATTTTTAGGAGCTTCATCGTCAGATTGTATGGGTAATGCCAACGGAGTTAGAGGGAAATCTCTTTGTGGATCTTTAGGATATGCAAAGGTTGACGCTGAACATGCAGAAAAAGTTATAATAATAACGGATAGCTTAGTAGATTATCCAAATAACCCTATGAGTATTCCACAAACTCAAGTTGATTACGTTGTTGTTGTTGATGAAATTGGGGATCCAAATGGAATTATGTCGGGAGCAACAAGATTTACTTCAAATCCTAAGGAACTTTTGATGGCAAAAAAGGTTTTGGATGTAATGTTATCTTCTGGATATTTTAATGATGGGTTTTCTATGCAAACTGGTTCTGGAGGAGCATCTCTTGCAGTAACAAGATTTATAAGAGAAGAGTTAATCAAAAAAAATATAAAGTGTAGCTATGGTTTAGGTGGAATAACAAAAGCTTTCGTAGATCTTTTAGAAGAAGGATTAATCGGTCAATTATACGATACGCAGTGTTTTGATTTAGCGGCAGTTGAATCAATCGCAAAAAATGAAAAACATATAGAAGTAAGTGCAGATTTCTATGCTAATCCATTTAACTGTTCACCAGCAGTAAATAAATTAGATTTTGTTATATTGAGTGCTTTAGAAGTAGATAAAGATTTTAATGTAAATGTTATATCTGGATCGGATGGAGTAATAAGAGAAGCATCTGGAGGGCATTCAGATACATCTGCGGCAGCAAATGTATCAATAATAGTGGCGCCTTTAACAAGAGGAAGAATTCCTACAATAATAGATAAAGTAACAACTGTTGTAACGCCTGGAAGTACAGTGGATGTAGTTGTAACGGATTATGGAGTAGTTGTAAATCCAACAAGAGTAGATTTATTAGAAAGATTCCAACAAGCAGGTATAGAATTAGTAACTATGGAAAAATTAAGAGAGCTTGCAAACTTTATCGTAGGAGAACCTAAAGAGATTGAGTTTGAAAACGAAGTAGTTGCAGTTGTAGAGTACAGAGATGGCAGCATAGTTGATGTTGTAAGAAAAATAAAAAAGTAAGTAAAATAAAATTTTACGATATAAATTTACAATAAGGGGAGAAAAATGGCAAAGAAAAATTTTAAAGAACTTTTTGATCCAAAAGAAACGAAATGGAGTGGACTATCTATCCAGATGTTCGCTGTAATACTGGCAGTAGTTGCAATAGTAGTTTACGTTCCTTTTGGTGGTAAGGAAGCAGGATTTATGATATCAAATTTCCTTACATTATTTACAATACTAGCAGTATTTGGTATTTTATTTGGAGAGATTGGAGATAGAATCCCTCTATGGAATGATTATATTGGTGGAGGAACAGTTTTAGTATTCTTCGCATCAGCAGTTATGGGAACTTATAACTTAGTTCCGGCGAAAGTTTTAAAATCGATAGATGTTTTTTATGGATCACAACCAGTTAACTTTTTAGAGTTATTTATACCAGCATTAATAGTTGGTTCTGTTTTGACTGTGGATAGAAAAACTTTAATCCAATCTATCGCTGGATACATTCCATTGATTCTAATAGGAGTATTAGGAGCAACAATTGGTGGAGTTTCAATTGGATTCTTATTTGGTAAAGCACCATTAGATGTTATTATGAACTATGTATTACCTATAATGGGTGGAGGAACAGGAGCTGGAGCAATTCCAATGTCAGAGATGTGGGCTCAAAAAACTGGTGGAAACCCTAAAGATTGGTTTGCATTTGCAATCTCAATACTGACAATAGCTAACGTTATAGCTATATTTACAGGAGCATTATTAAAAGAGATTGGAAAGAAGTATCCGACTTTAACAGGAAACGGAAAATTGATTCTAGATGATTCAAAAGAAGCTGTAAAAGAAGAAGAGGGACCACAACTAAAAGTAGGACAAAAAGAGTTTGCATCAGCATTAATCTTTACAGGATTTATGTTCATGCTTGCAAATATGTCTGCAAAAATTTGGAGTTCTTTAGATTTACCGTTCGAGATGCATAGATTGGCATTTCTAGTTGTTTATTCAATAATATTAAACATGTTAGGTGTAGTTCCTGCTTCTTTAAAAGCTGGAGCAAAGAATGTTCAAACATTCTTCTCTAAATATACAATTTGGATATTGATGGGAGCAGTAGGATTCGGTACAGATGTACAAGAGATAATAAACTCTTTATCATTTGGAAACTTAATGATTGCTCTAGCGGTTGTATTAGGAGCAACTTCATTTATAATGTTAGCATCAAAAAAAATGAAGTTTTATCCAGTGGAAGCAGCTATAACAGCTGGACTATGTATGGCTAATAGAGGTGGATCTGGAGATATTGCAGTTCTTGGGGCAGCAGATAGAATGGAGTTAATCTCTTTTGCTCAAATCTCTTCAAGAGTTGGAGGAGCTATGATGCTGATTATTGGATCTATGATATTTGGATTCTTTGCATAATTTAGCTTTTAGTTAATTTAAATCTGAGGTGCTAGTTAATATGACTAGCACCTTTTTTATTTATTAAAATTTTAAAAGAGAGAATAAAAAAACTGGTATATTCTATTAAATAAATTTTTAATGGAGGGAATATGAGGTTGTATGAAAAACAGCAAATAATTCATTTTTTAAAGAATGCTTTTTATTCTATGGGAATAGCATTTTTAATTTCAATATTTGCTCATCTTATAGTATCAAAGAAAATAGAGTTTATTGATACAATGTTAAGTTCTATAAAAATATTTTTTAGTATATTGCCACTAGTTTTTTTATCTCAAAAAAACTTTTTATTTCGTGATGGACCATTAAAAGCAATTTTTTTAGTTTTTTATTATCTTGTGTTGGTTCCAATTATTAATTTATCATTAAAAATAGAGAATAATGAAGCTTTGAACTATTTCTTTATTTTACTAGCGTTTATAAATATTTTTTTATTAATAGTATCTCATATAATAATATTAAAGTATGTTTTCTCTGATTTTTTAAGACGAAAAAGAAAAGTTGTGCCATCGGATGTAATTGTTGTAATAACAACATATATAACCATCACTATTAGTTTTGGATTGTTGTACACTGTACTTAGTTTGTTTAATAAGGTGCCTGTTTTTCATGGAATAAGTCGTGAATTGCCTGAAATTGAGTTTTATTTTAAACACATCTATTTTAGTTTTATAACAATAACAACGGTAGGCTATGGGGATATATATCCATTGACAACACTTTCACAGTTTATAGTAGTGGTTGAAATAATAACGGGATTACTTTTAACAAACGTAATCTTAGGACTTGTAATAGGTTCAGGAATTTTAGTTTCAAAGGATTAAAGATATTTAATATAAAAGCGAATTTTATAATATAATATTCGTTTTTTTTATTTAAAATAATGTATAATTAAATGAAAGAATTTTATTTAAGAGGAGTTAACCTATGTTAAGAAAAGATGTTTCTAAAATGTTGACTGAAAATAAAAATAATGTTGTTTATATAGCTTCTTCTAATAAAAATTTAGAAATTTATTTTAATGAAATATGGGAAAAAAAATCCATAAAACTGATAAAAATAAATGATCTCCAAGAAGAGGAAGAATATTTTAAAATAAATTATGAACTAATAGATGCGTTGAAAACTGATTTAAAAGTGATTATATTAGTTTCAGTTGAAGGAATATTATCACAATACTCTTTAAATGAAGATATGGTAACTTTAAAATTAGATTCTAGTATGACAAGAAAAAATTTAATTGATATTTTAGAACAAAATGGATTTGAAAAAAAATATTTAGTAGAAGAAAGAATGGAATATTCTGTTCGTGGCGATATTATTGATATTTTTCCACCTAATGGAGAGTTTCCTATAAGAGTAGAATACTTTGGAGATGAAATAGATAGAATAACATATTTTTCACATAATGATCAGAAAAGTTTTGAAAGATTAAGTATAGTAAAAATGTATATAAACAAAAATAAAACAAATGTTATAAATTTTTTAGATTTAATAGAGCGATTTAAAAAAAATAAAAATATTGATATATATTTGGAAAATATTGAAATAGTGAGCTATAAAATTGAAGAAGCCATTATAAGGGATAGAGAAAACGAAAAAAAATACAAACAAATTTATGAGTTACTAGAAAAAGAAGCAAAAAAAATAGATGTAATAAAAAGTGAAGGAAATAATCAAAAACAAAGAGTTGCTTTTTCAAAAGGTGGAATAAAATATGAAAACACATCTCAAATTAGAGAAGGTGATTATATAATTCATGAAAATTATGGGGTTGGAATATATCTTGGAATAGAAGAAATAAATGGAAAAGATTACTTAGCTATTAGGTATGCTGATGAAGACCGCCTATTTGTTCCAATAGAAGGACTAAATAAAATAGAAAGGTTTTTAGTTGACCCTGAAAATATACCTGAACTTTATAATCTTGGTAGAAGAGGATTTAAGAAAAGAAGAGAAAAGTTAGAAAAAGATATGCTTAAGTTTGCAAAAGAGATAGTGAAAATTCAAGCTAAGAGAGCTTTGAATTTAGGATTTAAATTTTCACTAGATACAGTTTGGCAAGAAGAGTTTGAAGAAAAATTTCCATATATAGAAACAAGAGATCAAAAAATTGCGATTGAAGATGTAAAAAGAGATATGGAATCGTCAAAGGTTATGGATAGAATTGTATGTGGAGATGTTGGTTATGGAAAAACAGAGGTTGCTATAAGAGCAGCATTTAAAGCTATTATGGATGGAAAACAAGTTTTATTTATAGCTCCAACAACAGTTTTAGCTCAACAACACTATGAAAGATTTATAGAAAGATATGAAAGCTATCCTATAGTGGTAGAGCTTTTGAGTAGACTAAATAGTGATAAAGAACAAAGAGAAATTTTAAAAAAAATATTGAGTGGAAGTGTAGATATTATAATTGGAACTCATCGACTTCTTTCAGAAGATGTAAAAGTAAAAGATTTAGGATTAGTAATAGTTGATGAAGAGCAAAAGTTTGGAGTAAAAGCTAAAGAAAAATTAAAGAAAATGAGAACAAATGTCGACATGTTGACATTAACTGCAACTCCAATCCCGAGAACTTTAAATTATGCATTATTGGGTATAAGAGATATTTCTGTAATAGAGACAGCTCCGGAAGGAAGAGTTCCAGTAGAAACAACATTTATTAATGAGGATAAAAAAGAAATTCGAGAAGTAATTATGAAAGAAATTTCTAGAGAAGGACAAGTTTTCTATATTTTTAATAAAGTTAAACGGATGGAAGAGAAATTAAATGAATTGAAAAATATTTTACCTAAATTTGTATCAATAGAATATATCCACGGGAAAATGTCGGCTAAACACATAAAAGAAAAATTGAAATCTTTTGATTCTGGAGATATAGACGTACTTCTAAGCACAACAATTATAGAAAATGGAATAGATATTGCAAATGCCAATACCATATTAATAGAAGGATTTGATAAACTAGGGTTATCTCAAATATATCAATTGAGAGGAAGAGTGGGTAGAGGGAAAAGAAAGGGATACTGTTATCTGGTTATAGATAAAGATAAAAAGCTAGGGAAAAAGGCAGATCAAAGAAAAAGTAGTCTTAAAGAAATTGGGAATTTAGGAGGAGGATTCAAATTATCTTTAGAAGATATGAGAATTAGAGGAGCGGGTGAAATTCTGGGTGAAAAACAACACGGAGCTCTTGAGACCTTTGGTTATAATTTATATACAAAACTTTTAAAAGAGGAGATTTCCAAAGTAAGAGGAGAAAAAGAGGAAACAAAAGAAATAAAAATATTTTTAGAAGATGAATCCTATCTTCCTAAAAATTATATTGAAGGAGATGAACGCCTACTTATATATAGAAGATTGGTAGATGTGAAAAATGTAGATACTTTAAAAGAGCTTGAAATTGAATTAATAGATAGATTTGGGGAGTTACCAAAAGAAGCCAAAAATTTATTAAATTATTTAAAAATAAAAATATTGGCTAAAAAATTAGGAATAGTTGAAATTTCAAAGCTAGATTCAGAAATATTTATTAAATTTGACAATGAGCACATTCAGTTTGAAAAGATTGTAAGTTTAATAGAGTTAAAAAAAGCGAAATATTCACCTAAAGATGATGGAATATATTATAGAGGAGAAATATTAGAATTTTTAAAATGGTATGAAGGAGAGGAAGAATAAATGGATAAATTTCAAAATTTTGTAAATCTTATAAAACAATTAAGAAGTCCTGACGGGTGTCCTTGGGATAGAGAACAAACATTAGAAACGTTGAAACCTCATCTTTTAGAGGAAACATATGAAGTTTTAGAAGCAATGGATGAAGGAGGGGATAATTTAAAAAGTGAATTAGGAGATTTATTATTACAGATAGTATTTCAATCTAATATTTCAGAAGAAAAAAATAAATTTTCAATAAATGATGTAATAGATGGAATTTCAGAAAAGATGATTAGGAGACATCCTCATGTTTTTATGAGTAAAAATATGGCTTCGAATTCAAGTGAAGTATTAATCAATTGGGAGAGAATAAAAAGTGAAGAAAAGGAACATGAAAATAGAAAATCAGTTTTAGATGGTGTACCAAAAAATTTTCCTGCTCTTTTAAGAGCTGAAAAACTTCAAAAAAAAGCATCTAAAGTAGGGTTTGATTGGTTAGAAATTCATGGTGTTATAGATAAAGTCGAAGAAGAAATTCAAGAGTTAAGGGATGAGATTATTTTAAATGATACAAAAAAGGCACAGGAAGAATTAGGAGATCTGTTTTTTGCATTAGTTAATTTAGCAAGACATCTAAATATCAATCCAGAAATTTGCTTAAATCAAGCTTCGGACAAATTTGACAAAAGATTTAGATATGTGGAATCTCACTGTGATTTAAAAATGTCATCTTTAGATGTTATGGATAAATTGTGGGAAGAGGCAAAAAAATAAAAATATTTTTTTAAACTATTGACATCTGAAAAAAATAAGGTATATATAATAGTACCAATCAAGAGGAGAGATATGAGATTAGATAAATTTTTAAAAGTGAGTAGAATAATAAAAAGAAGACCAATTGCTAAAGTTGTGGTTGATGGCGGAAAAGCTAAACTCAATGGAAAAATTGTCAAAGCAAGTTCAGAAGTAAAAGTTGGTATGGAATTAGAGTTAGAATATTATAATAAATATTTTAAATTTAAAATTTTAGAAGTTCCTGAAGGGAATGTTTCAAAAAATAGAACTTCAGAACTAGTGGAGCTTTTGGACAGTAGAGGAATCATCGTTGATTTGGATAGTGAGGAGGACCTATTTTAATGGAGTTTAAAGTATTTCCAAACGCTAAAATAAATATAGGACTAAACATAGAAGGAGTTTTAGAAAATGGTTATCATCTTTTAGATATGACTATGCTTCCAGTCGATTTGAGCGATATTTTAGAAGGGAAAATTTTTAATGAAACTGGATCTTTAACAATAAAAACAAATAAAAAGGATATTCCAACAGATGAAAGTAATATCTTGTATAAAGTATATAAGGAGTTTTATAATAAACTAGGGATTACGCCATTAAAAATAGACATCTTTTTAGAAAAGAGAATACCACATCAAGCAGGCTTAGGTGGTGGGAGTTCAGATGGCGCATTTTTTCTAAATATATTGAATGATTACCATAAAAAACCGTTCAGCATAAATGAATTAATAGAGATTGGAAAAAATATAGGTGCAGATGTTCCATTTTTTATTATAAATGAGCCATCTAGAGTTAAAGGGATTGGTGAAGAAATAGAGGTTATCAAAAATAATGTGAAAATACCAATTGTTATAATAAAACCTAATTTTGGAATTTCAACAGCGTTAGCTTATAAAGAGATAAAAAAAATAAAAGTTCCCAAAATGGCAGATATAAGTGAGATAATTAGAGGACTAGAGAGTGGAGATTTAAGTTTATTTCAAGATAAAATTGAAAATAATTTAGAAGAAGCCCTTCTATTGGGGGATGAAAGAACACAAGAATTTAAAAAACAATTGGAAGATATAGAGGGCATAAGATTTTATATGTCAGGAAGTGGAAGTGCATACTATGGATTTTTATTAAAGGATATTGATAAGATATTTTGTAATGTAAAACAAAGATTTAAAAGTTGCGAGATATTTCTTTGCAATTTTAAATAAAAAACTACTAAATCATAAGGAAGGTGCATTTAGAATGAAAATTACAGATGTTAGATTGAGAACAGTGAAAAATGAAAACGAACTTAAGTTAAAAGCTTATGCAGATGTTACTTTTGAAGAATGTTTTGTAATACATGGATTAAAAGTAATTGATGGTCAAAAAGGAATGTTTGTTGCTATGCCTTCAAGAAAAATGCCAGACGGTGAATATAAGGATATAGCTCATCCAATAACACCTGAGTTAAGAAAAGAAATAACAGATAGTGTTATAGCTAAGTATCAAGAAGTTATGTCGCAAGAAATAACACCGGTAGAAGTAGTAGAAATTGTAGAAGAATAAAAAACCATTGACAAAATGATAAAAAAATGATATTATCTAAACGATGTTGGGGTGTCGCCAAGCGGTAAGGCAACGGACTTTGACTCCGTCATGCGTTGGTTCGAATCCAGCCACCCCAGCCATTTAAACAGTATCATTCAAGGAACTTTTAAGTTCCTTTTTTTTATGTGTTTTTTTAGTGAAATTTACAAAAAATAAAAAAAGTGTCAGTGACACTTTTTTTATTTTTTTATAAATTACTAAAGTGAGATGCTATTTGTGAAGCAAGTCTAGCATTATTAAAAACAAGTTCAATATTAGCTTCTAAACTCTTTCCCTTCGTTATATCTTTAACTTTAGCCAAAAGGAATGGAGTACTCTCTTTTCCTTTTATTCCTTTTTCTTCAGCTTCGGCAACAGCATTATTGATAGCAGTGGTGATTGTATCAAAATCCATAGCAAACTCTTTTGGGATAGGATTTGCAATAACAACTCCTCCTTTTAGATTTACATCCCATTTAGCTTTGAGTGTCTTTGCAATTTGCTCCGGAGTGTCCATTTTATAATCTACACTGAAACCACTTTTTCTAGTATAAAATGCAGGTAACTCTTTAGTTTGATAACCTAAAACAGGAACACCTTTTGTTTCTAAAAACTCTAAAGTGAGTCCGATATCCAGAATAGATTTAGCTCCTGCACAAACAACAGCAACATCGGTCATTGCCAATTCTTCTAAATCTGCTGAAATATCCATAGTAGTTTCAGCTCCTCTATGAACCCCACCTATTCCACCGGTAGCAAAAACTTTTATTCCAGCTAGAGCTGCAATAATCATAGTTGAAGCAACAGTTGTAGCTCCATCAGCTTCTGAAGCTAAAATAGCAGGAATATCTCTTCGACTAGCTTTTGTGACATCTAATCCTTTTTTTCCTAGATAATCCACTTCTTCTTTGCTTAATCCTACTTTTAATTTTCCATTTAAGATAGCTATTGTTGCTGGTATAGCTCCATTTTCTCTAACGATATCTTCAACTTTAAGAGCAGTTTCAACATTTTGTGGATAAGGCATTCCGTGAGATATAATAGTTGATTCAAGAGCAACTATTGGTTTATTATTATTTAAAGCCTCTTTTACCTCATCTGATATAATCAAATATTTTTCTAAATTCATAAATTTTCCTCCTTGATAGTATTGATATTTTTTAAATTCATATTATCACTAATTGTTTTATCACTAGATATAGCGATGCTAGCACAAGCTATTCCGTTGATACAACTTTCTAAAATATTAAGATTTTGCATATAACTATATGCTATACCAGCCATAAAAGCATCTCCTGCTCCAGTAGTATTTATAACGTCAGTTTTAAATGAAGAATGATGTGAATAGATTTCACCATTAGAGAAAAATACCCCTTCTTCTCCTAAAGAGATAAAAACTTGCTTAACACCCTTATTTATAAAAAATTCAGCACATTTTTTCAAAGAAGCAGAATCTGTAATTTTTATACCTGAAATGGCTTCGGCTTCTAATTTGTTTGGTTTGATTGTATGGATTTTTCCGACTAAATCAATTATTTTTAAAGCTTTTGTTGTAGAAACACAATCTAGAAAAATAGGAGTCTTAATATTGTTTAATATAAATTCAATTGTTTCTTTGGGAATGTTTGTATCTATAATACAAAGTTGTGACTCCTCAATAAGTTCTTTTTTTGATTTTATATATTCAATTGTAAGGTTTTCATAGAGATCCATTGCGGATATAGCAATTTTCATATCTTTATTCTCGTTTAAGATAGAGAGATATGTAGATGTTGGCGAGTTCTTAATAGTAAGAGAGTTAGAAATAGCTATTCCTAAAACTTTACAATTCTTTTTGATTTCATCACTGTTAAAATCATCCCCCAAAACAGTTATTAATTCAACATCTTGATTAAGTCTTGAAAGATTATCAGCTATATTTCTTCCAACCCCACCAAAAGATGTATTAACTTTTCCGGGATTTGAATCGTAGTCTTTTAAAGGTGAGTAGGAAGTAGCCGAAATATCGATATTTGTTCCTCCTATAACACTGATAAATGGTGTTTTTTGTATAATATATCCTTTACCAATGATTTTACCTTTTTTTATTAAATTAGAAATATGTACAGCTACAGATGAACGTGCAATATTAGCTTTTTCAGCAAGTTCAGCTTGAGATATGAAAGGATTTTCTTGAATCCAGTTAAGAATCTCTTGTTCCCTATTTGTCATAGTCTCTCCTTATTAAACATTTGTTTATATTGTTAAACATTTGTTTAATGATATCATTAGAGTGTATAAAAGTCAATGAAATTCAGATAAAAAAATTGATTTTTACTGGAAAAAAGATTAAAATTTTAATAAAAAGACTTGAGGGGTGGTAATTTGGATAATTTTAAAGGGGATAGGAGTAAAAAAGCTTGGATATTAACAGAAGTTTTAGCTGTGTTTATGTTTTGCTTATTTGTTTATTTTGTTTTTACAGGGCAAGAAAATGTGTTGGAAGGATTTGTCAAAATTCTAACATCACCAACAGTTTTAATAACAGACTTTTTAGTTATAGGAGGAATAGGAGCTACATTCTTGAATGCGTTTCTAATATTTATTTTTAACTATACACTTATGAGGTTGTTAGGTACACCTTTGAACGGAATAGCAATAGCTTCATTTTTTACAGTTTTCGGGTTTTCATTTTTTGGAAAAAATATTTTAAATATATTACCTTTTTATGTTGGTGGAATCTTATATTCAAAATATGAGCATATAGAGTTTAAAGATTTAATTGTAACAATATCTTTTACAAGTGCTTTGGCACCGTTTATAAGTGAAGTGGCTTTTAACATACATGTTTTGAGTGAATACGCATATATAAATGCAATTGTTTTAGGAATTTTAATAGGTTTTATAGTAACTCCATTAGCTAAAAAAATGGCTGGGTTTCATGAAGGGTTTAATTTATATAATTTAGGTTTTACTGGTGGAATTTTAGGTGCGGTGATAGCTTCAGTATTAAAACTTTATCAATTTGTCGTGGTTCCTCAAAGAATAATATCTATAGAGTACGATTTGAAATTGAAAATTATTTCAAGTTTAGTATTCATTTCTTTAATAGTGATAGGATTTTATATAAACAATAAAAGTTTTTCAGGTTATCGGAATTTACTTAAAGATAACGGATTAAAAAGTGATTTTGTAGTGAAGTATGGATATGGATTAACTTTTATAAATATGGGAATAATGGGATTTGTGGCGATGTTATATCCTATCCTTTTAGGACAGACATTAAATGGACCTCTATTAGCTGGAATTTTAACGATAGTTGGATTTTCCGCATATGGAAAAACAATATATAATATAGTTCCCATATTACTAGGTGTATATCTTGGTCAATTTGGAAGTAAAACCGATGGTTTTACAATAGCTTTGTCAGGATTGTTTGGAACTTCATTAGCGCCAGTGGCTGGAGTATATGGAGTGTTTTGGGGAATAGTAGCTGGAATATTTCATATAGCCGTAGTTCAAAGTATAGGTGTTATTCATGGAGGGCTTAATCTATATAACAATGGATTTTCTGCAGGAATAGTAGCAGGTTTCTTATTACCTATAATAAATACAGCTAAAGAAAGTGCAAGTAAAAGAAAAGCAAAGTATCTTCAAAGACAAAAAAGTTTACATGATTTGATAAGAAAAACAGAGGAACAACTCTACGAAAAAGAAGAATAAACCATTTTATAAAAAGGAATGTTTTTAGATAAACATTCCTTTTTTTATAAAAATAAAAAAACTTTGTTGACAAACTTTAAATGCTGTGGTATGATTATATA
>NZ_CAMTIK010000010.1 GCF_947072685.1 uncultured Cetobacterium sp. | reverse complement strand
TGCTCAAGTAAGATATAACTAAGGACAATATCACTGTTTAATAAATTTCAATAAGCTGAGAGAGATTGTTCCTCAGCTTATTTTAAACTTATAATACGCTGATACTTTGGCAAATTCAGGAGGACTTACATGTTTAGAAAAATTTCTTTACTCTTTCTTTTGATATTTTCAGTTTCATTCAGTAATAATTCAGCTCAGTCTGCGGATATGCAAATCACAGCTAAAATTATAGAGCCTCTAACTGTTGTAACTTCTAATATGGATTTTGGAACAATTGTGGCTGGTTCTACTGGGAATACCGCTTTGGCACCCATGACTATCAACCATGACCCCTCTGAAAGAGTTGTTATAGTTGTGGACTCACAAACTAAAACAACTAATGGAATTAATTTAGTGAATACAAACGGAGATCTTTTACCTGTTCAACTTTCCTCTATTGGGGATTATCCAGTTGGAAATATCCACTGGTTAGGTGGAGAACATACCTCTTTTGTTGGAAATAACGGGCAAATAAATTTGAGATTTAAAGGTATTATCAATACTGCTCTCAATCAAAAATCTGGATTATATTCTGGAAATGTAACTTTTAAAGTGAGATACAATTAAAACAAAAGACTGCCCTATCATGATATTCACGATAGAGCAGTCTTTTTTTCTTAAACCATCTCTTTATTTAGCTCTTTAGATATATCTTTCAAGTCAATTTCAACATCCCCATTTTTAGGCAAAATCAAATTCAACAATACCGCTATTGTTCCTGCTACAACAAATCCTGAGTCAGTGAATACATATCTTATACTTTCAGGAAAAGCTTCTATCACTGCCGGAACCAATCCAACTCCATATCCCAATCCTAAAGAAACAGCCAGTATTACAGCGTTACGCCCCTCTAAAGGCTCCTGATTTATCAAGTTTATTCCACTGATAGCTATCATTGAAAATATCATAACTAAACTTCCACCTATTACACTTTGAGGAACAAGTGTGAAGGCTGCTGCTACTTTTGGAATAAATGCACTCGCCACTAAAAACATAGCTCCTATTCCCACTACAAATCTACTCATAACCCCTGTCATTGCAATTATCCCTGTATTTTGACTAAAAGATGTTGTAGGTAATACAGAAAACATTGTTGCAAAAGCACTTCCTACTCCATCACTTATAATTCCACCTTTAAGTTCTTTGTCCTCCAGTTGCCTTCCAGCTCCACCTACAGTTATTCCTGACATATCTCCCATAGTTTCTATGGCTGAAACTACAAACATCAATATCATAGGTATTATAGCTTCTAAATGAAAGCTATATCCAAAGCTAAACGGTTTTGGAATACTTACATAATTCGCATTTAAAAGTGGCGTGATATCAATCTTCCCCATGAAAAATGCAACTACTGTCCCTACTATCGTTCCCATAAAAATAGCTCCAGAACTTGTAATCCCTTTAGTAAACTCTTTAAAAAATATAACAACAGCTAAAACTAATGTTCCCAAAATAAGATTTTCTGTTGAAGCAAAATCCGGTGCTCCAAACCCTCCTGCAAAACTGTTTATTCCAACTGGTAAAAGATATAGACCTATAGCCAATATAACTGTTCCTGTAACGATTGGCGGAAAGAATTTTCGGATTTTTTTCATATGAAATCCTAAGAAGGCTTCAAATATTCCACCTATAAGAGCAGCCCCTAAAACCCCCTCATATCCAAATTTTCCAGCTATCGATATAGCTACTGGAGCAAAAGAAAAATTTGTTCCCACAACTACAGGAAGTTTTGCCCCCATAGGACCTAGGCTATAAACCTGTACCAATGTATTTAATCCTGCAACAAGTATTGTTGCTTGTATCAAATTTATTCTCATATCTTGAGTGAACCCAAGTACGTTAGCAACTATTATTATGGGCGTAATATTCCCCATAAACATCGCCATTATATGCTGTAATCCTAAAGGTATAGCTTTTCTTAACTCCGGTACTCCATTCAGATCATAAGGTGATTTATTTTTTTGCATTTTAAAATTCCCTCCATTGTTTTTTATTTTTTTACAAAAAAAAGCGTAGACTCATGGATAGAATCTACGCCTAGAAACATATTTTGGGTATGTTAAAATGCTATTCTACCCATAGCGTCTTCATTTACGGCGAAGACGTAGAAACTATTGGACCATATTTCCAAAATATATGAGTATGCTTATTTTTTTATAACTGCTCTAAAAGCTCATCTGAAATATCAAAGTTTGAATAGACATCATTCACATCATCTAAATCATCTAAAGCTTCGTATAATGCCATCACTTTTTTAGCTATTTCCAAATCTGTGATTACAACTTTATTGTCTGGTATCATTGCAACTTCAGCTTCAGTTACCGTATATCCAGCTTTTTTTAGTTCCTCAGCCACATTGTTACACTCAGTGTACTCTGTATATACTGTAAACTCTCCAGCCTCTTCTATAACATCATCCGCTCCAGCTTCAAGAGCCGCCATCATAAACTCATCCAAATCAATCCCCTCAGAAGGTACTAAAATTTCTCCCTTCTTTTGGAACATCCAAGCAACTGCTCCATCTGTTCCTAGGTTTCCTCCTCTTTTAGAGAATGCTGCCCTAACTTCAGAAGCCGATCTATTTTTATTATCTGTTACAACCTCAACTATGAAAGCTGTCCCTTCTGGACCATAACCTTCATATCTAATCTCCATATAGTCAACACCTTCAAGCTCTCCAGTTCCCTTTTTGATCGCTCTTTCCAGGTTATCTTTTGGCATGTTAGCTGCTTTTGCTTTCTCTACTGCTAATCTAAGTCTTGGATTGAATCCAGGATCTCCTCCAGCCTCTTTAGCTGCAATTGTCAACTCTTTCCCTAATCTTGTGAAAACTTTTGCTCTTTTAGCATCTTGAGCACCTTTTCTATGCTTTATATTAGACCATTTGCTATGTCCTGCCACAAAAATTCCTCCTATTTTCCTAAATTACTATATAAATTTTATCATACTAACTATTTTTTTTCAATATATTTGGGCACTAGGTTAATTTTTTTATGAACCTCTTCCAAAACTTTTTCTGGTTTTATGAGTCTATATCTCTCTTCATATGAAAGTTCATCATAGTTTTCCGAACCCACATCTCTTGGCTCTATCCCTTCATGTCTCTTATTCCCTCTAGATAACCAATCATTTCTATTTGAACCTGGACTGAATATTGCAAAACTTGGAATATCCAAAGCTTGTGCTAGATGTCGTGGTCCACCCTCATTTCCTACAAATATATCACAATTTGATAAAAGGGCTCCCAGTTCTCTTATGTCACCAGTATAAATATCTGATATTATTCTCTTATCCCATTCCAGTTCCTCGTGAAATTTTTTAGCAAAATCCTTTTCATTTGGAGAATAGTACAATACAATTTGTGAATCGTACCGTTCTAAAAGTTCTGTCGCTATTTTTTTCATCAAATCTATTGGATAAATTTTTTCTGGTCTTCTTGAATTTATAGCTAAAGGGATTATAAGTTTGTCAAAATTCACTCCTGCCTCTTCCATTCTTTTACGAAGTTTTTCCCTCTCCTCAGGAAGAAATTCAAGTGAGTAACTTGGATTTAGTTTCATGTCCACACCATCTTTAATTAAGGGATCTAACATTTTTAAGAATTTTTCAGCTTTATCAAATTCACTTGAAGGTTCTTGTATACTGTGAGTATAAGTATAACCTCTTTTAGGTTTATAACGCCCTATTCTATACTTTGCTTTTCTTGAAAACAGTGTAAAAAGTTCACTCTTTGGAGTCGACATAATATCCACAACTATATCGTAGTCATTTCTTGTCACATCCCACACTTTTTTAATATATTTAAATGGATTTTTTTGCTCTTCTTTTGTTATCGTTATCACATTGTTTATGTAAGTTTGATTCTTAAAAAGTGGAGCCACATGTTCATACAAAACATAATCTATCTCAGCTTCTGGATACGTCTCTTTCAAACTTTTACAAATAACAGATGAGAGTATAGCATCTCCAATCTGCTTAAATCTAACAACTAATATTTTCATTTTAACTCTCCTGAATGATATTTTTTACGTTTTTCAAATCTCCCCAAAAATCGACAGCAACTTTTGACCTTTTTCCTCCATCATCTCTGGATTTTTTAGCAAAATTTGCATCGTATGTTAAAACAGTTTTTATATCCCCTCTCCACTGCTTAACCTCTCCTCTTTCCTGAAGAAATTTAACCTCTCTCTCATTTAAAACTTCTGCAACATCTTGTCCTAAAGCTACAATTATTTTAGGATTCATAAGTGCTATTTGCATATGTAGATACTCTTTTAAATCTCTTTTATCCTTCTCTTCTAACTCTCTATATTTTTTTGGAGATTTAGTTAAAGTTGTTATATAATAATCCTCTGGCAACAACCCAACTATATCACAAAGTTTTATTAAAAACTCTCCACTAGAGCTAGTTCTAACTTTCAATCCTTCATCCTCATAAAGAAGTGGATCATCACCTACAAAGAGAACTTTCCCTTTAAAATTTCCAGTTCCTAAAACTATTTTTTCCTTGCTGTCTCTCAAAACATCTGTTGTTCCAACCTCAAACTTTAGCTCTTCTAAAAGTTTTTCAACCTCTTCCATCTCTCCTCCTAGAATTCAATTACTTTTGTTGTTATTTCTTGCTGTGCCACCTCTAAAGATATCTCTAATCCATCTCTTAACAATTCATCTAAAACAGCATCTATTGCCAATTTAGCATCATTGCTATCCCTGCTCATATGTGCTAAGTAAACTTTTTTTAGATTTGAATGATAATTTTCTCTCACAAATCTGGCACAATCATTGTTTGATAGATGCCCATTTCTACTTTTCACTCTAGCTTTCAAATCCCAAGGGTATGAACAGTCCATCAACTTCTGATAGTCATAGTTACATTCTATAACCATCACATCGACATCTTTAAACGCTTCTCTCACACCGTTATCTATATAGCCCACATCTGTAGCTATAGCTAATTTAGATCCTGTACTCTCTTCAAATCTAAACCCTATCGTTCTTTCTGCATCATGCAAAACATCAAATGGATACACCATAGTGTCCCCCAACCAAAACTGCTCCTCTATGAATCTTAAATTAGAATCTTTTATTTTTCCAATTTTTAGTATCCCCGCTTCATAGCTTTCTTTTGTAATATAGATTGGAACATCATATTTCCTAGATATTATTCCCGCTCCTTGAATATGATCTCCATGCTCATGCGTTATTAAAATCCCATCTATACTACAAATATCCACACCTATCCGCTTCAGTTGTTCCTCTATTTTTTTTCCACTAAATCCAGCATCCACCAATAACCTTATTGAGTCTGTTTCTAAAAAAATAGAGTTCCCTCTACTTCCACTTCCTAGCACTGATAATTTCATGACACATCCTCTCTTTTTCATCCTATATACTCTATTATATCATAAAAAAACCTCTTAGCAAACTGCTAAGAGGTCCTATTAATCACCTTTAAATCTCTTCAAACTGATCCTTACCGACATAACACAATGGGCAAACCCAATCTTCAGGAACATTTTCCCACACAGTTCCAGGTGCTACTCCATTTTCTGGATCACCAATAGTTTCATCATAAACATAATCACATATAACACATCTCATCTGTTTTGCCACACCAATACCCCCTTTTATTTTCAAATACTTAATTTGACCATAATCCATGAATATTGCAATACTCTCTAGCACAAACGCTCTCTCCCTTAGGGACTCTAAAATATGCTTCCGGAGCATCACCAGGTTTTAAATATTTTCTATATAAAAACTCTCCCACACATATCTCAATCATCTGAATATAGTGCTCTTCTGTCATGGGATGTGCCACCTCTTTTCCAACTTTAACTAAATAACCATCCTCTTTTACCTCAACATAAGGAACATGTTTTTCAGTTGCAGCATCTTGTGTTTTTTCTTTAAGTAACTCTAAATCAGGGACCTCTACTCCCTCCTTATCAGCTACAAGAACTTCCACAACTACAGGATTACCTTTTACTTTTAAAATATCATAAACTTTCATAGCTTCCTCCTTAAAACATTTATGTTTAAAATTTTCTCTACTATTTATTCTGACATTTTGAACATATTCCTTTAAAATAAACATGGTATTCATTTATTTTAAAATCTTCCATTCCATCTATAAGAATTTGATCTATTTTTACAGGTACATCATAAACTTTTTTACACTCCACACATTTAAAATGCCCATGAACATCCATATCTGCATCATATCTTGTTTCATTTTCCTCTATTGTTATCACCCTTGCTATTCCTTTTTCTATAAATAGACTTAAAGTGTTGTAAACTGTTGTTTTAGATAGTGTTGGAATCTCTTTAGAAAGTGATTTATATATCTCATCAACAGTCGGGTGAGTCCTATTTTCTAATAAATATTGGAATATTTTCATTCTTTGATATGAGGGTTTTATATCATGTATTTTTAGATGATCTCCTACATTTTCTATATACATTTCTCCTCCTTGTAATCGTTACAACTTTATAACGATTCTCTTTAGATAAAATATACACTTTTTTAGTATTTTTGTCAAGAAATTACACGAGTTCTTTAACCATTAAAAAACGATCTACATCTTTTCCATACTCATTCTTTTGTAACTCTTTTACCAAATACCCCATCTTTTGATACATATTTATAGCAATTATATTATTGGGATCCACTGTTAAATAAATTTTTTCTATACCTTTTTTAATTAACTCCTCATGAGTTTTAATCAGAAGCTCCACACCGTATCCCTTACCTCTTTGAGATGGTACAGTTGAAAATCCATATAGAAAAACTGCATTTTCAGACATGACACCCTGATACTGTGCAACCGATAAAAGTTCATCCCCATTCATAAGAACATATAGTTGTCCGTATCTTACAAAGCTCATAAGCATCCACATATCAGCTCCGCCCATCACACCAAAGCTTTCTAATTCATTGCTATATATTTTATCTATTAACTCTCTATTATCTGCCTTAACCTCCACAAAATCCATAAACTCCTCCTAATACTCTATCTCACACAGATATAATCCAAAGGGTTCTGCAACCATCTTCACATGCTTTTTAGTAGGATTTTCTAACATATCTTTTAAATAGGTTTCTGGTTTATATTTTAAATATATACTTAAAATAGTTCCAACTATTATACGAATTTGTGATTTTAAAAAAGAGTTGCCTTTGACGTGAAGTTTTACTGTTTTCTCATCCACTCTTTTAAATTCAGCGACGTATATCTCTCTCACTGTTGTTTTACTGCTACAATCTGCAAGTCTAAAATTTGAAAAATCATGAACTCCAACAAGCGGTGCCACAATTTTATTCAGCTCATCAATATCCATTTTTTTTTCTATAAATGTTGTATATCTAGAATTGAATGGTGTTTTTTCCTCTGTTATAAAATACTCATAACCTCTATGCTTTGCTGAAAATCTAGAATTAAAATCCAAAGCTACTTCTTCTACACTGGTTATTACTATATCTTTTGGTAAACGTGAATTTATTATTCTTTCCATTCTCTCGCACGGGATTGTAGAATCTATTATAAAGTTTGAAACTTGAACCTTTCCGTGTACTCCTCTATCCGTTCTTCCCGCTGAAACTAAATCTATATCCTCTTTAAAAATCAGTTTTAAGACTTTCTCCAACTCTCCTTGAACAGTTCTAAGCCCTGGTTGTCTTTGAAATCCAAAAAACTCACTTCCATCATAACTGTAAGTCAACTTAATATTTTTTCCCAAAATTTTACTCCTTTCCTTTTTTATAACCTTTTTTATCATATATATAAAAAAAAGTCTTGAATAATCAAGACTTCGAATTTCTTATGTGGTGCGAGAGGAGGGACTTGAACCCTCACGTCGAAACGCCAGATCCTAAGTCTGGTGCGTCTGCCAATTCCGCCACCCTCGCAAAAAGATGGTGCGTCATACTGGGCTCGAACCAGTGACAACACGATTAAAAGTCGTGTGCTCTACCATCTGAGCTAATGACGCATTTCTGTATGATATACTTTTAAAACTTATATGGGGTGACCGACGGGATTTGAACCCGCGACAACCAGATCCACAAACTGGCGCTCTACCAACTGAACTACGGCCACCATATGGCGTGTCTGAAGAGATTCGAACTCCTGACCCACGCCTTAGAAGGGCGTTGCTCTATCCAGCTGAGCTACAGACACATTTTAAAAATATTAAATTTTGGAGCGGGAGACGAGGGTCGAACTCGCGACATTCAGCTTGGAAGGCTGACGCTCTACCAACTGAGCTACTCCCGCAGATGGTCGGAATAGCAAGATTCGAACTTGCGGCCCCCTGCTCCCAAGGCAGGTGCGCTACCGGACTGCGCTATATTCCGACTATTTAATTTTGTGTTCCGAACTGTTGTTCCTCAACACAAGAATGATTATATCACTTATAATAAAGTTTGTCAACAACTTTTTTTTATTATTTTTATAAAATAAAAAAAAGGATTGATTTTACTTAGAAAGAAGAATAATTAATAGACTTATTGCAAAAGTTTTTCTATAATACTATTAAATATTTTAAACTATTTTTAACCATGTTTTAGGAGGTCTTAAATGAAAAATCAAAAAACTATTTGTTCTCTTCTTTTAGCTGGATCTTTATTCACTGCTTGTACAGCAACTAATGGATTGAATGATAAAACTACTGGTACTGCCGGTGGAGCTGCTGTTGGAGCTCTGCTTGGTCAAGCTATTGGTCAAAACACAAAAGGAACTTTAATCGGTGCTGGAATTGGTGCTCTTGCCGGTTTAGGATGGGGAGCTTATAAAGATCAACAAACTAAAGAGTTGAGAGAAAGATTACAAAATACTCAAGTTAAAGTTACCGACGAGGGAAACTATATCAATCTTAACCTTCCAGGAGGAGTTACATTCCCTACAAATGGTTATGTTATTGGCTCTGGATTTTATGCCCCTCTAAGCGATATTGCATCTGTTTTAAATCAATATCCTGAAACTAGAATACAGATTTCTGGAAATACAGACAATACTGGTGCTTACTCATACAATGAAAATCTATCTGTTAGAAGAGCTAGAAGTGTAGCTGATTTCTTAGCAAGTAGAGGTGTAGCTCCAAACAGAATAACTATCAATGGATACGGTCCAAACAGACCTATCGCCAGCAATGCTACAGCTGCAGGTAGAGCTCAAAACAGAAGAGTTGAAATTCAAATATTCCCTGCATATTAATTGCGGTAATCACAAATAAAAAAGACTGGAACTTTAAAATTCCAGTCTTTTTCATTATTTTTTTAAACTCTCCAGTGCATTCTGAGTGGCTTCTTTAAACCCCTCTGACGTATATGTTGCCCCAGAAATAATATCCAACTCCGAGGTTTGATTCTGTAAAAGTTGTGATTTTAAACTTTCTAATGCTGGATCTGCTATTGGTGGTGTATCTTGATGAGTGACATCGACACCTATAATTTTAAATCCATCCCCTTTAGGTTTAACTTTCAAACTTACAACTAAATCGTCGTTATAACCACTTCCTACTCCCTCGACAACCATCGGTCCAGGTCTATTTGCTTCAACCACCATCAAAACAAGTCCTAAGACAATAAAAGCAACAACACTTTTTTTTCTTAAACTTTCTTTATCCATCTATGAATCCCCTTTTTATTTTTTTGGTAATAATCTTGGAGTTACTTTATCTCTTCCTTCCAATCCTACCTTTTGAATATATTCTATAAGAACCTCGTCCAGTCCTGGATAATGTCCTATCTCTTTCCCGTTAGCTAAAGATTTATAACCATCTCCACCTGCTGCCATAAAATCATTTGTTGCAACAACATAGATTTTATTAGGGTCTAGCTTCTCCTCTCCAACTTTTATCTCTAAAACTTTTCTGTATGCTGGATTTTTCACATTAAATTTAACTGACATTCCAGCAACTTGAATCATAGCCCCTAAAGATTCTGGGTATGCTCTAAGCCCATTTTCTACAGCTTTTTGAAGATCTGATCCTTTAACCTCTTTTGTGATAACATAGTTTCCAAATGGTAAAACACTCACTATATCTCCAACAGTTACCTCTCCTGGATTGATAGATGCTCTGATTCCACCACCATTTGTTAAAGCCACATCCGCACCAGTTTTCCAAAGCATAGAATCTGTTATAAGTTGAGATAGATTAGTCTCTCCCGTTCTTACAAAATCTCTATTTCCTTGAAGTAAAATAGGTGATTCTCCCACTTTAACACTTGTTATCATCTCTTGCTTTCTATAGATTTCATCTATTTTAGCTTTTACACGTGCATCTTCAACTACTGGATTATCTCCGTTCAAGATTATATTTTTAGTATAAAGTGTATAATCTATTGAAGCATCTCTATCCTTTAATTTGTCCAAGTCAATTTTTACTACACCTACATTTTTACTGTATTCTCCTGTTTGAACTATAGCTACTCCGTTTACCATCTGTTTCTCTTTTAACTCTGTATGGCTGTGTCCATCAATTATTAAATTGATCTCTGGAACGGCTTCCGCAAGTCCAACACTTTGAAGATTTTTAGCAGTGCTCTCATCATCACCTAAATGAGTTATAGCAACAATGAACTTAACTCCATCTTTTTTCATTTGAGCCACAACTGATTTCGCTGTTGTTATAGGATCTGCTATTGTTATATTTTCTACATTTTTAGGATTTGTTTTATAGTATGTCTCCGGAGTTGCTAACCCGAAAAATCCTACCTTAACTCCATCTATTTTTTTTACTTCATACGTCCCCGCTAGAGGTTTTCCTGTATTTTTATCTATCACATTAGCTGCTAAAGTCTTATAGTTTTGCATTGATAACAACTCTTCTAATCTCTCTTGACCATAGTTAAAATCATGATTTCCCAATGTAGCAAAATCAAATCCTGCTGCATTTAAAGTTTCAACCATCGACTCCCCTTTTGTCAATGTAGCAAAAGTTGTTCCATGCATAGTATCTCCTGCATCTATAAGTAAAACTTTTCCATTATTTTTATCTTGGTCTAACGCTTTTGCTATTGTTGTCACTCTAGCTAGTCCTACACCATCATTTTTCGATTCCTTTGCTCTTCCATGAACATCATTCACATGCACTAGAGTAAGCTCATACTCCCCATCTTTAGGCTTTAGAACGCTACAAGCTGAAAGTGTTAAAACTAATCCCATCAATCCAAATACTTTTAAATTTCTTTTCATTTTTCCTCCCTAATTCCCTCTAGTTTACAATCAAATTCGAACATATTTTATCATATTTAGACAAAATTGTAAAAGAAAAAAACTGTATCTGTAATACAGTTTTTCCAATAGTTTATCTCATTTTCTTTTCCAATATTTTTTTCAATCTAAAACTTAACTCTAAAGCTTCCCCCTCCAAGTTTAAAATTTCTATTGTTTTTTCCAAAGTTACAATCTCTTTTTTTCTAAATTCTTTCTCTTTGACTCTTTCTAAAAAATAATCCAGAGTACAGATTGCCTCCTCATATTGAAATCTATACAGTTCTTCATATTTTTCCCCTTTAAATATTTGAACCCTTATATTTTTTTCTATATTTAAATAGTCCCACCCATTTCTTAATTCTTCAAAAATCATATTTTTTATATACATATACTCTTTTAAAAATATATCTCTTTTTACTTTATACGCTCTCATCTCTTGAATAAAAGGCATAAGAACAAAAGGAAATATGAACATCAACATTGAGGGTTTAGGTTTTTCAAGTAACTCTTTGGATATCTCATAAGCTCTTTCCCACTCTTGGCTCTCAATTTTTTTAAGGCTCAACATCTTTTTTCACTCCTCTGTTAGAGTAGTTTAGTGTATGCCTAACATTTTCTGAACTAGGTTCAACTTTTTTTACAAATATATAATACCAAGCTCCTGATTCTATATCCTCTTCCGCCAATTTTTGATGTGCTTCTTTAAAACCTAAGGTTTCATCTAAAAATGGAAGAACTGAGTAACAGAAAAAATATATACAAAGAAAACTTCCAAAAAATGCGCCCCATTTCTTTAACATTAAAAGCCCCCCAAAAATTAATTTTCTATAAACTCATCAATGATGCCGTAATCTCCGGAAAAACAACATGGAACATCAAATACGCTGCACCAAATGTTACACTCAGATTTATAACTTTTCCCACTAAGTAAAGAGTTAATGGTTTTCCACCTTTAAATAACTTACTCAATTCTGCAAAGTTAGTTGAAAGCCCTATACTTGTAAACGCTATACAGAACAGCCATCCCTGTAAAGGTGATATCAATCCACTTACCATTCCTTTATCTATTACTATTTTGGAACCGTCCACTCCCAGTGCTCCGTAGATTGCAGAAAATACAAGAGATGCCCCTATAAATCCTAAGATAAACTTAGGAAATCTATCCCAAATCTCTTTCAAAGACCCTTTTAGTGAAAAATCTTTTTCCGCTGCCATAGATGTATCCACCTTTAAAGACCAATAAGCAGCTACCCCTAGAGCCATAACTCCTATAATTATATTTTGTATCATTTTTATTGTTGCAGCAACATCTCTAGCTACTGGCCCTAAATATTCTCCTGCTGCCACAACAGCTCCTGTTGAGTCAACTGTTCCCCCGATCCAAGCTCCACCCAAAACTGGATCCATATTTAAAGCTTTTATAAACATCGGCATAGCTATCATCATAAACGCTGTAAACATTATTGAAATACTTACAGAAAGAGTCAACTCTTCCTTCTTTGCCCTACACGCTGCTGCCGCTGCTATTGCTGCAGAAACCCCACTTACAGACATATCCGCAGACATAACCATATTTAAACTTTTAGATTCCATTTTCAAAACTTTATCCCCGAATAAAAATGTCAAAACTAGAACCACAGGAGTTACAAACCAAGTTACAAATATACCTGGAATACCAATTAGAAGAACTTTGTTCACAAGAACCGTAGAACCTAAAAGTATAAGACCAGTTTTTATAAAATACTCCGTCTGAGCTGCCTGAAGAAGTTTTTTAGGTGTTCCAATCGTATTGCTGACGATCAATCCCAACACCAATCCCCAGAAAACATATCCCAATCCCCAAGCTTTTAAAGTCACCTGTTCACCAAGAAGATATGCCCCTGTAGCTAATAAAAACACTGCTGGAAACCCCTGTAAAAATCCATCTCTAGATCTTTCCATTTTTTTCATACCAACACTAAAATATAGTCCTATCGATGCCAGAAGAAGCAATAAATTAGGAATTATATTGTACGGTTTAACCATAGCTTTCGATTTTAATTTCCCCTCTTTATCTCTAGCTACCAACCATTTATCCACTAAATCATTTGCCTCAACATTTAATTTCGTGTCTCCGAAAGCTTTTGTTTGAGCTAAAGCAGTTGCGGCTAAGGCTTGATTTTTAGCTAACATTGCTGTTTTTTTAGCCTCCTCATACGAATCTATAAAAGGAGCTCCTTTTGCTTTTGCACCAGCTTCACTCAGATAGAATGATTCAACTGGGTTTGTGGTCCATTTTTTAGGTTTCCCTAAAATATCCTTCACTTTTGAACTTAAAGATGTTTTTACTACTAAACTATTTTTATCAAACTGTGCTTCATGCCATTGAACGGTTTTAAACGGAACTCTTTCCCCCTCGGATGCCATCACGCTGTTATACACTTCCGCTTTTCCAATCAAAACTTCCGAACTTGACCCCATATACATAAATACACAAAACACCAACAATAGTGTCGCTAAAAGTATTGCCCAATAATCTTCAAATTTAAATAAATCCAATATTGTTTCTTTTAAACTTTTTTTACTCTCTCTTGTTGCTTCCACTTCTATTACCCCCATAATTTATATAACAAGATTTTTTGAACCAGCATTCAAAGTTCCAAACATGACGAATGGGAACCCATAGGTTCCCACTCTAGACTATATTTAATTGTTGTTGATTTTTTTAGTGCCCTCCACCATAGTTGAAAGGTTTTTCAAGAGTGTAGCTCTCTCCTGGACTTGGATGATCAGAGATAGGTTTAACGTTGATGTTAGCTCTATACTCCGTCTCTGCCCAAAGAATTCTTTGAGCTACTTGTGCTTCTGGATTTAACTCCACACCATCAAGTATTAGCTCTTTAAACTTCTGATATCCAGCTCTGTCAATCAGATGACCTCCATGGATATACATAGGTTTGTGATGTAATACATTCGATGAGAACTTTTGCCAGTTTTCAATAACTCCAAGTATTACATCCTCAGTTACCCAGTTTAAAAACATTTTACCCATTCTAGGGTATTGCTTTCCTGTTCTTCCACCGATTGTTACTCTAAATAGCTTTTGCTCAGGTCTTACCCATGCAGATGACGGACATGCTTCAACACACTCTCCACAACCTACACAACAGCAAGAATCCTTAACAATTCTATGATTTTCTAATTTTAAAACTCTAGTTGCAGCGTGATCACAAACTTTAACACATCTTCCACAACCGATACATCTATCCTTTACATATACTGGCTTTGTTACTCCAATTATACCAAAGTCATTGAAGTGACCTTTAGCACAGTCATTTGGGCATCCAGCAATAGCTGTCTTTATATGGTAGTGACTTGGAAATATTCTTTTTTCAATTTTTCTAGCTAGTTCCCAAGTGTTGATATTTGCTTTTACACAGTGAGAATTTCCTATACAAGCCATTATATTTCTAGCTCCTATAGTTGGATATCCAGCTTTATTAACATCCATTTCAACTCCACACATCTCAACGTCCACTTCTTTAATATAGTTCTCTAAATATTCATTCACAGCATCTACATTTTCAAATTTTATTCCTGGTGCATTAAGAGTCTGTCTCATTCCCATATGGAAAGTTCCGTCTCCCCATCTCTCAGCAATCTCTTGGATTACTTTTAAATATTTAGCCTCAATTAGTCCTCCTGGCACACGAAGTTGGATCATAAACTCTCCAGGTACCTTAGATTGACGGAAGCAGTTTAGTTTCATTTTAGTTATATTAATATCGTGATTCACTTTATTTAC
Source organism: uncultured Cetobacterium sp. (assembly GCF_947072685.1). GTDB lineage: Bacteria > Fusobacteriota > Fusobacteriia > Fusobacteriales > Fusobacteriaceae > Cetobacterium_A. Next base: position 62,894 of record NZ_CAMTIK010000010.1, on the reverse strand, counting down.
CCCCCTTAGTCGATTAAATACTTAGCTTGAGAATAGTTAAAAACAGGACCTTCTAAACATACATAAACCTCATCTATTCTACAATGTCCACATTTTCCAATAGCACATGACATCTTTCTTTCAAAAGATACCCAAATTTTCTCAGCTGGTACTCCAAGTTTTTCAAACTCTAAAGCTGTATATTTCATCATATTAGGTGGTCCAACAATTATAACTTCTAAATCTTCAAATCCATCAGAAGTCATTTTAAGCTGAGGCACATACTCTGTTACAAGTCCTACACACTCACCATCTAATCCACAACCTTTATCCACTGTCAGTATCATAGGGTGTTTTTTTCTCCAAGCTATAACTTCATCTCTGAAAAGAATTGATGAATCATCTTTAAATCCAAACAACAGCTCCATCTCTTTTACTGATTCAGGATTTTTATAGATATGATTGATCAAAGATCTAACCGGAGCAAGACCTGATCCACCTGTTGCTATAACTACTTTTTTACCTTCATAATTTTTCATGTCAAAACCTTTTCCATACGGTCCTCTTAAAGGCATTAAATCCCCCGCATGAAGATTGAATAACTCATCAGTTACAATTCCAACTTTTCTGATAAGAAACTCTATCCATCCCTCTTCAGCTGAAAAATCTGTAACAGATATTGGACATTCTCCTATTTTAGGTAACGAAATTTGCATAAATTGTCCAAATTGAATGTTTTTAGCTTCTGGATACTCTATTCTAAATAGGAATTCTATCTCAGTAACTTTTTTAATATCTAAAATTCTATATGGTGTTGGCATAATTAAATTTTGCATTATTTAGCACCTCCATTTAGCTTGTCAACCTCTGCTGCTAATTTGTTTACTGTAGTTGAGAAAGAGATAAATACTGGACATTTATCATCACATCTTCCACAACCTACACACATATGATGCTCTTTGAATCTCTTCATATGGTCATGAATTTTATGCATAACTTTAAATCTCATTCTCTCTCCACCAGCTTTTCTAAACGAGTGGTTTCCAGCCATATCAGTATATCCATCCACATGACAAGATGCATTTATTCTTCTTCTCTCTCCTGCATTTGAATCTGATGTATAGTTCATATCATAAGTTGTGAAACAAGTACATGTTGAACAAGATACAGTACAACTTCCACACATTAAACATCTCTTATCAAACTCTTTCCACATCTCTAATGATTTCACTGCATTTTGAGTCTCTTTATCTTTAATTTCTGGTATTTTCACTGTTCTTTCATTTTCTACTACAGGAGCAACCACAAACTCTAACTCTTCATTTCCTGCAAAGTGTGATACAAATTCAGAATCTTTAACCTCTACTAGAACTCCATCCTCAGTGAATTTTACCCCAAAAGCATACTCATCTGTTGATCCTGTTCCCATCGATGCACAAAAACATGTGTCCCAACCTTTTGAAGGGCATTCCATCAATATGAATTTTGTTTTTTCTCTCATTCTTTTATAGTATGAATCTTCAAATCCACCGTTATTTAAGAAAATATCATCATATCTTTTTATAGAGTGAACATCACAAGCTCTCGCAAAAACAAGCATTGGTCTATCATCAACAACTTTAGTCTCTCTGTAGTCTGCATCTGTAAAATACAGAACTGTTTCAGTTATTGGACTAAGAGCCTCTTTTGCTGCATAGTCAGATTTTTCATTATGAACAACCTCATCTGCTGAATAAACTCTATCATATCTTACGATATCTGTGTCTGAATATCTTCCCTGTTTTGGAAATCTCTTTGGAGCATAAATTTTATATGCTTTGCTCAGGTCTTTTAACAGGTTATCAAAATTTTCTGCTGTTACTTTGTATCCCATTGTACTTTGCCTCCTATTTTTGAATATAAGTTCAATCAATATGTGTTTATATTACAACCTTTATGTGTTTTTGTAAATCATTTTTATTGAAAAAATAGTTTTTGGTTAAATTTGACTTCTTAGTCGAAAAACAAATGGTCATATCTTTATTTGTTTATTTACTCAGTAAACAATATTCCTTCATAAAGCCCTACCAGTCCTCAATTTTCACCACACTAGTATACTTGATATTCTAGTATTGCTTTGGTTAGTTTTTAAACATTTGAAAATCAATAAGTTGTATTTTTTTTGATATCGTTATAAAATATAAGAAAATATTTAATTCGAAAGGGAAAAAAATGAAAAAATTTACTATTGAACCTGAATTTCATAATTTGAAAATCTCTCAATATTTAAAAGAAAAAGGATATTCTGGAAGAGGTATTCGTAATGTCGAAGTTTATTTAAATGGAAAAAGAGTAAAAACTACAAGACAAGTTAAAAAAAATGCTAAACTTTTAGTTAAAGAAAAAGAGAAAGAGGTTGGAATAAAACCTATACAGATGGATTTAAGAATCATGTATGAGGATAAAAACCTTCTTATAATTGATAAAGATCCATACTTAGTTGTTCATCCAACCACAAAAAAAACAGATCTTACACTTGCCAATGGAGTTATCTACTACCTTCAGGAGCAGACAGGAAGAATTCAACCTCCACGATTTTTTAATCGTTTGGATATGAATACATCTGGACTTATTGTCATTGCGAAAAATGCCTTTGCACAGGCCTTTTTACAAGCTGATAAAGAAAGAGTTTCAAAGCACTATCAAGCTATTGTTAAAGGTATAGTTAAAGAGGATGAAATGATGATTGAAATCCCTATAGGAAGAGAGGGCGATGATTTAAGACGTAAAGAGATGAGTATTTTACAGGGTGGGCAGGATGCTAAAACTCATATGAAAGTTTTAGAGCGTTTCCCTGAAGAGGATTTAACTCTTATTGAGCTTGAACTTTTCACAGGAAGAACACATCAAATACGTGCTCATATGTCTTTAAATGGACATCCTATTTTAGGCGACGATCTTTATGGTGGTGGCGATACAAGAGCTAAAAGACAGCTTCTACACGCTTTTAAACTTATATTTACAGAGATTGATAACGGAAACAAGATAGAGGTTATTGCTCCACTCCCTCAAGACTTCAAAGAGATTTTACATAAACTTGGCTAACATATAGCAAAAGAGGATACTGAAACTATAATCTCAGTATCCTCTTTTATTTTCCTATCTAAAATCACTGTTGTACTCTTCGTTTAACAACGATTTATCCAATCCTTGTTCCAACTGCTCTTTTGTCACTCTAATGTTTGAAGTTTTATCTAAAATTTTCATAATTATAAAAGATACAACTATCGAGTAAACTCCTACTAAAGAAGCTCCAAAAATCTGAATCAGAAGCTGATGAGAGCTAGCCTGCACACCATTGACCATCCCATTTGCAAGTAAACCTATTAAAACTGTCCCTAAAAATCCTCCTACTCCGTGAACACCCCAAACATCAAGAGCGTCATCCCATTGCATTTTTCTAGGAATTTTTATAGCATAAAAACATACAATCCCTGCTAAAGATCCTATCAAAAGTGCCGACATAGGTGTCACATATCCAGATGCTGGAGTTATTGTTGCAAGTCCTGCTACAGCTCCAATAAGTGGATCCAAAAATGAAAAATGTTTTTTCTCCGAATAGGATAAAATACTCCAAACAATCATTCCACCCGCACAAGCTACTCCAGTATTAGTAAATACTATCGCCGCTGTTCCTGCAGCCGCTAAAGTTCCACCGGCATTGAATCCAAACCAACCAAACAGAAGTATTCCTGCTCCAATCGATACCAATCCCATATTGAATGGTCCTTTGTCTGTTATAACTTTTCTTTTTCCAAGAACCCAAAGAGCTCCAAGTCCAGAAAACGCTGCCGATACATGTATTACAGTCCCACCAGCAAAATCAACAAATCCCATCTTTGCTAAAAATCCATCTCCCCAAATCCAATGAGCTACTGGGAAATATACAACTATCATCCATATAACAAGATATTTTAGCCAAGCTCCAATAGTTATTCTATTAACTATTGAACCCGTCATCAAAGGTAATGTTATAATAGCAAACATCAACTGGTACATAAAAAACATTAAAAATGGAATTGTCAATCCATAGTTGCTATTAACCTGAAATATTATATCTTTAAAATTCATATATTGAGTTGGATCTCCTATGAATCCACCAATATCTTTTCCAAATACAAGACTAAATCCTCCAAATATCCATAGAAGAGTTACCACTCCAATCGATATAAATATCTGTAACATTATAGTCAAAGAGTTTTTTCTTTCTACCAACCCTCCATAAAAAAATGCAAGTCCCGGAGTCATTACGAAAACTAAAACTGTAGATATAACCATAAATGCTACGTTCCCATGAACTACACCCTCAAATACCACTTCTCCACCTCCCTATTTATAAAAGAGGTCTCTTAAAAGAGACCTCCAATCTTTTTAAAACATGTCTAAATCTAATTCCTTAGAAATATCCTTCATTATCCCTATACCTGCCACACTATTCCCCTGCTCATCCAAAGCTGGGCCAAATACTGCCACACCTAATTTTTTACTTGAAACTGGAGATATTATTCCTCCACCTACTCCTGATTTTCCTGGAATTCCTATATTGTCTAAGTACTCTCCACTTTGATCATACATTCCACACGTTGCAATAAGCCCATTCACTATTTGAGCATATTTTTTAGGAATTATTCTCTCTCCTGTTGAAAGTATTCCTCCATTTGCAAAGAAAAGTGCAATTTTTGCAAGAGATTCAGTCGTCACATATATAGAGCACTGTTTAAAATAAACATCCAATATGTCTTCCACTTCACCTGTTAGAACTCCTTGTCCCTTCATATAATAAGCTAAACCTCTATTTGTATCACCTGTTTTCTTCTCACTCAAATAGATATCCTCTCCTAACTCAAGAGTTTTATCCTCACTTATCAATCTCATAAATTCTAATACTCTATTGAATTTATCCACTGGATCCTTACCTTTTATCAAAGATGCGGTCATTATTGCACCCGCATTTATAAATGGATTTCTAGGTAGATGATCAGGTTCTGTCTCTAATTTTTTTATAGAGTTAAAAGCGTCTCCTGAAGGTTCTTTATGTACATGTTTAAAAACCTCTTCCTCTCCATTATCTAAAAGAGCTAAGGCTAAAACAACTGTTTTAGATATACTCTCTATTGCAAACCTAATTTTAGTGTCACCCGAAGATAATATTGTCCCATCAGCATAAGCTATTGTAACACCTAAATAGTTTTTATCCACTTTTGCTAATTCAGGTATATAAGTTGCTACTACTCCTTGGGATATCAATCCTCTATTTCTTTTTACCGCATCATCTAGAAAATCTTGTTTCATTTTAGCCTCCTAAATACTACTTTTATAACTGCTTTTATTTACTTTCAGAGTCCTCTTTTTTATCCTCAACAATAGATTCGTCCTTTTGTTTTGGAGTTTCATCTTGATCCATAACATCATTTGGATGAGGATTTATATGGAACTCTCCTCTAGCTTTTGGATGTATAAAGAAGTGATGCTCAGGGGCATTCTCGGTTGTTATTCTAGTGGGTGCAATTCCAGAGGCATTTTTCTTATCTCTGAATTCATAAATTATAAATGGTAGTATTAAAACCACTATAAATCCTACTGTCAATATTGTTTCATACTCTCCTGTACTTCCACCAGGGATATTACTTGGTGGGAAAAATGAAATAACAAATGCAAAGACTGAAACTAAAAATCCAATTGCTCCAACCACACATTTTACAACTACTCCACCTGGAATTTGATACCCAGCTTGACTATCAGTAGATTTTCTTTTTAAAACTAATACTAAATAACCTATAAACATTAAGAAATATGTCATCAAATATATTACAACAGTCAAAGACATCGCTGTCATGAAGGACATATTGTTTCCTCCACCACCCAAAGTTAAAATAATTGCCCAAATTGTTACAATTATACCTTGGAACATTACTAATGGAACTGGAACATCATGCTTATTAACTTTTTTAAATACAGGTGGTAAGATTCCCCTTTGAGCTGCTACGTACATAGCTCTTGATGGTCCTACTATCCACGCACTTACCTCTGCTAGAACTCCTAATCCTATAAATGCAGCTATTATTCTAACTATCCAATCAAGTCCTGAACCATAGTGATTTATAAGTGTTGCAAAAGTTTGATTAACTCCTGCACTTAGATTTATCTCACTTGCTGGGATTACTGTAGCTATTGACAATCCTCCAGCAGAACTTATAACGATAGCTATTATAACTAACATAAGTATAGCGATAGGATATTGTTTTTTAGGGTTTGCCATCTCATTGGCATGGGAAGCCGAGGCTTCAACCCCCATATAACTCAAGATAAACGATACTAATATAACCAAGGAGTTTATATTCGTGAAGTCTGGAAAAAATGAATTCCAACTTACTTCCATATGAACCTTATTCCCTGCAACAACATAAGCTATCGCTAGAACTATAAGTATTATGGCAGGTATTACTATTCCGAATATAAATCCTACTCTTGCAATTTTTGCTGTATACTTAGTTCCACCAAGTTGAGAGAATGTCAACACCCAAAATACCAATAATATCGATACCAATTTTAGATGTGGATTCACATTCAATCCCGGCCAATCAAAAAGATATGACAAAGATCCGTTTATAAAATAAAGCATAGGAATATAACCTACTGTAATTTCAAAAAACTGATAAAATATGGCAGCAAATCCCCAACGCTCTCCCAATGATTCAGAAACCCATGTAAAAACTCCTCCAGTTTCCCATCCCGGAATTGTAGCCATCTCTGCAGCACAAAGCGCAACCGGAATAAACCAAAAGAAACCACCAAATAGTAAGAAAAATAGTAATGAAAAACCTGATGTTGCAAAACTCGGATACTCATAAACAGCCATAACCATTGAAGCAGTTATTGTAAAAAATCCAAATAGCGTCAACTGTTTGCTAGTATTACCTTCCATAATAAACCCTCCTCGTAAAATAATATTAAATATTTTCTTGAATTATTTTACACAATAAATTTCTCTGTTCCTTTAAATTATTATTTTTAATTAGTATTTTATTTAAATTTTGTCTCTCCATCTAAAGTACAAATAGCACCATATAAATCTGGTCTTCTATCTCTAAACAATCCCCAGAAAGCTCTGTAGTCATCAATCGCCTTCAAATCTAATTCAGATAATATATACCCTTCTGAATCCCTATCCATCTCCGATATTTTAGCCCCTGTATGATCAGCTATAAAAGATGAACCATAAAATTTAACTCCCACTTCATCCACATGCTCTTGACCAGTTCTATTGGCACAAACTAACGGAGTTAAATTCGCTCCCGCATGTCCTTGCATAACTCTTTGCCAGTGGTCTTTTGTATCCATTGTAGGATCACTTGGTTCCGATCCAATAGCTGTTGGATAGAACAATATCTCAGCACCCATTAATGCCATACATCTTGCTGATTCAGGAAACCACTGATCCCAGCATATAGCAACACCAATTTTAGCATATTTAGTGTTCCAAACTTTAAAACCTGTGTCCCCTATATTAAAATAAAATTTTTCTTGATATCCACTCACATCATGTGGGATATGACTTTTTCTATAAACGCCCAAAACCTCTCCGTCTGCATCTATAATTGCAATAGAGTTATATCTTGCCCCATGTTTTCTTTCATAAAAACTTATTGGTAAAACAACCTCTAACTCTTTAGCTACTCCTTTGAAATAGTTGACACTTCTATCCAGCTCCAACTCAGTCGCAAATTGCATATATTCAGCTTTTTCCTTAGCACAAAAATATACTCTTTCAAACAGCTCCGATACAAGTATAATCTTTGCTCCATCCGCTGCCGCTGCCCTAATATGTTTTTCTGCCTTCTGTATATTTTCATCCACGTTCCAACCCATACTCATCTGTACTGCTGCTACTTTAACTTTCATAATCTTTCCTCCGATTAATTTTAATTAAAAACTTTTTCCATATGGCATCTGTTGGGTTATGCAATGGACACATCCTCCACCAACTATTATTGGCATTCCATCAATAGCAACCACCTTTCTATCTGGATATGCTCTTTGGATTGTTTCTAAAGCTTTTCTATCTGTTTCTTGTGCATCTCCACCAAAAGTAGGGACTATTACCGCTCCTGTAACAGGCAAATAGTTTATATAGCTCAATGTTAGAAGTTGACCATTGTACTCCCTTATCGGTGGCTTTTCTATCTCTATTATCTCAAAAGGTAAACCACTTGATCTATCTTTAAACTCTTTTAATATTTTTAGATTTTCTTGAAATATCTCATAATCTGGATCATTTTTATCGTAGCAAGCTTGAATAATAATAACTCCAGGCTCTACAAAACAAGCTGTATTGTCAACATGCCCGTCGGTCAAATCTCCATACAAACCAGATTTAAGCCAAATAACCTGCTCTCCGCCAAGATACTCTTTCAATAGCTCGGTTACCTCTTCCTTTGTAAATTTTGAATTTCTACTCGCCGTAAGTATAGCTGATTCTGTGGTAAGAATTGTCCCTTGACCATCCGAATGAATCCCACCGCCCTCTAATGCTATAGGTGATTTGAATACAGGAATATCATATATAACTCCTAAATGATATGGAATCTTGTTGTCGTTATAGTGAGTCTGATATTTCTCTCCATAAGATGTAAATCTCCATTTCACAGCCGCTAACTCTTGATTGTCATCCAATAAAAATGTAGGTCCATTATCTCTAACCCACGAATCATCTGTTGGTAAACATAAAACTTCAACCTTTTCTGTACACATCTGCCTAACCTCTGATAACAGTTCTGCAGGAGCAATCATAACAACATCCTCATACTCCGCTATCACTTTAGCTACTTGTGCATACCCTTTTTTTGCCTCATCAATTCCATCAGGCCAAATTGAAGTTCTGCTACCCTTTCCATCTCTAGTTGGCCACTGCATAAAAGTTCGTCGTCTTTTTTCCCATTCACCTGGCATTCTATAGCCATACTCTCTAGGATTACCACTTTTAATCTCAAACATGTCTGCCTCCTTATTCTGTTTCAAAAGAATGATAATAATATTTTCCTCTACCATTATCATTTATTACTATTCTTTATTATTATATCTTTCCTTCTTTCAAATAAAAAAAAGGATTAGAAATTTCTAATCCTTTTTCAGTAAAAGTTATGCTAATTTGTTCATTTCATTCTGCCCTTCACTTTTTGTTTCCGTTGTTACTTCCCCATCTATTGGTTCTCCTTCAGTTCTAGCTACAATCAGAGTACAAATAGCATCCCCTGTTATATTTACAACAGTTCTAAACATATCTACAAATCTATCTATTCCCATAACTAAAGCCATTCCCTCTAGAGGCAATCCAACTTGTTGTAAAACCATCCCCAACATTATAACTCCTACTCCCGGAACACCTGCTGTTCCAATAGAAGCTAAGGTTGCTGTTAAAATAACTGTTGCAAAATCTCCCATACTTAGATTTACACCATATATTTGAGCTATAAATATTGTAGCTACACCCTGCATTATAGCCGTTCCATCCATGTTTATCGTACTTCCTAAAGGAAGAGTAAAAGATGACACTGTCTTTGATACGCCAAAATCCTTTTGAAGAGTTTCCATTGAAGCTGGAAGTGTAGCACTACTTGATGATGTTGAAAATGCGACCATCATTGGTCCCGAGAATTTTTTCAAGAACTTGATAGGACTATATTTTGCTACAAGAATCAATAAACTTTGATAAGTTATTAAATAATGTAGCAATAGAACTACAACCACAGCCACAAAATATTTCAGTAGTGGAAGCATAGCTACATATCCCAGTGTTGCAAATGTTTTTCCAATAAGTCCAAATACACCTAGAGGAGCAAGTTTCATAATGATTTCAACAACTTTTAATATTATGTTATTTAATTCCTCCATTCCTTTTCTGACAGTGGATACTTTATCACCTAAAATAGCCATCGCCACTCCACATAAAATTGCAAAGACAATTATCTGCAACATATCCCCTTTTGCCAAAGCTTCTATAGGATTTATAGGAATCATTCCCAACAATATATCTACAAATGGTTTACTTTGATTTACTGTAACCTCTCCAACAGCTATTTCAGATAGATTTACTCCTTTTCCCGGATTCAACAAAGACCCCACACCTAGTGCCAATGTTATTGCAACTGCTGTAGTTCCTAGATAAAATGCCACTGTCTTTATTCCAACTCTTCCTAACTTTTTAATATCCTCTATTCCTGCTGCTCCAACTGTTAGGGAACAGAATACAAGAGGTACAACGATCATTCTAATCGCTCTTATAAAACCTGTTCCTAAAAAATTAAACAGAAAATCTATCACATAATTTTTTACAAAAAAGGCCTCCCTAAATGGATGTAATGCCAATCCACTTACCACTCCTAGGATCAATGCTAGAAAAATTTTACTCGTTAAATTTACCTTTTTCATAAAAATCTCACTCCTTTTTAGTTTTTATTTTACGAGATAATTATATCTCCAAAATAAAAAAAAATCAAGAAAAAAGTAAAATATTTTTTCAAAAATAATATTTTTGAAAATTTAATTCCGTAAAAATTAAGATTTACCCTTATAATATTTTCTTATTTTATAGATTAGATACACCACTAAAATAGCTATTATTGAATATTTAAATCTCATTACATAGTAATTTATCAACTTTTCATTGCTTTCATAAAAATAACCTATGCCTTCTAAAGAAGCTACATAAATGGCTGAAGCCACCCCTGTAAATGTTAAAAATTTCCAAAAATCCATTTTCACTACACCCGGTGGGAATGAAATGTACTGTCTTATCACCGGTACAAATCTTCCAAAAAATACAATCATATCTCCTTTCTTTTTAAACAACTCCTCCATCTGATGAAATCTTTTCTCATCTAAAAACATATATTTCCCATATTTTATAAGCAGATCTCTTCCCAAAGTAATTCCTAAAAGATAGTTTAAACTTGCTCCACCCATACTTCCAACAGTTCCAGCAAATAAAACCAAAAAAGGATCCATCTTCCCTGCCGCAACCAAATACCCTGCCGGTAAAAGAGCTACTTCAGATGGAAAAGGTATAAAGGATGCCTCTAAAAACATCATTATAAAAATCCCAACATACCCTAAACTTAAAAAAAACTCTGCCAATCTATGAATTATCTCCTCCAAATTCATCCTCCTAAAAATTAATGTTATTATCTTTAAAGTTTTTACCAAATTTTTATCTTCTTCCTTTACAATAAATTTCAAGGAGTGTGAATTTATGAAATTTATAAAAAAACTGAGCTTTACTATTTCAAAACTATTAGTGGATAAAAAAAGAGATTTTAAAATTATTGGAAATAAAATTCTTATAAATGATTGTCAAAAGATTGGAAACTACCTATTTAAAACTCCAATGATAAAAGGATTAGCTCTAAAAGGATTCGAGGTTTACATCTTAGGAAGCAAATCCACTGTGGAGATGGGCAATGCAAACCCCTATATCAAAGAGGTCATCATAGATAACTGCTATAGAAAAAAATCTTCGGATATCTTTAGAAATATTAAAACTGCTTTAAAATATAGAGATTTTTTTGATTATTATATCGAATCCGTAGGGAGTATATATCTTAGAGAAACTCTTTTGATGAGACTTCTAAGACCTAAGAAAATTATTGGAATAGAAAGAAAAAATGGACAAGTTTTAAACCTTATAGATATTGTCATCAAAAAGCAGGAACACCTTAGAGAAAATGGAATAGAGATACTAAAATATTTTAAAATCTCTGAACCTAAATGTATCTATGACATCCATTTAAACCAAACAAATATATATAAAAATTTAATTAAAAAGAAAACTCTTGTTCTATACAATGGACTGGCTTCCACAAAATCAAGAAGTATCGATCCAAATAGAGAGAGTGAAATTTTGAATAAGCTTTCTCAAATCCCTTGGATAGAAGTTAGAAAAATAGAACATGAGAGTTCTGTCCTTAATCTCTGTGGGCTTATTAAAAAGGCTGATTTAGTAATCACTGTAGATACAGGGATTACGCATATCGCTTCAGCATTTGATATCCCTATTATTGTTCACAAAAGTAACCCCAATGTTTTTCCTAAGAGCTCCCTTGCTATTGAGCAAAATTTTTATGAAAAAGATTTAAATAAAACCGTAGAAGAGATGTTAGAATGTATCTATACTATTTCAGCTTAAGGAGTGATTGAAGTGAGCACAGATAAAAAATCTATTCTTATCATAGAGGATGATCCAAAAATTAGACGATATTTAGAGCTGGAATTAATCCATGAAGGATACCATGTAGAGCTAGCTTCCAACGGAAAGATAGGGTTGAATAAATTCAGAGAAAACTCTTATTCTTTGATACTTTTAGATTTAATGATGCCTGAAATCAGCGGAGAGGAAGTTTGTAAAACAATAAGAAGCGAATCCAATATCCCCATTTTAATTTTAACTGCTAAAGATGAAACCTTTAGTAAGATTGAACTTTTAGATTTAGGAGCCGATGACTATATTACAAAACCCTTTGTTATTGGCGAACTTTTAGCTCGAATGAGAGTTATTTTTAGAAATAAAACTGTTTTTTACGACAAGAAAATAATTAAATTTGAAGAGTTAGCCCTCAATCTCAATTCAAAAGAGGTTTTTCTAAATGATAGCCCAGTACAGTTAACAAAAACAGAATACAACCTTTTACACCACCTTCTGATAAACAAAGGGCTTGTTCTTTCAAGAGAACATATCCTAGAAAATGTTTGGGGTCATGATTATTTCGGAGATGGAAAAATTGTAGATATGTATATCAAAGCTCTTAGGAAAAAATTGGACCCTGAAAACAGATATATAAAAACTGTTCGGGGATTTGGTTACACTCTAAAGAAGGAGGAAAATAGTTGAGAACTCTATCCGGTACATTAAAAAAAAGTTATGTTCAACTCATCGTTCTTTTTACACTCCTTTTTGTGCTCTCTTTAGCGGTAACTGGAAAGTATTTAATAAACACTTCCAAACTTCACCTGAGGAATGCAATGGGCTTTTTAGACTATGAAATTGGAGATGAACCCGGTTCTGTCACTATGAAAATTTTTACTGATAATTTGGTAAATGAGGAGTTCAAAGCTGAAAACCCTACTTTAAACGACTTAAAAGTGATTATTAAATTTGGAGATAATATTTATTCTGAAAATCATAACAAAAAAATATTGGAAGTTGCTCAAGATAATAAAGTAGAGAATTTTAATTTTTATGAATATCTCATCCTTTCCAACAACGTGAAAAATAAGGATGGTGATATCTATAATGTCATGCTGGTTAAAGATTTAAAACCTGAAAAAAAATTCTTTTTTAATATTGTTAAAATTTTTATGGGTGGACTAATATTTTTCATTGTTATCTCTGCAATTATAATAGAACAGCTACTAAAAAAAATAAATAAACAGCTTATAACCTTGGAGAACCTCAATTCCAATATCACTCTTGAAAATTTAGAGATTCTAAAGCCAGTGAATCAATTCAAAGAATTTGACAATATCTGGGGGTCATATGAAAGGATGCTAAAACGATTAGACGAACAAAATAAAAAACAGATTGAATTTGTTCACAACGCTTCCCACGAACTAAAAACACCTATTTTTATAATCGGGGGTTATATCGATATGATAAAACGTTGGGGGCAAAAGGATACTGACATTCTAAACGAGGCTTTGACATCAATAGAGGAAGAAACTAAAGATATGGGAAATCTTATCGAGAAACTTCTTTTCATAGCTAAAGAGGGAGATATTAAATCCGGTAAAAGTGAGATAGAACTTTCTGAAATCATCGTTTCGGCAACCTCTTCTCTAAAAATGATCTATCCTAAATCTATTGTTAATTTTGAACCCAACTATACTATTATTGAATCCGATGAAGGGCTAGTTAAGCTTTTAATTAAAAATATATTAGAAAACGCCATCAAATATGGTGATAACAAACCTATAGATATATCTTTAAATTCAACTAACTCTCAAAATAGGGTCATTTTGACAATCGAAGACCACGGAGTTGGAATGTCTTCTGAAGAGTTAATCCATATTTATGATCGATTTTATAGAGCCAATAAATCCAGAAGTAAAGAAGTCTCTGGACATGGTTTAGGAATGACTATTGTAAGAAGGATATTAAATCTTATAGAGGCAGATATAACAATAGATAGTCAATTGAATCATGGAACTAAAATCTCAATATATTTCAAAATTTAAATATTCAAACAAAAAAAGTCTAAGTAAAATTTAGACTTTTTTTATTTTTTCAAAGATTTTTACTTTTTTTTTGAATAACAATGACAGAAGTATCAATCGAATTATTAGATTTGGAGGGAGATATGTTTTTTCAAAAATTAACGACCTATGATAGACACAGGGTTTTTAAAAATATGATTGGCCCCTATGTTGCGATACTCATAGCTCAGCATCTCAATTTGGAATACCCATATTCAGCTGCCACTATCTGTATTCTAAGTTTAGAAAGTACCCGTAAAGCGTCTTTTAGGAGCTCTTTAGAACGAGTTTTAGCCGCATCATTTGGTCTTTTTCTTTCTTCACTTATAATCAAACTCTCGGGTTTCAATCCTATATCTTTAGCTATTTTTACAGCTATTTTTATGCCCCTTTGCATCAGATTCAACCTCATGCAAGGCTTTTTTACCAATATAGTTTTAGCTACACATTTTTTACTTGATGAAAATATAAGCCTTATATTTGTGCTCGATCAATTTTATCTACTTCTTGTTGGAGTTCTTTGCGCTATTATCTCCAACCTATATATGCCTAGCCAAAACAATGAAATACTTTCAACTTTAGATGAGGTAGATACCATTATGAAAGATATTATTTTAGATTTTTCAAAAACTCTTAAGTACAAATCTGTATCTCTTGCACAAGATGAACTATTTGAATCTCTCAAATCAAAACTTCATGACTGCAAACTTTTAGTTGAAATGGAAAAAGATAATAAAATTTTTTATAAAAAATTGGCTATTGCTGAAAACTACTCCATTAAACACTCTGAATATCTAACCCTTTTAAAAATTCGAGAAAACTTTGACAAGTTCAGCAACAACAGTTCCAGTTCTCTTGAGCTTTCATCTATTCTTCGAGATCTTGCAACCCTCTCCTCCACGGAGTATACATATAATATGTTACTAAAAAGGATTAAAAGACTTGAAGTAAAATTTAAAAATGAATTTTCTAATCAAACATCTGATTTTGAAAATGATGCTTCACTTTTCCAAATAATTGAAAATATTAAAACTCTCATCGAACTAAAAAAAAGTAACATTCTATAGAATCTTTTATATTTTTTCTAAAAAAAGGAGATTTTTAATTGATATTGTAAAATCAAGATGATATTTAAGATAACTTTTACGAGGTGGTTATATGAATGATTTATCCAATAACAAGTTAGGTTTTTGGAGTATTTTTTTTCTTGGAATAAATTCAATTATAGGTTCTGGAATTTTTCTTTTACCCAATAAAGCTTATGCTGATGTTGGGGTTGCTAGTATTGTTGTTGTTTTAATCAACGCTCTTTTAGCTCTTTTTCTAGCTCTTTGCTTTGCTGAAACCTCCAGTATTTTCGATAAAAACGGTTCCTCTTTTGTCTATGCTAAGGAGGCATTTGGAAGTTTTATTGGATTTGAAATAGGTATGTTTGCTTGGTTTATAGGAATTGTTAGTTGGGCGGCTGAAATCCAAGGATTTTTAACAGCTTTAGGAGGTTTATATCCTAAATTTTCAGACCCTTATTACAACAAATTAGCGGTTGTTGGAATTGGAATAGTTTTAGGGCTCCTTAATTATTTGGGAGTGAAATTTTCTAAAATATTAAACAATGTGATTACAGTAAGTAAACTTGTTCCTCTTTTTCTTTTTATCCTAATTGGAATATTTTTTATTAATTTTTCAGATTTTACCCCTTTAATTCCCAAGATAGATCAAGGACTTGCAACTGGAAACTTAGGGGTTGCCACTTTAGTTATATTCTATGCCTTCACAGGATTTGATCTTTTGGCCGTAGCGGCTGAAGATATGGATAATCCAACTAAGAATCTACCAAAAGCTATCATAGCTGTCATGATATTTTGTTCCATCTTCTATCTTTTAATTATGGTTCTATGTATTGGTCTTCTGGGAGATAAGCTGGCGACCAGTTCTCTTCCTATTGCAGCCGCCACAGCTTCTGTTTTTGGAAATGCTGGTTTTTTATTCATAACTATTGCCACACTGATCTCTATTGGTGGAATCACTATCGCTCTTTCTTTTATTGCTCCTAGGTCTGTTCAAGCTCTTGCTGACAGCAACTACCTCCCAGCAATATTCAATAAAAAAGGACGATTTGGAACAGCTGGTTTTGCTATCCTCATAACAACTTCTATCGCTGTTTCTCTTGCTCTTTATGGAAACTTTATATTTCTTGCAGGTCTTACAGTTATAGCTCGTCTTATCGAGTTTATATCAACAGCTGGTTCAGTTCTAGTTTTTAGAAAAAGAAAGATGAGAGCACTGTATAGAATCCCACTGGGACCAATAATTCCTGTGACAGCGATTGTTTTATCTATATGGTTACTCTATCAGTCATCTTTAGAAAAAATAATATTTATTCTTGTTGGACTTTTTGTTGGATATCTATTTTATATTTTTTATGCTAAAAAACAACTTAAAAAGGAGTGAGGGCTATCCCTCACTCCTTTTTACTGTTTATATTAAATAGCCTTTCAAATTTAAAGTCACTTTCTATAAAAATATCCACAACCTTAGGGTCAAAACTTACCCCTCTTTCAGCCTTAATAAGAGCTATCGCTTTTTCATGAGAAAATCCATCCTTATAGATTCTCTTTTGCCTCAAAGCGTCGTAGACATCCACAACAGAAACAATTCTAGCCTCCAAAGGTATCTTCTCACCTTTTAACCCCTTGGGATAACCTTTTCCATTCCACTTTTCATGATGATATCTCGCTATATTTTCAGCCATAACACTTATCTCTGATTTTTTTATAATTTCATAACCTATTTCAGAATGAACCTTTATCGCTTCAAACTCCTCTTCTGTCAGTTTCCCAGGTTTTTTCAAGATATTCCTATCTATACCTATCTTCCCAACATCATGTAAAGATGCGACCTTTCCAATCTCCTCACAAAATTTTTTACTACATCCTAGCTTATTGGCCAATAACTCAGAATAAAGATTCAACCTCTTTATATGGTTTCCTGTTTCCGTATCGTTATATTGATTGACAGCTTCTAAAGCCCCCACAAGAGACATCATGAGTTGCTCATATCTTTTTTTCTCTTTCAATCCTTTTTTTGCTCTATTCATCATAAACAAACTAAAAAAAAGCATCCCTAAAGAAGCAATAACCAGTTTTCGATAATCGTTCACCTCATAGTTATTTTGAAGCCAGTATATATTTTTACTCATATTTTCATTTAAAAAGCTCACTGATATATCGTTTATAGCTTCATATAACCCTTGATATTTTGGATTTACTGACATTGACAGACTATGTTTTTCATCAAGTATCCCCGCTATTTTTAAATCGTTGCTATAGTTCCCGTTATAGAGTTTATTGGATAGAATTTTATGATCTGAAATACCGTAGTCAACCTCTCCATTCGCAACCTTTTGCATAGCCTCATCCAAAGTTTTTACATATATAAAATTCTCTTCTGTTAAAAACTTTTTTAGACACTCCAAATAAAAGCTTCCTTTTACAACAGCAAATTTTTGTTTTTTAACCTCCAAAATATTTGTTATAAACCCATCTTTTTTTCTATTAAAAACAACAGGATTCAGTGTATAATATGGATTGCTATTCAACCTACTCTCTTTTAAGCCCAAGATTGTGGCTACAACAATCTCTGTATCCTCATAATTTTCAAAATTAGTATCAAATATTTTCTGGGTCTTTATCCCCAATATATCCTCTATGTCTTTTAAATAATCTGTTATTACGCCCTTTTCTTTTCCATTCTCTTTATAGTAGAGAGGATACATACTTTTTTCAGACGGAAACAATACGTTCACTTCTTTATTGTATAAGTCTGAGTACTTCTCACCGAATTTGTCTCTATAGTATTCAACTCTTGATAGACTTATCATCTCTTTCAATCTCTGCGATGAGATTCTTTCAAAACTCTTTTTTAATATATTGTATAGCTTCTCGTTGCTTTTGGGTACAGCGAGCGTTGTCACCATCTGATCTATTCTATTCAATGCAATTGTATTTAATCTTTCTGAAAATCCATACTGGTTATCTGATACAAAACCATCTATCTCACCTTTTTTGAGCATATTCAAACCATCTTCTCTGGTCTTTATATCTATTATCACAGTTTTTAAAAATCCATATCTCTCTTTAAACTGCCCATCTAAGTATGTTCCTTTTATAACCCCTACTCTTTTCTGATAAAAATTAGTTATATCCTCATACTCTCTATTTATAAAGTACATATCCGCTTTCAAATAAAAAAAAGTCGGAATAAAATAATATTTTTTTCTTCTTTGCTCATTCTCTACCAAATCCATTATAAGAATATCTTTCCCTTGCTCCATATCCAGTATCAAATTTGTATCCAGCTCTTTTACTATTAAGTCCAATCCCTGATTTTTATTGATGTCTTGAAATATTTTTGGATACAACCCCTTTGATACTCCATCCTTTTTGTAGAAGAAGAAACTATTTTCATTTTCAAGTAATACTACATTTTCACTAGCAAACAAACTTATTGTAACCAATAAGTACAATAGTACCTTTTTCATCTGTTTTTTTCTCCCTAATGTAAGTTTTTTTCATTATACTATAATTTTAATGAAAAAGTAATCATAAAAAGATTAATTTTAGTTCCACGCATTAAATTGACAAATTCCAAAAGATAATATATTATAAAGGCATAGAAACAATATTATTTTTCACAAAGAAAAAAGAAAATAGAATTTGTTTCCGTATGATTTGTAAGATGTACAAAAATAAACGAACTTAATTTTTAAAAAAAACATAAATTTTTAGGAGGTTTCCAAATGGCAGTTAAAGTAGCGATTAATGGATTCGGAAGAATTGGAAGATTAGCATTAAGATTAATGATCAACAACCCAGAGTTTGAAGTAGTAGCAATAAACGACTTAACAGATGCAAAAACTCTTGCACACCTTTTCAAATATGACTCAGCACAAGGAAGATTTGATGGAACTATAGAGGTTACAGAAGATGGTTTCTATGTTAATGGAAAAGAGATTAAAGTTTTAGCTGATAGAGATCCTAAGAATTTACCTTGGGCTGCTTTAAAAGTGGATATCGTTCTTGAGTGTACTGGATTCTTCACATCACAAGAGAAAGCTGGACTTCACTTAGAAGCTGGAGCTAAAAAAGTAGTTATCTCTGCACCTGCAACTGGAGATATCAAAACTGTTGTATTCAACGTTAACCAAAACATCTTAGATGGTTCTGAAACTGTTATCTCAGGAGCTTCTTGTACAACAAACTGTTTAGCACCTATGGCTAAAGTTTTAAATGATAACTTTACAATTGTAGAAGGATTAATGACTACAATTCATGCTTATACAAATGACCAAAACACACTTGATGGACCTCATGCTAAAGGAGATTTAAGAAGAGCTAGAGCTGCTGCTGCTAATATCGTTCCTAACACAACTGGAGCTGCAAAAGCAATCGGACTTGTAATCCCTGCATTAGCTGGAAAATTAGATGGATCTGCTCAAAGAGTACCAGTAATAACTGGATCATTAACTGAATTAGTAACTGTTTTAGATAAAAAAGTTACAGTTCAAGAGATCAATGCTGCAATGAAAGCTGCTGCTAACGAATCATTCGGATACACTGAAGAGGAATTAGTTTCTTCTGATATCATCGGAATAGAGTTCGGATCATTATTTGATGCTACTCAAACAAGAGTAATGACAGTTGGAGACAAGCAATTAGTTAAAACTGTATCTTGGTATGACAACGAGATGTCTTATACAGCTCAATTAATAAGAACATTAAAGTATTTCGTAGAGTTATCTAAGTAATTCTCGAATAAAACAGAATAAACAGAATAGCGGAACTCAATGGTTCCGCTATTTTTTTAAAAAAATATAACTTAACTATATATTTTATTCTTTTTGGAGGTTTATAAAATGGCAAAGAAAATAGTAACAGATTTAGATGTAGCTGGTAAAAAAGTTTTAATGAGAGTTGATTTCAACGTTCCTATGAAGGATGGAAAAATAACTGATGAAAATAGAATCGTAGCTGCTTTACCAACTATAAAATATGTTTTAGAAAATGGTGGAAAAGTAATCGCTTTCTCTCACTTGGGAAAAGTTAAAGAAGCTGCAGATTTAGAGAAGAGAAATATCGCTCCAGTTGCTGCAAGATTGTCAGAACTTTTAGGACAACCTGTAACTTTTGTTAACGCTACAAGAGGAGAGGAGTTAGAAAAGGCTGTTGCCAATCTAAAAGATGGAGAGATTCTAATGTTCCAAAACACTAGATTTGAGGATTTAGATGGAAAGAAAGAGTCTAAAAATGATCCTGAATTAGGAAAATACTGGGCTTCTTTAGGAGACCTTTTTGTTAATGATGCATTCGGAACTGCACATAGAGCTCATGCTTCAAATGTTGGAATCGCTGCTAATATTGGAGAAGGAAATACTGCTGCAGGATTTTTAATGGAAAAAGAGATTAAATTTATCGGTGGAGCTGTGGATGCACCTGAAAGACCTCTTGTTGCTATCCTAGGTGGAGCTAAAGTTTCTGATAAAATTGGAGTTATTGAAAACCTACTTGTTAAGGCTGATAAAATTTTAATTGGTGGAGCTATGATGTTCACATTCTTTAAAGCTTTAGGAAAAAATACTGGAACTTCTCTTGTTGAAGAGGATAAGGTTGAGCTTGCGAAATCTCTTCTTGAAAAAGCTGAAGGAAAAATCATTTTACCTATCGATACAGTTATCTGTAAAGAGTTCTCAAACGATGCACCTCATTCAGTTGTATCTGTAGATGAAATCCCTAATGATGAGATGGGATTAGATGTTGGACCTGCTACTGTAAAGTTATTTACTGAGCAATTGGTTGGAGCTAAGACTGTTGTATGGAATGGACCTATGGGTGTATTTGAAATGTCTAACTATGCTAAAGGAACTATCGGAGTTTGTGAAGCTATCGCTAACTTAGAGAATGCTACAACTATTATCGGTGGAGGAGATTCTGCTGCTGCTGCTATCTCTTTAGGATTTGCTGACAAATTCTCTCATATCTCTACTGGTGGAGGAGCTTCTCTTGAGTATTTAGAAGGAAAAAAATTACCAGGTGTTGAATCTATATCTAACAACTAATATCTAGAATTAAGACTACCACATTAATAACTAGAATATAGTTTAAAATAAAAGGAGTTATCAGTAAACGATAACTCCTTTTTTATACAAAAAATTAAAAGAACTCCGGGGGGGTGGAGTTCTTTTGGAATTTATTATTTCTCGTAATATATATTTAGGGGGAATATATTAGAGAAAAGGATTTGTACATATAGAATATCATTTTTTGTATAGCGTGTATATATACTTTTTTCGATTCTTTTACCTTTATAAAAAACACATTAAAGTTTTTCGTCTTTAATTAGTCTTTTACCCAAAGCATAATTTATAAAACATTTTTGAACCTCTCTTATGCTAAATGTATTCACTCTTCTCAAGTTTCCACCACTAAATGTCTCTGTATCCGAGATAATCATATCGTAAGATTCAAGTTCTTTTCTATTTTTAAATCTAAAATATAAAAAAGACTCCATTTGAAACTCTATCTCTGGATAAAACTCCTTTATACACCTTATAACTCTATTTGAGTACTCATCATTTGCATTCTTAGACACACCTAAAACTTTAAATCCACTTTTGAACTCCTCTGTCAAAAAGAAATTGGTAACACATCCTGCCAGTCTCATAATATCAGAGTATATCATATTTATACCTAACTCTTTTAAAATTTTTTCAATCGTCTCTATCATCTGTAAGCATTTTTCAGATAGAGGTCTTTTTCTAACCCATAAAACCCCA
Organism: uncultured Cetobacterium sp.; assembly: GCF_947072685.1. Taxonomy (GTDB): domain Bacteria; phylum Fusobacteriota; class Fusobacteriia; order Fusobacteriales; family Fusobacteriaceae; genus Cetobacterium_A. The sequence goes on along the minus strand of NZ_CAMTIK010000010.1, from coordinate 40,801 downwards.
TACCTGTTATTTAAAAATGATATTGTGTAACAAGATTTTAAATACTCTCTCAATATCTCTTTATTTTTGCCTTCGATATGCAATCTAATTGAAACTTTCTCATGAAATTTTTCATATGAGTCTGAAATCTCTCTATCAAACTTCATCAAATATTTCACCTGTAAAAAAACTATAGCTAAGAATTCCTGTATCTCTTTTCCTGGATTTTCACCTATCTCCAGTTTTACGGTCTCTAAAATATTTTTAAAATCCTCTTCTTGATCTAAACTCTCAATGTTATACTCAATCCTATTTTTTTTAAAACTATCTATTATCGCCATAGAATATATTGCATAGAAAGAGAATATAGATTTTCTTATCCCTAATTTTTCTATAAGTTTTGTGTAGGTATTCAGATATAAAATCTCGTCCAATACGTTAATTTCAAGCAATAACTCTTTTCTTTGTCTGGATAAAAAATCTCTGTCCACAAAAAGCTTCATCATTCTTTCACACAGAATATATCTTATTTTTAAATTGTCTTCCTCTTTTAAAAATATCCCCTTTGAGTTTTTAGATTCTAAAAAAATCTCTTGTTCCTGTAAATACTCCCTAACTTTTTTAAAATCTTTTATGGCTGTTGTCCTTGATACCCCCATCTGTTGTCTCTCTTTTTCTAAATTTATATATCCATTCAATAAAAGTCTTATACAATAAATGTCTTGTCTCTCTTTAGAAGATAAAATATCCAGCTTAGAAAAAAAATCAGAAACATCCCCATTTAACTTTTTTACACTATAGATGTTGTTGCTTCTCTCAATCTCTCCTATGCCTTTTTCTTTTAAATATCCATTTAGTATCTGTATATTTCTATCTATCGAATTGACATCTAAATCTATATATTTAGCTATCTCATCCAAATGAATATCTCCATGTAGCACTATTTTTAGTAAAGTTATAAGTGTATGTGACATAAACTCCCCCCTTTTTTTAAATATAGCTTTTCATTATCTCAACTTTTCCTGAAATCGTCGTATCTAAATTTGCCGGAACAAAATATGTGTCCCCTTTAAGCACTCTATACTCTCTTCCTTTTGAAGTTATAACCCCTTCTCCATCCAAGATTGAATAGATTCTGAAATTTTTATAACTTCCATCTAAATACTCTCCATTCACAAGTATTCTATCTATCGAAAAATAATCTCCCCTAATTAACTCTTCAATTGTTGCACCTTCAACACTTTTTTTCTCTCTATTTTCTTCGGAACTCACACATACATCTTTTCCAAACTCAATGACATCCATTGCCTTTTCTAAATGGAGCTCTCTTTTCACTCCATCCACTTCTCTATCAAAATCATATATTCTATATGTTGTGTCTGAATTCTGTTGAATTTCACATATCAATATTGATCCCTCTAAAGTTCCATGAACAACACCTGGCTTAACATCTATAAAATCTCCTTTTTTAACACTCACCTCATTGAATAAGTTAAAAAAATCTTTGTTTTTAACCTTTTGCTCATACATCTTTGCAGTTATCTCTTTTTTTAGTCCCAGTATAAGTTTGGCATCTTGGCTGGCTTCCATTACATACCAAACCTCACTTTTCCCAAACTCCTTTTCCACTCTCAAGGCATACTCATCACTCGGATGAACTTGAACTGATAACTTATCATTTATATCTAAATATTTTATTAAAAGAGGAAATTTTTCTCCATATTTTTTTACTATCTCTTCTCCTACAAGTTCCTCGTTGAACTTATTAAATAGCTCTTCCAAAGATTTCCCTGCCCATTCACCATTTTCAACGTAGGACATACCCGATGGATGACAGCTCACTTCCCAAGATTCACCATATAATTTATCTTTTGGAAGATCAAATCCTAAAGTGGTTTCAAAGCCTCTTCCACCCCATATTTTCTCAACTAAATTTTTTTTGAATTTTAATAAATACATTACTCCTCCTGTAGATTACAGAGAAAAAAATCTCCTCTTTTAAAATTTAAAATATATTATTTGTTATTTATGTTTATTGATTTTATATTCAGCGTTCTTCCGTCCTCAGACATTGGAATTACAATCTCTCCCGCTTTTATTTTTTCAATAATCTTATCTTTTCCAGGTACATTGTTTTCAAAACCTATGATTTCCCAGTTGTTATCAACTTTAGGATTTAACTCTCCCTTCAGTTCCTCTTGAACATATCTTACAATTAAATCTCTTATTCTTCCACCGTCTTGTAGCTCCTCGTAAGAATCATAGTATTTATCCTCAGAATTTGCAAGCCCTAAATTCAGTAGACTTCCAAATCTATAGTTATTCACAGCCACTTTATATGTTTTTTTCGGATCGATGGGTTGACCATTTATCGTTGCATCAACAATTCTCTCTCCAGCAGGTTTAGATATATCCACCTTGTAGTTTACACCGTCGAACATATCATAGTTATATCCTCTAACCTTTGGATTGAATGATACTGTTACATCTCCAGGCTGAGCTTGGTTGTAATAGTTCATAGACCACTCCATATATTTAAGAAGGTTCTCTCCAGTCAGGTTAACACCCATAAGAGTATTTGTATATTTATATATAAATGCAACATCTTTCTTTTTAAAATCTCCTGCATTTAGGTTTGAATCAAAGTTGAATACCGCAGCCGCTGACACATCTGATTTTGCATAGTGGTTTTGAACCTCATTTATAAGCTCTATGATAGCGTTATCTTGTAATTGAGATGTAGGCATTGTTGTAACTTTGTCTTGACCAGTTATGTAGTCAGCTTTTTCTATAAATTTTCCATTTACTTTTCCAACTATTTTATTGGCATCCGCTCTTGATTCCTCATGAACATTTTTAAATTTCTCTAAAATTGTAGTATCGGCTTGAACATCTTTAGTCTCTAAGTTTTTAGCTACAACCTCTTTAACTTCCCATTTTCCATCTTTTTTAGCCATTTTGATTTCACCATTTGAAACTCCCCAACCATAAGCTCCCGCCTCAAGAACTGTCGCTCCATTCACATCAGTAACATATCTTGCATGCTCATGTCCAGCAAAGATTAAGTCAAACTGAGGATAAGCTTGTGCTAAATCAAACACACCAGTTTTCCCATACTCATCTTTTCTTGCCAAATGGAAAGCTCCAACTAAAACATCATATTTTCCCTCTAATTCATCTAAAGTTTCTTTTACAGCAGTCATAGGATCTTCGAATGTAAGCCCTTTAAAGTGCTCAGGAGCAGACGCTTCCCACATAGGTACATGAGGTGGTATTCCTCCCACTAGAGCCACTTTAACACCCTCTACATCATATATTTGATATGGTAATACAAACTTTGAACCATCATCTTCATTTTCAATATTCACAGAGATAACCGACCCGTTAAAGTTTTTTACATTTCTTAATAAAAACTCCTTTTCAAAGTTAAACTCATGATTTCCTAAAACCCATGCATCATATCCCATTGTATTCATAGCTTCAACCATTGGATGAGTCTCTAAATTGTTGAATAGCTCAGCACTGTTATCTTGAACAGTATCTCCAACATCAACTAAAATTAGATTTGGATTTTTTTCTTTCAACGCTTTTACAATAGTATAAGTTTTAGCATATCCTGCACTTTTATCCTCAGAGTCTATTCCATACTCATATGGGTATATTCTTCCATGTACATCTGATGTCGCAGCAAACGATACCGTTACCTCATCGGCACCCGCTTCTCCCTTTTTAATAACTTTTTTCTCCATATTAAGTTTATTTTCTTTAAACTCTTTAACCTCGGTATTTGTTGCTGTTTTAGGTGTTTCCTCTTTCTTTCCACAACCTATCAAAGCCATAGACAGAAGAGTTCCTAAAACAAAAAATTTAGTTGTTCTCATTTGTTTCCTCCCACTCTTTTTTTATTAATAATATTGAAACAACTGCCGTTACTGGAACAGTTGCTATTATACCTATACTTCCAGCCAAAGCATTCACAATCTCAATAGCTATAGCCGGTATATTTATAAACTGTTGATAGACCATACCATATCCCCAAATCATCATCATTAAAGGGAGTGATCCCCCTGCAAAAGCAAGTATCAACGTGTTTATCATCGTTCCCACAATATCCCTTCCTATAACCATAGCTGAATGAAACAGCTCTTTTGAAGAAAGATTTGGTTTGTGCTGGTGTATCTCGTTCACCGATGAAGATATTGACATCGCCACATCCATTACGGCTCCTAAAGATGCTATTAAAATTGAAACAAATAATAGCCCCTCTATTTTAAGTTTAAAATCTTTTGTTATGTAGAGAAGTTGCTGTCCCTCTGAAAGATTTAATCCACTCAAACTCATGACATGCCCAAATCCATACGATATCAATCCTGCGATTGTTATCCCACAAATCGTACCTATAATTGCTGAATATGTTTTTCTATCAAATCCTCCGATCAAAAGAAAACTCACAACAATTATCAAAGATGAGAGAAATACCGATGTAGATATTGGATCTACCCCTTTAAAAAGCAGCGGTATCAATATATAGATTATGACTGATCCTGTAAATACAAGTGCTAAAAGAGATTTTAATCCCTTCATTTTACCCAGTACAAGTACAGCAGTTATAAAGATAGCCGCTAAAAAATAGATAGCTCCATCTCTTTTAAGATTATATAACCACACTGTTGTTTTTCCTTGGGTTTCCCGAACTGTAAATATCGCTTTTAAGCCCTTGTTTGCATATACATTGTGAAGGGCACTCAAAGAGTTTTGAACTTTAAAAATCTCTCCTTTTCTCTTCCCTTCGAGTATCTCTACATTCAAAGTTTGATTTCCTCTATATTTACCTTCCATAATAGGATCATGCATTAAATCTTCAGAAATGACCTCTTTTACAATCCCTTTAACAAATTCTTGTGAAAAAACTTGTCCACCTTTCAAATTTTTTGTCAATTTAGGCGAGTATATAGCCATCAATACAATCGACAAAACTACTATTATTGGTAATATTATCCTCTTCATTCTTCAACCTCTTGTTCTATTTATAATCATTAACCTCATAAATTATATCATTTTTTTCAAAAAAAATCTTTTTTTATTTGACTATTCTAAACAATTTTTGTATAATACTCAATGTAACTTATTATCAATTTTTTAGAGAGGTGTAACTATGCCAGAAAAAGCAATAAAAAATCTACTCAAAGGTAAAAGTATTGATGAACTATTGGATTTAATAATTTTGGGATTAAACTCAGAAGACATGAACAACAAAACTATTATTGAATCATTTAAACATAAAAACGAACTTACAGAAACTGCGTAAAAACTCTTGTTATTCAAGAGTTTTTTTATTTTCTTCCAATTTACTCTTGATTATTTTGCTTTTATGGGCTATATAATTATTATGATAACTTCAAATACGGAGGAAAATAATGGATTATAAGATAATAAAAAAATCAAATCAAAAAGAACGTTATTGGTCTGGTGGAATCTCGAAAGAGCTATATATATATCCAGATGGCTCTACTGTTGACAGTCCTTTTAATTTCAGGGTTTCAACAGCCACAATCAATCCCGGAGAGTATAAGTTTTCTGATTTTAAAGGTTACAAAAGATTACTCGTTCTACTTTCTGGAAATGTAAAACTCGATATCGATGGTCGAGATTATTTTCTAGACCCATTCTCACACATCTTTTTTTCTGGTGATAGCTATACAAAAAGCACATGCGATACAGCATGTATCGATTTCAATTTGATCTACAAAGAAAATATTGATCTCCTAGATTTTCAAATTATTGACTACCGAACTTTTTATGGTGAGCCACTCTCTAATAAAGCAATCAACATCTATTATAATTTAAATAAAATTAAACACTTAACTGTCAATAAAAATGAATACACTTTAGAACCTGGCGATACTCTTATAGCTTGTGGAAATAACTTCCATATCGAAGGGGATGGGAAAGGTATTTTACTTTCACTTCTTATTAAAGAGTAAAATTTAAAGAATAAAATGAAAAAAGTTAACTGACATAATTTTATCAGTTAACTTTTTTCATTTTCATATTGTCAAACACATCTCCAACATTCATTCTAAATCTGACAAAAACTCCTTGATTCAGTTCTCCAGATGGATCAAAATCCTTATCTTTAAACCCAACAAAATTATATCCTAACGATAGCCACAAATTTGATTCAAAAACATAGCCCACTTCAACTCCAACCCCGTAATCAATGTTTTGCTTATTATCAAATGTACTCGCTAAACTTATTCCCGTGGTCCAATTTTTATATACATCATAACTCAACGTCCCCGCAATCAGATAAGCTGTATAGTCGCTACTTATCTCTTCGTATGTTGTTTCAACATTTTTTATAGCCAATGTGAGTGTTCCGTCTACACATCTATTGAATTGATAGTTATGGGAGCTTCTAACTAAATTTGTAAGCTGTTTATAGTTGTCATCTATTATATTTTTAGAGTAGTTCAACTCATATTTATTCAAAGAGTTATACCTGTCATTTTCTGCATCTCTATATGCCAGTCCTAAAATTAATCTGTCCTCTTGCTCCAAATCTCCCTCTGTATAATATCTATTTTTACCTATAAAAGAGAGACTTTCGTTTATTTTTTTTCCATATCCCATTTTATTTAAAAATGAACTGGTCTCTCCAAATTCAAATTCAAAATCTCCTCTAGTTTTACTTGTATCATCTATTAAATAATCATATCCAAAAGTTACCGAGTTTTCTGCCTTTCTTTTTTCATCTCCCTCAGTTTTGGTGTATGACACTGGGTCTGTCCTTTCAAAAGTTCCATATAGACTAAGATTTTCAGTTATTTCAAACTCTCTTTTCAAACCTGTTCCAACCTCCGGTTTTACCCCTTCATCCTCATTTACTTCTCTATATTCCGTAAAAACCTCACTTCCTAAATATTTTTTAGTTTTAACTCCTACCAATGTTCTGTTGCTGTCATCCTCTGGGTCTAGGTAGTATTCGTCCGAAAGTTCCGATATCAACTCCTGCCTGAAATAAAGAGTTGTTCCATCATTCACCTCATAATCTATCCCCGCCGCAACTCTTTTTTTATCGCTCAATAACACATCTTGTTCATACTCTAAAAACGTAGTAAACCCAGGATATTCTACAGGCTCCCATGCAATTTTTGCTCCTATGGTATTTATCTCTCCTTGGTCTAAGGTATCACTTTTAAAATAATGTTTTGCTCCGACCTCATACACAAAATTAGATTTTTTTTCAAACTCAACTCCTAAATACACATCCTTTTTTTCATAGCTTCCAGCTTCCAAATTTTCTTTCAAAAATTCACTTTTGAATTTTAATAGATTGTTATTTTTTAATCTGTATTCCCCCTCTATCTCAAGCCCATCTATGCCACTTTGAACATCTGCATCAGGATTGTAATAGCTGTCGTCTGATTTTTCATAGATAACTTTTATTTTACTTTTATCTTTTTCATATTTGTAATAAAAAGATTTAGCTTCACCGATTCCCTCTTCAAAATCATCTGTTTTAGATACCTCCAATATAGCTAAATGGTCTTCATTTTCGTATAGAAGTGCCACTCCCTGCATCTCATATTTTTCTAGTTTATCGTCATCCTTCACATAACTTCCACCTAAATAGACATTTTTATTTATATTATATCTACCAACAACTCCATAGACTGGTTTTGCATCTCCACTTTGTTCTTCCACTTCGTAGTTAACTCTTATAAATACTGGATTAAACTCCAAATCCATCCCCATTATGGGTTCTGTGAAATATATTCTCCCCAAGTCATAGTCAATCGTATAATCTTGACCATTGACCATGCTCAATTCTGAGATTACAATTTTTGTACCTCGGTTGTAAGTGACTAATTTTATCTCTTCACTTCCATCTATAATATCTCTATTTGAAAGTGTGTATGGTCCTGATACTCCCCTTCCTTGAAGCTCATCAACTACTTTTGTACTATTGGCCTTAGCATAGAACGTATTTATATTTATTTTTTCTTTTGAAAGTTCTGAAGAAAACCCTGTTAAAGCTCTTGAATACTGATTTAGCCTAGTCCTGTTATCAAATAGTTCCGAAGTTTTTAAATCCCCATACATAACGTATGACTTGTCCTTTTCTATTTTTATATATAAATCCTCTCTAGATTCACCAGTATGTCCTTTAATTGAATTATCTCCATATATCGGATAATAATCCTCTGGGTCTTTATATGAGAAAAATTTTTCTTTTTCTTTGGCGCTATCATAAGTCAAAGTTAAAAAATAATCTTCCATTAAATTTCCTGTTGCAAATACTGCTCCTCTGTAATAAAGTTTATCGTTGAAAATATTACTTATATCTTTTTCAAAAAAGAAATTCTCTTCATTTTTACCTTTAAAATTAACTCTTCCTTCTATTATTCCATTTACAAATGTTGGGATTGCTTCTCCTTTTATTTCAAATACAAACTCCTCTTCTAAACCTTCAACTGCTACTTTAAATGCCACCTTTTTTTTCCCCGGTTTTGGTCTAAACAGCACCTCTTTATAACTATCTTTAGGTATTTTCACTCTTATTTCTTCCGCATTTTTTCCATTTTCACCATTTATCCATTCCCCTTTATCTTTATCCATTAACACTACCCTTGCATTCAAGTCGTGTTCTATCTCTATTCCATTACTATCTGTTCCCTTCAATATAAATTTCACAACTTCATTTGTACTTTCACTTTTTTTTATTTCAAATACAATTCTTTCTAACTCCCCACGAACTAATACCACTTTTTCTATCCTATTTCTTTCTACTCCAAATTGATCATAATAACTTGCTCTTACCTTATTTTTTCCTGTCTCTAACATCACTGCAGCATACTCTAAAAAAAATAGAGAATTTATAGCTGATGTCGCTCTTATTCCTATGTGCTCGACTCCAACCATTTTATCATTTATAAAAAGTTCAATTCTTCCACCAGATGGACTCTTTATTTGAAATGTCATGTGATTTAAAACAACGTCTCCATTCTGTATATTTATAATATCCAACTCATTATTTAAGTTCTCAATCTTCTCTGACAATTCATCTGTATTCAAAATTTTCATTTTTTTTCTTAAATCTATTTCTACATTTTCTTTATTCTTTTCTAATTTTTCTTTATTTTCTATATTTACACTACCTTTTACGAAATCTACTATTTCATGATTATCTATAATACCATTTTCACCGAGCTCTTTTCTTTCCGGTTTAGATATTTGCTTAAAATTTAACTCCTTGCTATCCACTTGATAAAAAATTTCATTTACTCTCTCCTCTAGAATTTTTTTTCTTTCTTGAATTATAGAAATTGTTTTATCCTTATCTCCTAAAATTATGTATGCAAAATTACCTTTGTTAAGTTGTGATTTTTTTAAATCAATAAATTGAGACTCTCCATTTTCCGAATGTCTATTTGTTAATTTTACACCTCTTAACTTTAAAGGTACACTTCCCCTATCAACTTTTGCTATGTGTGTTGTTGCGTCTTCTCCATATATACTATATTTTCCATCAGAATCTGTGATTGCAAAATCTCCATTTTCTAAAAATACTTTAACCCCTGGAATTGAAATATCTTTTTTAGAATCATATCTTTTATCTTCATCAATATCTATAAAAACTCTACCTATAATAATTCCTTTTTCTGAAAAATTCTCTCCATCTATTTCTATCTCTGCTGAAGCTAAATTCGATTCTATCACTCTATTTATTTCATTGTCTGCGTATGCTATAGCTCTATTTATATTTTTACCCAATTTTGTATTCACATTTACTCTTATCATATACTCAATTGATAACTCTTTCTCAGTAAATTTTTCAGATAAAAAATCTATATCTAAAGAAAACATATTCTTTTCAAAATATTTTATCTCCCCTATATCTCCTTTTGAAACTTTTATACTTTTTTCTAACAACTCAAAGCCTTTAGGGAGAGTATCTTTCAATATTATTTTTCTAAACATCTCATCTCTTGTTGTTTTTACAGTGAGCTCGTATTTTACTATATCCCCAACGCGAGCAATCTTTTGTACTGATTTTTTCTCTAATAATATTTTATTTTGAGACTCCATAACAATTTTATTTTTTATACTTCCGTAACTCATATCTCCCACTAACATCGATAAAGTAAAATCTTCCGATTCAATGTTCTCATTTTTTTTAATCCCTGTTCCTAAAACATCTAGAATAGTATCCCCGTATATCTCAACCTCATCAGAATAAAAACACTTGTCAATATTGTTCCAATGAAATAAAAATTTTTCTTCCCCCATTGTTCCAACAAATGTTTCTACCATCATATCTTTTCCTAAAATCATTTTAAATATCGCTTTTTCTTTTAATAAATTTATAAAACTTATGTCTGCTGTTGTCTTTATTTGATTTTTAAAATCCAAATACTGAGTTTCTTCATTGTCTTTGTCAGCTATAAATGTCAACTTATTTTCTATAATAAGTTTATTTATTATCTCTCCAATACTTTTCTCTTTATTAAAAGCCTCTAAAGAAAAATTCCCACTCTCTATATTTGGTGTATTTTTTATATTTTCTCCTACCGAAATGACCTTATATTTTTTACCACCATCCAACTCTATATCTTTTGTTCTATTTGATTTTATAGACTCTTTTTCTAGCTCTACATATTCCGATTCTCCCTCCTGTATAAAAAACCGTATATTTTCTGGATAAAACGATGAATACATATTTTTTTTAAAATATATTATCTCTTTTCCTGTTTGAGTTAAATCAAGCTCTCCTATCACATATATTTTGTTTTTTTCATCTAAATATTGTTCTTTTTTGTTCTCACCATGTTCTACAAATTTTATTTTACTATTCAATCTATATGTAATAACTTCATTACTTGATTTTTCTATATTTTCTGATTTTAAATAAGCTATATTCCTAACTACTTCACAGTATATATTTTTATGAAATAAAAAAAGAAGCAATATAAAAATAAAAAATTTTACTTTTTTCATATTGCCCCTCCTCTTATTCTTAACTTTTACTAATTTTTAAAATTCTATAAAGAGAGGGTTTAAACCCCTCTCTCTTTTATTGTGCTGGTACAGTTGGAATACTATCTACTTTAACTTGGAAATATAATGTTGCTGTTTCGCCCGGTCTTAAAACTCCAACCTGTGCTACTATGTCACCTCTATTTCCATTTCCTGGTTGTACTTCTGCCGCTTTAAACGCTCCCTGTGTTCCCTGTGCACTTGTTATTACATAGGATGCTTTATTTACTATTCCCTCTCCTAACGTATCTCCTGATATTTGTGTTGTATAGTATGGAACCGTATCTCTTATAACCACATTTTTAGCATCCACTTGTCCATCATTTTTAACATCTATTCGATAGAATATATTTTTACCTGGATCAGTTTTTTGTGGTTCAGATGTATATTTACCTGTTAGTTCTAATTTTTGTTTTTTAGTTATAGTTAAATCCTCAGCCAAAATTGTTGTTTTGTCTGTGGCAACTGTTACACTTGCCTCAAGCGGATATGTTCCTATTGTCACTTCTGGGCTAATTGTTGTAGTGTTTACTTGTCCTGCCGGTGTTCCAACTTCAGATGAAACTCTAGCGAATATTTTTACCTCTTGCCCTGGAACTAATCCACCTATTGTTGCGAAATCTCTAAATGGAGTATCAATACCTATATCAAATATTCCATTTCCATTTGTGTCCATAAATATTTCTGTTGCCCATTGAGAGTAAGCTTCTCTTGCTACAATATTTACCTCACTGGCTCTTCCATCCCCTTCCAATACATTTCCATTATTTCTAACTGTATGCGTGTATATAACTTGTCCTCCTGCATAAGTTGAACCTGTATTGTTAGGTGTTATAGATATATCTCTTACAGCACTTACTGTAATTGAATCATACTTAATATCTTTTGATCCTGTTATTACAGATGTCACTCTAAAATACAGCGGTACTGTTTTCGCTGTCGTATTAAGGGCTATATCAACCTTTACATTTATTCTCTCACTATTATTTGGTAGGATAGGAGATGTTGATGTAACTTCAGCTCCTCCACCAGATATAAATTTAACACTTACTCCTGCTGGTATTGTTTGATCCGAAAAATCTGCTCTTGTGCTTACATCCAATCTGTATGTATCAGTTATATATGAACTTGTATTATTTACATGAAGTATAAAGTTTCCACTTTCACCTGGTCTCAAAGCAATTTGAGTAACTGGTGATTGCTCAGGTCCTACTCCTTGTCCCGGTGCATTTTTATTTTCACTCAAAGACTGATTATTTGTCAAATCTACAGTTGCTGCTCTAAGTGTATTTAAAGTATCTAAAGCATTTACATTATAAGTTGGTGTATGCACACTTGTAGCTATTTTTTTAACTGTATAGTTTGATTGAATATTGGTTATATTTGTTGGTAGTTGAGCATATAGTACAACATTTACAGTTTCGTTTATACCCACCACTCCTGTATCATATATTAAATCTCCATTATTATCTAAAACTGGTCTCTCTTGTCCTCCTGGTGTCTGTAAAGCTAATCTAAAAGTAGTTCCCACTGGGAAAAACTTATCTGATATTGATAAGTTATATACTTCCGCTGCATTTGCTATGTTTTTAAATACATTCACAAATCTTAACTCTTCTCCAGCTTGACCAGACAGTATTGTATCTCCAGAAAACTGTGCTCTAACATACTTTAAAATAGAGTAATTTACTTTGTTTGAAGTTCCTTCTATATACTCTCCCGTAGCATCAAACGTTTTAAATTTATATGTCGCTTCATTAGGAAGAGTTGCCACAGCTTCTCCCTCTTTTACCATCACTTTAAATGATAGAACTCCACCTGTTGATGCTATCGTCGTATTTCCAGATACATTTGGTAATTTTAATGTTATTTTATCGCTTCCACTTTCAGAAGCTCTTTTAACCACATTATATTCAACTCCATTTACAGCTCCATTATCATCTGCAATTGCCACTGAAGTGTTCGATCCAAAATCTTGCCATTTAGCACTGTTATCTATATAGTTAAACTTAGTGTTTAAACTGTCTGTTACTTCAGCAACTTTTGCTTCAGTTGGAGATTCATTGTACATTTTTAAATAAATTGTAACTTCTCTAGCTATATCAGATGCCCCTTGAGAAGAACTCAGTGCTTTATATACATTTAAATTTGCTGTTGTTATGATTGTAATTTTTTCACTTGCTTCATCTGTTTTGCTACTGTCACCTTTACTCGTTGCTGTTAACTTTCCTGATATTATTCCTGTATCACCAGATTTTGTGTTAACCTTAACTATAATTCCTACACCTTTCCACGGGTCTACCTCTGGTATATTTGCCTCACCTTGTGCGTTGATTTCTAAAGGATTTTCTCCCGGATCTAGAACCGCATTGTTATTGACATCCAAATACATAACTACATCTCTAGTAGGTCCGTAGTCATGTTTTATCGTGAAAGAATCTACTCCATTACCATAGTTTGTCAATGTATGGTTAAAATATACATCTTTTCCTGCTACGGCTTGAACCTCTCTATTTGGCTCTAACTGTACTGCATAAGCTTGGTTAATTGTTGTTATAACAATATTTGACTGCAACATCTTTGCTTGACCACCAAGAGTTTGATAGGTCAAAGTAGCTTGGTTTCCAATATCGGTATTAGCAAATGGTATGCTACTCGCTCCAGCAGCTGTATTGAATGTAAACGCTCCTAAAACTGCTGAAGTGAACAAAAGGGATTTTATCTTACTTTTAATTTTTTTCTTCTCCATATTTCATCTCCTTTTAAGTATTATTCTCTATTAAAAACTCACCTCCAGATTTTTATTCAATCCTTTACTCTAAAATCTAATTTGCCCCCTCACCTCCATTTAATTTAACCTCTACTTTAAACTCTAATTTTTCCCCCGGTTTAAGTTCCTCTACATTCCAACCCACACTTTTATAATCAGATAATGGCACAGGTTTTCCATCAACTTCTATGGGGTACTTATAAAAATCTCTTCCGTTTACACTCACTAAATAATTACTTGGTTTGCCTGTATCTGGAATCAATGATGTTCCACTAGGCACTGGTATTGTTGGATTAAGATTTTTTATAACCTCCTGCTCTTCATTATCTATCATAAAGGTATATTCTAAAATATCCCCAGGCGAAACATTTTTGGCTTCAACTCTCTCTATTTTTCCATCTCCAGATTTTGAAATTTTCATGCTCTTCAACTGGGTTTTAACCTCTCCTAGAACTACAGAACCAATCAATATAAACATCAGTAATATTTTCTTCATAATCTACTCCTCCTAATTTTTTTTTAATAATAAATCTAAATCTTCATACGCTTTATTTAAAGAATCTATCTCGTCAATCATACTCTTAGAGTTTTCTGAAATTGCTCCCAATATAAACTCCTCGTTTAGTTTGTCGTTTAAATATATTATTTTATTTCTTTTAAACGATACTACTGTTTGAAATTCACTGTTCCCTTCCTCTCTCAAAACAAGGTCTTTGCCTTTTCTCTCCCCGTCAAAAATCATAAATGCAGCAAATTTTTTACTCGTTTTATTTTGTGGAAATGAAACTTCAACTGTCTCTTCTAAAGGTTTTTCCAAAATAAATTTACTGTCAAAACTTTCTGTTTTACCTATCCAAAGTGCTGATTTTTCTATTATTTTTTTAAATTGATTGTAATCGATTATAAGATTGTCCACTAAGATTTGTTTTTCGTTTGTCTGTAAGTTGATTAAAATTGCGATACTCAAAACTAAATTGTTTTCTATTGTCTCGTATAAAATGGGAATTACTAACTCTTTACCTGTAATAAATGTTTTTGTTGTGGCCTCATTTGACCCCATGAATTGATAATTAAACCTCTCTCCATTCGCATAGATTTGATTCAATCGTTGAGATAAATTTGTGATTTGATAACTCATATTCTTTTCCACTTTTGTCTGCCTGCCATCAATTGGCGGTGAGTTTTGATTTTTATAACTTCCTTTCTCACATCCTAAAATTAAAACTAATAACAATGGCAATATCTTCTTATTCATATACCCCCTCCATTATATTCTGCTTAATATCTTTTACTGATAAAAATTATTGTTTCCTTGTTTAAACAAAAAAATTATTCCCATTTAAATTAAATGGGAATAATTATTATTTTCACAATCAGAATTTACCGATTAAGTTTATAAACCAACCCTCAGATTTATAGTCTAACTCCTCACCCCCACTTTTATATCTTAAATCACTCAGATCATCTGTAAATTTACTGAAGTTATATCCTACTCCCAGTTGTAAATTTTCATTGATATCTCTGTATATTCCTGCTATCACTCCCTGTTTAACCTCATCATCTCCTCTATTTTCTAATATATGATACTCTGCAAATAGATCCCAACGATAAATAACTTCATACGTTGCTCTCAGTGCATATAAGTTAATAGTGTTATCAAACCAACTTCCACCAGAAACTAATCTCACCTCATCTTTTCTTATCGCATATTTACCCGCTACACTCAATTTTTGTGTCAAATCATAGATAGCCTCGAGAGAGAATATATGTGCTTTAAACTGCATCGCTGCAGAAGAATCTACCAATCCTGTTCCAGACGTGTCATAGATATAGTTCCATCTTGAGATTAAATTCAATCTATCATTATATATTGGTCTATAACCTAAACCTAATCCCAATTCATAATATTTATCGTTTGTGTCAAAGCTTCTATTCAAATACTCATTGGTATTAGATCTTTTTAAGGTAAACGAATCCCCTTTTACACTTACATAGTTAGCTTCTGCAAATAAAGTATACTCTGGTGCTGGATTCCATTTCATATTATTTATAAACCCTAAACTTTTTGTATCCCTTGCCCCTGAATCTTTTCCGTATTCAATTCTATTTCTAGAATAGAACTTTTCAGACTCATATCTCACTCCAGAGCTAAGAGTATTTCTTCTCACGTCTCCTTCGTATATTTCTACATCACCTTTTTCATACATAAAACTAAGCGTCAGATTTTCCCGATATTTATAGTCAACTCCATACCCCTGTAAAAGCCCTTTTTCTGAATAATTTTTCATCAAACTTGCCTCTTGATATAGGTCTACTTTTTCATTATATGCAAGCTTTTGACCCAGAGTGAAGTCTCTTGTAAGATCATCCTCATTTTCATAGCTATACCCTGTATAAATCTCATAATCTGGACTATATTTATATCCCAATTTAGCCTCTACAGCATCGCCCTGATTTCCTGTACTTACCGCACCTCCAAGTTCTAATTTTTCAGTTACAGCCATATTAGCTCCAACTGTAATCAGATTATTAGTTCCATACCCTTTATCTCTCCATACGGAACTTTGAAGCTTTGTATAACCTTCCAATCTTTCACTGAATTCATATCCTACTCTTGCCCCCAGAAGAAAAGCTTCTCCTGTATCTAAATCGTTGTCATTGTATGTGATGAGTTGTGATTCATCCTCCTTATTTTTTACATACTCACCCTCTAATCCAAAATTTAATCTATCTGTATAATCATAGGATACTCCTAACAAAACACTATTTTCCTCTTGTAATCCTTCAGAATCTCCATAGTCGTCAAAATCTTTCTCTGTATATTTTGTAGCTTCCGCATAAACTTTTGTTTTCTCATTGGCTTTATGCTCAGCTCTTATTCCATACTCTTCCTTTTCTAGCCCACTATTTTCACTTGCTGTTGAAAAGTTTTTATCTTTTTTAGAATACCAAAATTTTACAGTGTCATTTGGATTTAATTTTTTAAAATAATCTTCAGGTTTCAATGCCCCCTCTATATAGTAAGCACGTCCTTTTGCATTATCCAGAATGATTGGCTGTTGAATAAAATCATATCCAGCATTATATGAAAACCAGTTTGAGTCCTGTGTCAGCTGATTTCCCTTACTCTCTGAATATTCAGCTTTCAAATAAGTTCCATTAGATTTTTTTAAAACAATATCTCCACTTGCCAATTCATAGTCAGTTGTATCACCCTTTCTATTCTCTTTTACATATGTTCCACCTATCGCTGCATTATTGGTAAGCCAGGCCTGTCCTCTTCCTCCCGCTGATAGATTTGAAATGTCATCCATTGGAGAATAATATTCATAATCTGCTACTAGATAGGTATTTGCAGAACCAGACGGACTGTCCTTTATTATATCTGTCGACCCTTTATTAAAGTATGTCTGAGAGAGCGGGTTGGATAGAATAATTCTTCCTGATAGCTCATTTATTGTATAGTCACTACCCTCTGTTAAAGGAACTCTATTTGTTACTCTTCCAGTTTTTTTATCTGTGATTTCAACAATTAATTTAGCACTTCCTATAACTATATCTCTTTCACTAAGATAGTATATACTTCCGCCACTTCCTAAGAACTTATCCCTTTTATAGCTTGTATCAGGATTGGATGCAAATCCCTCTATATGGTACAAACTATCTCCAAATGTGTTTGTATCTAAACTATTATATTCAGCTCTAGCTCCGTATAAGCTTCTGTTATATTCGTTATAAATTCCTGAATCCAATCCAGTTTCATAATTTCCCCACAGAACTTGTGATTTGTCCCAATCAACTCTCAAATAAGCCTTACCCTGTGTTTCAACATCATAATACAGTTCAGATTCATCTCCATAATTAAATGGAAAATATTGATTGTCAATCCTTCTGAATATAGTATTTGGATCTCTTTCATGAAAATCTGAAAACATATTTTTTATCTCTTTACCCCAAGTATCCGCTTGTGCAGTAATCTTATATTTTCCTTTTATCGCTTTATAATACGCTGCCAATCTTCCAGTATTATAATAGCTAGGTTCAAAACTAGGATCATTTTCTAATATGGAACTGCTCCCCGATATTTTATTTTTTCCATAATAAAAATCAGCTAACCCCACTAAATATTCATAATTTGGTTGGGTTTCAACTTCAATTGGATATTCTACACTTGTATCCCCGGACTCCACATTGAGTTTATATATCTTTTTAGGTTCATCGGATATCGTTTCAAAGATAAAATCTCCCTTAGAGTCTACATCAACCTTTTGATTGTCTATTTTTACCAAACTATTTCCTTTTAAATCTCTTCCGAAAAATCTTACTTTAGACCCCGATACTGGAATATTTTGGAGTTGTAAAGAACTCGTCCCATAAATTTTATTTTTTATATCTTCTGTCACATCTTCTTTGTCTTTTTCAGATAGAGTTTTAAATCTCTTCAAGTCTATAACTTTTTCTTTTGTTTCATCAAAACTTCCATTCTCATCATAGACTCTTAAAATATAGAAAAGATTTTCTTCACTCTCAAGTCTGTCCTCTTTTTCTAACTTCCCATCCCATATTATAGGTTTATCTTTTCCTAGATTCTCTCCAGTAACGACTGCTATTGGATTAATTCTAGCTCTATCCAATTCTTTATACACATAGAGTTCATAACTTTTTATATTCTTTTCATAATTTGTATATGTATAAAAAAATATCGGTTCCTCTATCTCTCCAGAAAAGTTTATTGTCGCATAATCTGAAGTTTTTACATTTAATTTTGGTTCTACAGCGATTGGATCAACCACACTATATATTACTCCACTTCTATTTTCTAAAAACACTCTACCTTTATAGATATTTTTTTCAGACATAGGAAATGTTGGTAGTTCTTGAAGATTTGAGTCAAGTTCCAATTTCTGGAACTCAACTCCTCTCATATTGTTTTTAGAATTTTCCCAACCCTCTCCTAAATCCTCTGTTATATATGAATCTATAATATCATACTCATCAAATGCATTTGGAGGCTGAATTTTTGTTGCAGATTCCAAGGTTTGTCCCACAGCTATATTTATAGCTAATGATCCCATAATTAATATTAGCATTCCCTTATTTGATATAAATCTCTTCATTATATTCTCCCCTCCCCTTGCGTTTGAATAAGTTGTACTTCGATATTTTTTTCATCCAAATATCGCTTTAAAGATTCTAATAACTTCTCTTTTCTTGCCCTATCCAAATCTGTATTTTCGCTTGTATTTAATTCAACCAGTAATTTATCCCCTTTATTTAACCTTCCCTTAATCGAACGATAAACTTTTTTATAAATTACAGGTTTTAAATAATCACTATTTTCATCGAATAAAACTTCTGGATGTATCTTAACTCTCAACAGTTTTAGTCCATTTTCTGTTGTTTCATAAGTTATCCTAGGAAGAATTACTCCAAAGTTATACTTTAGCATTGTCGATCCCAATCTTTGAACTTTTGGATTTTCTGTTGTAAATATTGTTCCTATTGGAAGAGTTGTTTCATCCACTTTCAAAATATAATTCTTACCTTTTTTAGATGAAACCTCTGGAATATGATATCTACCGTATTGATCGGTTATAATAACTAGACCCTCAACATTTGCCAGTCTAACTCCAGCCAATCCCTCTTCCTGCAACCCTGTATTCATTATTGTTATCTTTTGGTAATACTCCACTTCATTGACCTTATTTTTATTTGTACTTCTCTTTAAAACCTCTCTTTTCACAACTATATTTTGTGAAACCATACCCTTAGATTTTAATCCTGTATGTTTTAATAGTATCTTTTTATCCTTGGTTAGAGTAATATTTGTCCCCTCTGCTGTCGTAACATTTATATCTCCAAGGTTTTCAATATTTTTTACTCCTGTATATATCTCTATTTTAGATTTATCTAATCTATCACTTTCAGTTACTCTTCCATGAAGTATATCTTTAAATTCGATTCCTCTAGATAGAGGTACACTTTGATCTTTAATTGGTCCTCTAATTCCATCAATAACAGTGAATGTACTATTTGGTATATAATCTGATTCTGGAATATATTGCATCACTTTTATTTTTGTTGCTCTAGAATCATCTTGAGTTCCATCACCATCTCTATCATGGAAAACTTTACCTATAACTGTTGTAGTTTCAAATAAAGGATCCTCAACTACATCTATTTCTGCAGAATCTTCATTTGATATTTGAGTGCCAAAAGAGTTGATTGCCACCGCTAAGTTTTTATATTTTCCATGAACAACACCTATTGATACCTTTGTTAGATAAACTACCTCTATCTGCTCTCTAGGTTTCAAATCAAATGGTCCTACATATACCGAGTCACCGACATATTTTGTAGGTATTGTCCCTATATTCACTCCATTTTGAACCACCTGTAAAGAGTTCTCCACAAAAGTAAATCCTGATGGTGGAGTATCTTTTATATAGATATTTTTTACTGTTTGATTTTCATTATTTGTTGCCAAGATTGAATATGGTACAAATTTTCCTATAGATGTTTCTTTGAGACCAACCTCTTTATCTATAGTTATCATCGGTTTTTTAATTTTAGTTATCGCTCTTGAGTCGATTTCATTTCCATCAAACAACTTTATTATAGCCACATTCTCTATCTCTTTAACATTTAAATCCAGGGATAGTTTACCTTTTATTTTATATGTTAAACTCTCTCCTACCGCAATTTCAGCATCAGTTATATTTAAATCTGTATTTGCTGGTGGAAGTGTTCCTATATAACTATTAGGTCCAGCTTCACCTGTTATCTCCCACTCTGTAAATGCCGGTATAACTATACCAGTATTTGATTTTCCTGTTATTTTTGATACGTTGTCCACGACTGCAAAATTAGTCGCTTTTGATTGCCCTACATTTTTTATAACTATGGTATATTCTAAATCCTCTCCTAGTAAAATCTCCTCCATATTTGATGTTTTTTTAATCTCTAGTTTTGGTGATTTTGGAATCACTATTGCGAAAGCTTCTAGCGATGTATCCAAATCTAGAGTTCCATCATTATTTTGGTCATAGTTTGTTGTAACTATATTTTTAATCTCTTCGCCTGAAATTAAAGGTGTCATTTCACTCACTTTAGCCACTAAAGTTATAATAGCCTCCTTGTCAACTCTGCCTATAATTATTGTACTTGAAGACGAATTTATTGTTCCTGTATATGGAATATCGACCCCATTCTCTTGAACAGAGAGTACTGATATTGTCGCTGGATCAAACAATGCCTCCCCTGTCGATACACTTATTCCAGTAATATCATCCACCACATGAACATTAAATACCGTTCTATCGGCAATCACTTTAATTGTGTACGTAACTAACTCTTGCGGTATGATATTTATATCATTTTCAAATTCTGTTACTGCACTTTTCTCTACGGTTATAACTGGATTTATAGGATTTGAAACTACCGTTGAAGATATCTCTATTGGTGGTCCTACAGGTGGTGTAACATTAGCCACAGCTGTATTTTCTATATTTCCTACTATTCCATCTTTAACCTTTGCCACAACTGTATAAATAATTTTTGCTCCCGGTTTCATGTAAACTATATCGTCGATAATTCCCTCTCCAACAGTTTTAGGAATTACTACTGCCGATCCTGCCGGTATTATCTCCTGCGTTATTGCCACTCCATCTTCAAATGGATAAACTAGACTTCCGGTGTTGTCTGAAGTTCTGATATCTTTAATAATATCTTGGATTGCAATATTATTTACATTTACATCCCCGTCGTTTGATAATGTTATTGTATAAGTTAAATCTTTCAACGATTCAAAGTTTATTGTGTCAACAGTTTTAATCAGTGATATTACTGGTGCTTTAGGATTTATTGTAACTGTATTGGAGTTTATTACCTCAACATTTTCTTCTTGACGAAGTACAATTTTTGCTGTGTTATCAATTTTTTCCACGGCATTTTCTGCCACTTTAACTGTTATATTAAACTCTATTGTGGAACCATTTTTTATATCTATCTCCGCTTTAAAATCTGGAGCGCTCTCAATCATAGTTACTTCATTTTCAGTAGAACTTGACTGGTAACTAACAGTCATATTTGTCAAATCAAAAGCTGGTCCTGTTATTCCTTCAAGAAGTATTGTTTGAATTTCAGAAAATAGATCCAAAACAATCGCATCCCTTACCCAACCATCTCCAATATTTTGTATAACAACTGTATAGGCAACACTATCACCCGGTATATATATATCTTTATCCGCTGATTTAGTTATCACTAGTTTTCCTAATCTTCCTTTAGAAGTCACGTCAGATTTTAATTCCGTCTCATCCTCTCCTACTATTTTATACTTTCCAATCACCTCATTTAAAATATCTCCAAATACATTTGAACCAGTGATTCCAGACAGAGTTAAAATAATTTTATCTCCTGGGGCTATATCCACAACTGCCGAATATGTATCGCCACCTATTGAATCTATATTTCCTTCTGATATCAATGCAGATGTACTTGGTACTTGTAAACTATCTCTTTTCCAAGATACAAATGCCAGCCCTTGAAGATTACCACTTCCAGATATTTCAGTTTGAATTTTACCAATCTCATCTGTGATATTAAATCCTGGTAAATTTGATTGACTTGTATTTTCAATTGTTATTGTATATGTCAACTTATCTCCAGATGAATACTCTACTTTATCAACTAGCTTTTCTAGTTTTGCTGTCGGAAGAACATTTTTTATTGTGGATTCATCTCTTCCTTTCTCATCTGCATCTGGATAATTGAATGTAACCTCATTTAAAATATCTCCATAGACTGTTGATTTTGCAAACCCTCTAATCTCTATTATCACCTCTGTTTGCTTTCCTATATCCACTTTTACATTATTTATATCTCCTGATGTCGGTATTGTTGTTACATCTGTATTTACGGTATCCCCTACCACTGTTGTGGATATTGTCCACCCTGGTTTAAAGGCTGGTGTCAGCACGCTACTTCCAATCTGCTTAGCCAGTACACCACTTATAATATCTGTGATAAATACATCATTTGCTATGCTCGTCACCGATGTATTTTTTATTATTATGTTATATCCTATCTGTCCATCTGGTAGATAGGTTGGCAGATAAGCTGTTTTACTTATATTTACATCTCCTGGTTCAGATGTTGAAGTCACTGTTTTATCTGGAAGAGGCTTTGTCGTTGTCCCGTCCAAATACGATCCTTTTACAGTGTTTACAATATCTCCAACTATATCACTGTTCACTTGAGCTGTTACTATAAATGTTATCACATCCTGTGGAGCTACATCTATTGTATCGTTTAAATTTACTCCTACAATTGGATAACTTGATGTATATATACTTCCTTTAGATAGGTCTGTCTTTGTGATTGTCCATCCAGATTTAAAGGCTGCTGCAGTTGTTCCATCCGCTTTTAACGCTGTGATACTATTTATTAAATCTATGACTTTCACATCATTTAACCATTGTTTTTCATTTGGATTTTTTAAAGTGATTTTATATTCAATAGTTCCGTCTTGAATATATACCTCGCCTTTTGAAATTTCTTTATTCAAATTTGGAGCAGTTGGAGATTTTGGCTTAATCTCAGGTGAAGGAGTTTCATTTCCATCCACCAACACATGGTTAGAAGATATTATTCCCACTGCATCCCCTACAATTGTTGCTGTTATTGTGAAGGTTACTTTCTGATCCGGTCCAATATCTGCCAGGGTGGATATATTTGTATTTGGTGCAAATGTATCTGGATCCAGTTTTACAGGATGATCTTTTTCTACGGATATTGTCCATCCAGAAAATGCTGGTCCAGTTGTTCCACCTGCCAACTCCACGCTGACATCATCTATCTCATCTTTTATCACAGTATCTTTTGCTACTCCACGCCCTGTGTTATGCACAGTGACTTCGTAGACAATGGATTGCCCAGGTTCATAACCTTGTCCAGTATAGTTAACTCCACCAATAGAAACTATACTTTTAGTTGTTTCTAAAAATGGTGGATAAGGTGTTGCCACAACCTCATTTGAGTCCTCGGTTATATCAGATTCATCCAATAGCTTTTGGGTTAGTTTTGCACTGTTTTTTATTACTGAAATAGGCAGCCCATCGATATCCCCTTCGTTGACTTTTGCTTTTATAACAATTTCAACTTTTTCAGAATTTTTTAATCCAATCTCCACTCTTGGATTATCAGTTGTAGATACTACCCCTATTGCCGGTGATATTAAAGTTGCATTTGACCCATCATTCGCAGTGACACTTACAATTGTCCAGTTCAAAAATGCCTTTAAGCTACTTCCTTGTGTTCCACCAACCATAATATTTTTAATTGCATCTTCAATTACAACTTCTGCTGGATTCCCATCCCCATTAGTTACTGTTATTTTATAAATGATTGTATCTTGTAACCAATATTTTATTGGATTTGAAGTCGGTGTTTGATTCTCTCTCACGGTCGCTTGCTCTTTAACAATCGTTACAGATGCATCTTTTGGAACAGTTTTCACGGTATTACTATCCACCGAAGAATCACTGCCGTATTTAAAAGCTGCATTATTCAACACTTTTCCTTTTGCATTTGCTTTTATTTTTGCCAAGATAACAAATTCAACAGCTGACATAGGTCCTATATCCACTGTCGCATTCAAATCATTGTTTGAATCTTGATAGGGTATATCTACCACTACAGGATATGCACTTCCTAACACTGTATTTGATTCAATTGTCCAACTTTCAAAAGCTGGTTGTAAATTTACAACTCCTACAAACTCTGTCAAAATTCCACTTATTTTATCTGTTACCAATACATTATTTGCCCATCCTTGCCCTACATTTCCAACAGTGATTACATATTTTATTGTATCCTTTGTTATATATACAGGTTTGTCTATAGTTTTTAAAATCTTTAATGTTGGAGCAGATGGTTTTACTAGTGCTTTATCATCATCTAAAAGACCCCCTGTGGAATCTTTTACACTTGCTGTGTTCTCTATATCCCCAACAGCATTTTCATTGACTGTTGCTTCTATATTTATTGTTAAAGTATCCCCAGGATATATGTCTGCTGTTCCTTTATATCCGCTTGTATAAGCGCCGTCTTGTACTACAACTGTGTTTGTATTATTTTTAGTGATTCCTGTGACTACAAACCCAGTAAAAGCTGCTCCTGTCGAAGGATTTCCTACAAAATCCGTTTGAATTGCCAGCAGGTCATCAACTATTGAAATATTATTTAAATACCCTGTTCCTGTATTTTTAACAACAAGTTTATAGTGAATTTTTCCTTTGGGAATATAATTGGTTGTATCAACTATTTTATCTATAGTTGCTATTCCTATAACCGGTGTCAAAGTTACTGTTTTTTCTCCTAAATCTCCATTATAGGTTCCAGTTACACTATTAGTTATATTTCCAATGGCTTGGTCATTCGCCTTTCCTTGAATTCTTATAACAACAATTTGGTTTGGAGCCAAGTCTATATTTGCACTATTTAAATCCCCAGTCGCTCCAACTCCTGATACAGATATTAGATCTGGATTGGTATTTCCCGGATTGAATACAGACAGCGTCCAGCCTGGTTGAAATGCATCCACTAACCCACCTGAAATACTGTCGACCTTTATAGAGCTTATGATATCTTTAATTTTAATATCATTCGCAATTTTATCTGGACTTATATTTCTTACAACAACTCTAAACCCTATATTTCCATTTGGAGAATATGTTGTCTCCCCATCAATCAACGGCAACTTATATAGCTCAACATTTGCCTTTCTCGAGCTTATAATTTCACTTGGTACATCTTTATTGTTCACTTTAGCAATATTTACTATATCCCCTACTGCTAAAGATGAAGTTTTAGCTTTTATTGTAATCTCTATTTTCCCAGTTGGAGCTATATCTATCTCTGTATTTATATCTTGATTGTCAACTAAAGTATTTTGAAGTATTGTTTCACCATTGTAGTTAGAATCCCCGTGAGTAATATTTGATGTTAAAGTCCAGCTTGTAAAAGCTTGACCTTGATTTCCACCGATTATCTCAGTTTTTATCTGACTCAATAGATCTACAATTTTTATATCATCTCCATATCCTTCACCTGTATTTTCTACAGTTAACTTATATGTTATCTCCTCGTTTGGACCATACAGTTTATCTACTGGTGAAATCAATGTTTTTGAAGATATAATATTTGGTTGTTTTGGGTTAACTGGAGCCGAAGGATAATTTGTTCCCCCTATTGTTGCAACGTTAGCAGGAACTATTCCTATCGCAGTGGAAACAATTTTCCCAGTTATTATATAAGTTATTCTATCTTTAGGTGCCAAATCAGCCTCTTGAACAATACTGCTTGTTCCATCTCCTGAATTAGATTTTATATTTGTTAGAACAGGATTCCCCAGTGTATTTTCTACACTCGATGTTATAGCTATATTTTCTAAAGCTTTTCCTGTTGTATCCCCTGTCAAGCTTGTTACAATACTGTTTAAATTATCCACAATTGAAAGATCATCATAGAAACTATTCCCTGTATTCTCTATTGTTATTTTATATTCTATGGTATCTCCCGGCTTATATGTATCTCCAACTACAAATGTTTTTCCAGCTAATTTAGTTATTTTTTTAGATACCGCAAGGGTTGTAGGTACCTTTGTTAACTTTTTAGTTTTTGTATCACTTGCATATTTTGAAGTATTTGTAAAGTCTCCTATAATAGTTTTCTTTAGCACTCCTGTTATAACAAACTCTATCCATCCACCAGAAGCTATCGTTACCTTATCTAAATTTATTGTATCGTTATATGTTCCTACTGTCGTCACATTTCCGCCTGAAGTTGTGTATGTGGTAGAATAACTTTCAAATACACTTTCTATTGGAGTTTCTACAGATCCTGGAGTTTCAGCAACTTCCGCTGTTATATTTGCAACGAAATCTTGATATGTTTGCAAATAGCTTGTTCCTGAACCTGTATTTTGTACTTTTATTTTGTAAACTACTGTTTCCCCCGGCAAGAATGTATTTTTTACACTTCCATCTGGATTGTATGCTTGCTTTGTTTGAGTTATCGTAGATGACTTCATAGATGTGGATACATTTTTTTGAGTTCTGTTTACATCCACAATATTTTTTATGCTTCCTACAGCTTTTTCATTTATTTTTGCTTTTATTACATAGCTAAACTCACCTAATGGTGCTATATCTACAGTTGTATCTATCCCCGTAGTTGTAGATGTGTTTAACACTATCGAATTACTTATATCGGAGTTTGTTGCCACACCTATTGAACTTGTTTTTGTAATTACCCAACTGTCAAAAGCTTTTCCAATAGTCCCATCAGAATAGTTTGTTGTAATATTAAATAGATCATCTTTAAAAATTCCATCATTTAATATTCCAAACCCTGGATTTTTAGCCATAATTTTATATTCAATGTACCCACCTGGTTGATATCCTCCTGTTATGACAGTTGTACCATCGAGTGCATAGTATTTTGTTATCTCTTTTGTCAAATTCAGATTGTCTGCTGCTGGTCCTACCTCATTTGAAACAGCATCAGTATCTATATATGAAGTATTTACCATATATCCGATAGCCTTCTCATTAACTGTAGCCTTAATCTTATATACGATTTTCCCACCTATTGGTATATCCGGTGTCGCATATAGTTTTCCCGATGTTATAACTGGATTTCCTAAACTAGCTTTATATCCAGTAGCAGTTGAATTTACTAGATCTATAGTTATATTTGTCAGTGCTGGAGTTATCGTCGCTCCTGTTGAATCCAATACTGATATTGAGCTTAAATCATCCTCTACAACTATATCTTTAGCATTTCCAGTACTGTTATTATTTATAGTTATTGTGTATATCATCTCTTTCCCAGGTTGATATCTTGACGGGCTTACAGATTTTGTTGACTGAAGATTATATCTATATGGCTCGGTTATCAATCCATTGTTGTCTATAGTTCCTATTGCATCCTTTCTAACCGGTCCTGTTATAATATACTGTAGTTTTTCTCCAGACTTAACATCTACTACGCCTACTAAATTTGTATTGTTTGCTGGTCCTGCTGTAAAATCCTCTTCTGTTCCATTAGTTGAACCTGTATTAACTGCAGTAACTGTAAAATTGTATGCTCCTGTCACTGGATCTTGGAATGGGTTTCCTGTTGTTCCATCAATCAAATCAACTGACAATGATTTAATCAACTCGTTGATATTTATATTATTTTGATACCCAGACCCTGTAGAATTAACAGTTATTGTATATGTCAAGCTGTCAACTCCCGGAATATATCTACCCTTATCCACAACTCTTGTAATTCCTCCACCAGGTGGTATTATATTGTGCTGAATTGAACTAGTCCCTATTATATTATTGGTAGAGTTATAAACTGAGACAACATTTGTCAATGTTTTGCTCACAACCCTATCACTCACAGTTCCCACAATTTTATATGTTACAGTTGAGTTTGCACCAACAGTAATAGTATCATTTAAATTTGTTGTTCCCGATGCTGCAAATATTGTTGCGGGGTTTGGATTATTTACACCTTTATATATTGTCCAGCTTGTAAATGCCGATTGATTTAAAAGATCTATTGTATTGTCTGTCAAATCATTAGCATATGTCGCTTTTATTGAAGATATCAAATCCTCCACTCTTATATCTTCATGTTTTCCTTGTCTATTTTTTACATCTATAAAATAAGTTACCGTTCCTCCTGGAGTAAATGTCAGAGTATCACTTCTTTTTATTATATCCAGTCCATTGGCAGCCGCATTTCCATCTCTATCTACCGTTGTTGACGAGCTCTCTGTCAAACCGTTTTGAATATCTGTAACAAAGGCTGTATTAGAAACAAAACTTCCATTGTAATCAGCTTTTACATTGGCTAGAATATCATAGACAACAGTTCCTCCTGGAGCTATATCCACAGTACTATTTAAATTAGTATTTATTGTCCCTGTAATTCCTGTTGTGCTTCCTACCCCAGTCGATATCCCTGTAATTCTAATATTTTCAAAGTATGTAGCATTTAAAATATCTGATATCGTTGCATTATTTGCATATCCATCCCCTATATTTTGAACAGTTATCTTAAAATCAACCTCATTTCCATTTCCAAAACTTGTGCTTGTAGTTTGTTTTATAATATTTAGATTTGGATATTTTGGTACCACTGTCCAAGATGCTGCCAAAGTATCTGCTGTCACCGTATTTTTTATATTTCCATACACAACTTGATTCTGAGTTGGATTTTTCAATATCGCTTTTATTTTATAGGTAATCGACCCACCTGGAGATATGTTCACTGTATCTTTTATATCCAAATTTGAAAGCTGTGATGTTATTGTTGATTTCGTCTCCGATCCAACTAGAGTTGGCACGTCGACAGTCCAGCTTGAAAATGGGGATATTAGACTTCCATCTCCTAAAAGTTCAGCCTTTATTGTACTGATTAAATCTTCCACTTTTATACCTAGTGCAACTCCTGCTGATGCATCATTTGAAACAACTACATTATACTCAATCATTGTCCCATCTTTTGAAACGTAGCTACTTGTCCCTGATTTTTCAATTTTTATTTTGGATACCCTCGTTATCGATCCTTTATCTGAAAACAGATTATTATCTACTCTAACTTCATTTTTAATCTTTCCTTTAGCTTTTGGGCTCACAACAACATCAATTGTATATCTGATTCTTCTATCAGGACCCAGTATTGCATTTGTCACTAAAAATGTTGGATTAGAACTTTGATTTCCATTGAACGACCCTGTAAACCCAGGGTATGTTGTATCGTTTGGATCAGTAACTAGAACCGGTGATCCACTTGCTATATCATACACTTTTGCTGTTACTACCCAAGAGGTGTACGCTGGACCTGTTGTTCCATCAATTAAAGTTGTCATAATTTGTGATAGCTTATCCTCTACTTTCACATCAATTGCATAACCGTCTCCGGGGTTATCCACATCTACAGTATAGCTTAAAGTTCCACCCGGTATATACTCTGTTGAATCCACATTTTTGGCAATTTCTAAAATCGAGTTAGACATTTTAACTCCTGTTCCATTTTCAGGAACATTATCATTGGCAGAAACAACTTTATCTAAAATTGTCCCCACTGTCGTCAATTTTGTCTTAGCTCTTAATTCATATACTATTGTTCCGTTTGGTCCAATATCTGCTGTTAATAGCAAATCTCCAGTTTGTCCTATAAGCCCAGTCGTCCCCGGAGCAGTTCCAAGACCTGTTTGGCTCAATACAGATAGATCCCAACTTTCAAAAGCTACACCATCAGATCCTGATAACTGTGTGGCTTGAATTTGAGTTATCAAATCTTTTATCGCCACATTGTTCATATAGTTATTTGTTGGATTATTCACTGTAATAGTGTAAGTGATTACATCTCCTGGTGTATACTCTGTTCCTGTTGGAACTTTTGTTATTGAAACTAATGAATTATTAGCTAGTGCTTGTGCTGCTGTTGTTACAGTTTTGGTTATCGGTGTTAAAGCACCTTTTTTTACATTTACATTATTTGTTAAATTACTTATTGATGTATTTTTGGTATTTACAGTTATTGTATATATTATTTTCTCATTTGGATAAAGCGAGATCAAATCCGATAAATTTTGATTGGATACTGTTCCACCAAAATCTATTAAAGAGGATTTAGAATTTGTGGATCCCACATCTAGAGCTGCCGATATAGTAAATGAGTTAAATGGATATGCAGAGATTATATCTGTAGCTGATGTCGCTCCTGAATTCGCTAAATTCCCCAATATATTTAGTACAGTATCTTCAACAACATACTGTGAAGCTATTCCAAGACCTGTATTTGAAACTCCAATAGTATAAACTATTGGATCTCCTGGTTTATATGTGGATATATTTTGAGTTTTAGTCACATTCAATGTCGGTGTTTCTGAAGTAATAACATATGGATCCGTAGCTACATTTCCATTTCTATCTGTTATTTTAGCTATATTTGTTATATCTCCAACTATATCTGGTTTAACTTTTCCAGTTATCTGAAACTCAACTGAACTGCTTGGTAAAATAGTTATATCAGTTGCTGTTAAATCTCCTGTTGTGTTAAATGTTCCAGTCGAATTTCCAGCTGTTGCTGTCGAAGCGGTTGTCGAAATTGTTCCTGGTACAAAAGCAACTTTAGTTGTCCCATCAACAGCTAGTGCTGTAAGTGTTGACAATGTATCTTCCAATTTTAACTTTGTTATTGCTGTTGTTGGACTTGTGTTTGTTATTATTATTTTGTATGTGAAATTTTGATTTGGAGTAAATTTAGAATTTGTTGAAGTTTTATCTAAAGTATATTGATAATTTGCCAATTTTAAAGTGATTGTATTGGAATCAAGTGTTGCACTTCTCACAGTTGCGGTCGCCTTATTTATTATATCCGCTGATGCATTTGCTAAGACTGTTCCAGTCATTAAATACTCTATTTTTGATCCAGCAGTTATTGTCATTCCTGTCGCTATAAGGTCTCCAGAGGTTGAAAAACTTCCTATTATGCTTCCTCCTGTTGCCGTTGCCGTTGTAGTAACTCCAGTTATATCCGCTGGCTGGATATCTGTTATTGTCATCCCTTTTATACTACTTGTACCTGTATTAGTTACAGTTACCTTATATGTTACCGCCCCGCCTTTTTCATAAAATCCTGATGTTGTAGTAGTTGCACTCTTAACTAGAGTGTAACTGTATGCCACTCTTGTCAGAGTCTCGCTTCCTGAACTTAAAATTGTGCTTCCGGTTGTATCTTTCACTTGGGCAGTCACCACAATATTATCCTTCACTCCAGGATTTACAACTCCCAACACATAGTACTCTACAAATCCTCCAGCAGGGATTGTAACATTACTTGCTAAGAAATCTCCACTCAGATTAAAAGTTCCTTCGTTTGCTCCAGAACTTTTAGCTTTAAATTGTCCTGCTAAATTTGAAAATACAGCTCCAGTCCCTCCTGCATCTAAGCTTGAAGTCAATCCGCTGAGTGGAACAGATACCATCACACTATTCAATGGATTTACATCTGGATTGTCAACCCTTATTTTATAGATAACTTGATCGCCGTTGTCATAGTTTTTTGCTAAGATATTTCCTACAAGATCTGTTTTAGTAACTGTTACTGTTGGTCCTGTAGGAACCGCAAAAACTAGTACCGAGTTAAAAACAAAAAATAACAATAAAACAAGCTTTTTGTAATAGCTTTTCAAATTTGCCATATTTCCCCCTCATATAGTTTTAATTTTTTTATTTAATTTATCTTTTTTATCTTCAACTCTATTCTGTTTTTTATAATTTTTCCTTTTATATTTTTTGATTTTTTTCATTATTTATATATTATTAATAAAAAAACTGCTTGATTTTAAACCAAGCAGTTCTTTTTTATACTACCATTTATATACTACATTTACCCCAACTCTATTGCTTGTTTCACTGTCTCTAAATGCTCCTGTATAATCTATTCCTCCAGTCAATTGCTCACTGAAGTCATATGTAGCTCCAACTTTAACATATCCTACATCTTTACCTATATCTAAACCTGGAATTTCATATGATGCTGGACTTCCTTTATAGAAAGTTGCATTAAATGAACTAGGATCATCAAAATAATGTTGCCATCCGATATCTCCAAACATTCCAAATTTATCCCAAGTTTTCTCATACATCAATCCTAATTTACTTACAAGAGTATTTAAATCAGCTTTGTCTAAATCTAAAGCGTAAGCTGAGTCTCCATCCTCTTTATAAGCATCTCTTGTATACCACATATAGTCTAATCCTACATATGGATATAGAGACGAGGTATCATCAAATTTATATTGATATCCTAACTCTGCCCCTAGTGAGATTAAATGTGAATCAAAATCACTTGTCAACGATTGAACAGGTGCTGTTCCTAAAACAACATGATCTCTATCAAAAACCTTTCTTGTTAAATCATGTTTACTCCATGAATACCCTAAGTTTCCTGTCAATAACCAACTATCTTTTTGATATGTTACAAATCCATCAATTCCTAAAGAATCTACGTCCTCTTTTCCTCCCTCTCCTGTTTTATAATCTACATCTGAACCAGCATATCCATAACTAATTCCAGCTAGCCAGTTTGAATCAAATCTATGGAAAGTTGCCCCTGTAACTCCCCAAGTATCATAATCAAATTCAGAACTAGATCCACCGTCATATTTTCCAAAGTCTCCAAATACTTCAGCAAATTGAAGATTATTATAAACAGTTTCATTTATTACCTCAGCATATTGAACCACTGGTTCAGGCACTGCAACTATCTCTTTACTACTTGTTGCTTTCATTGGTGTAGCCTTATCTAATAGTGGTACTGGGAATATAATTTCCTCTTGAACCACAGTTTTTTCTGGTGCTAAGAATGCAGCTTTTCTTGCATAGTTATAACCTTGATTTCTCATATGATTTGCATTTATGATATCTACATTGGACTGAGTATATCTGTCTATACTCTGTGCATATCCACCTTGTAATCCATTTCCACCAGCTCTTTCAAATATTAGTGTTACGTCTCCTGTTTGAGCATCATACTCATGTCTAGAAGTCCATCCCTCAATTTGACCACCTGTTATACCCTGAGCTGCAAAATACTCCTCAGATAGTGTTCCAGATCCCATCTGTGTTCCATCTATTACAAGACCACTTTGATCCACAACTTTTGTCACTTCACTAGGTGCTCCATTTGTAAATATATTTGTTATCTCAATTCTCTTAGCATTTGTAGTGAATGTGTTATCCATTGCTCTTTGAGTGATTTTACTTCCTTTATCTAAAGATATTGAGTTTGCAGCTAGAGTTGATGTTACATTTCTACCTACATGTTTTAATAAACTACCATCTTTTGTAAACTCAACATTTCCTTTGAACAGATCATTAGAAGACTCTTTATCTCTACCTATATGCTCTCCATCTACATAGATACTGTTAAATTTATCTGTTGTAATAACATTATCACCGTTTACACTGTAATCATTGATTATATTTTGAGAGTGTGGTTTTAATTTTATTCCTTGATCCACTTTCCATGTAGCTTCACTTACACCATCACCTTTATCATATATGGTTCCATCTACATCTTTAAGGATTTCTCCACTTCCATCAATAGCTTCATTTCTCACGCCATTTTTGGCAAATACGATATGACTGAAACTATAGTCATCAATTTTTCCATACTGCTTGTCTTGAAGAACTTTTCCAGTGTGAGGATCAACTGAATCTATGAAGTAAAGAGTATTATCTCCTCCACCTCCGTTTACTCTACCTGTTATTTCTGATCCTGATCCTAGGTAGATTGTATTATCTCCTGCTCCTGCTATAATAGCTATCTTTTCAGTTGAATTAGGATCTAACCCATTAGCTGATAGAATTGCTTTTCCAGCATCTGTTATTGGATTTGTTCCTTGAGGATCAATAATACCGTGATTTACAAAAGCTGAATTTCCAGCCACATAAGCACCTATATTACCGTCGTTAACTATTCCACCTTTCAATATATCTTTCGAATATTTAGTTGTGATATCCGCTTTTTCAGCATCAGTTAATCCACCATAAGTTTCTATCCAACCTAAGAAATCTGTTGATCCAGATCCCACAAAGTCAGCTAAGTAACCTCCATGTAAATTTACAATTCCTTTTAGTATTCCATCTACAATTCCTGGCATATTCTCTCCACCATTTATTGTATTCAATAAATCCACAGTGCTTAAATCTCTACCCCAGTTTATAGCTAAAGAGTTATCGTAAGCAACCATACCTACGTCTCCTGTATTTTTAACTAAACCAGCATTTAATGCCATTCCTCCATTTTCAGCTGCCATTCCAAAATTACCGTTATTTCTAACTCCATAATCTCCTAATCCAACTGCTAAAGAACCAGTATAATCATATCCTCTATCTGGGAAGTGAATTAGATTTTCAAGTAACTCTGCTGGTATTTCTCCTTCAACCCTTAAAATTCCATCCTCATCAGCATGAGCTGCTAGAATTGCACCCAAAATAGATTGATGGTTTACAACATCTGATCCCGTTCCAGTAGCTATCATTCCTACATCACCATTATTTGCTACCAGTCCTGTATTTACAGCAAGACCTCCATTGGTTGCTGCCATTCCTATGTTTCCATCATTTCTTACTCCGCCAGCTGCCAAAAGTGATAGATTTGCCTCTGGCACATAGTTATTTTGTGAATTTCTATCTTCCTCTCGTACTCCTATAATAGATCCCTCTACACTTAAATCTCTACCTGTATTTACAGCGTAACTTCTCTCTGTTCCATCTCCTACAACAGCTGTCCCATCAGCTATCATTCCTATATCTCCACCATTAGCTACTAATCCTAGGTTCACTGCTGCTCCACCATTATATGCTGCCATTCCTACATTTCCACCATTTTGAACTCCACCTGTAGTTGACAATGTCAAATCCACGTAGTCTGGTAATGGCGATTCAGGTCCTCCATTTCTTGGACGGTGTATCAAATTCCCATCAGGATTTCCATACGCTAGAGATAAATCCATATCTCCAGCAGCATTTATTGCCCAAGCTTCTTGCCCATCCGCTACCATTCCATAATCTCCACCATTGGCTACCAATCCTAAATTGGCTACAACAGCTACACTATCCACATCAGATTGAGCTACCATTCCATAGTTTCCACTATTTTGAACTCCACCTATTGCACTTCCTGAAGATGCAAATTCAGAGTATAGAGGTCCATGCGGTCTATTTCTATGACCATTATTATATTCCTCTCTCCATTCTATATTATAATCAGCATCAAATCCTGCGTTTACTGCTATTGCAACTCCACCTTCAACAGCGTATGCACCCATTCCTACATTTCCACCATTGGCTACTAATCCCATACTTGGTAGACCTAAAGGCTCTAATACATCTGGAGCGTCACATCCTTCATCTTCTCCATTCCCACCATTATTAACTTGACCTACCATTCCCAATAGAGGTATATATGGTGCGTTGGCTGCTAAAGCTATTGCTCCCTCTCCTTTTGCTGAAGCTACCATTCCGTAGTCTCCACCATTTTTTACTCCATTTTCTGTTGAAACCTCATAACTTTCGTTTAAATTTCCAACTATATTTCCTTGTGGTGGTGCTGGTCTTGTATTGTTGGAATTATTTCCATATTCTAACTCATAATCAGTTTTACTATAAGTGAACTCTCCAGTTCCACCAAAATTTCCTACAAAAGCTACAGTTGGATTTCCATTGTCTCCTACCTCAGCGTTTGCCACCATTCCGTTATTTCCACCATTGGCTACCAATCCAAAGTTTAATTGCCCTGCAATTCCACCGTTTTGAGCATTGGCTACCATTCCATTATCTCCACCATTTTTTACTCCACCATCTGTTTTATATGTATCTGTATTATATTTTTTTACCTCATCTGGTCTTCCTTCTCTTCCTCCTGGTCCACCATCGTGCTCATCTTTTGCATACACATGAGTTTCATTTAAAATCCCACCTGTATTAACTCCAAACGCCATCGGTGTAACATTATTATTGTTATTTCCAGTATATGTTGGTGGTGGTCCAACCACATTTGTTCCATCCGCTTCCACATACATTCCATAATCACCAGTATTCGCTACTAATCCAGAGTTATACAGAGCTGAATACGGCTTTTGACTTGGTGGTTGTGGTCTTCTTTCATCATTATCCTCATATTTATCATAATCTATTGCAGTATGGTTAGCATAAGCCGCCATTCCATAGTTTCCATCATTTTTTATTCCATGCCCCTTACCAAAAGTAGTTTGAATTTTTGTAGGAGGATTCCCAGTCGTTGTTTGAGTAGTCTCCCAGTCTCCGGCTGTATTTATTCCTATTCCACCATTCACTGCTAAAATACCATAGTCTCCTGTATTTTCTATTATCCCTCTATTCCAAGCTAGAGAATTATCCATTCTTCCTATTCCTAGTGCTACCATTCCCGCACCAGTATTAGAACTGTCTATTGTTCCAGTATTTATAACTTTCCCGCCATGAGTTGAAAGTGTTCCCGCTTTTGTAGTTCCTTTTATCAGACCTACATTTTCTAGCCAATTCCCATGAGTAGAATCTATTGTTTCCCCTGTTTCCGCATTTCCATTCACGAGATGTATTCCGTGTGGATTGAATGCCTCCAATACTAGATGCTCATCTGGAGAATATGTGTCCGGTGAGTATGCAAACCCCACTCCCCCAGTTATTAAAAATACAACTAATAAAGCTTCTGTTATTTTTGTTTTTCTTTTCAAAAATCTTTTCAGTAGAGAATAAGTATCATTTAAATTCTTCATACAATACCTCCTAAAATAATTAAGTTATTTTGATTCCCCATTTTTAAGTAAAAAGTTTATGTGTATTTTTCGACAATTCTATTGTATTCTGACTTTTTATCTTTGTCTTTATGAAAAGTTTTTTTTTAGTTCAAAATTTTTTTCATAATATTTTTAAAAAGGAAACAATAATAATCTCCGTATCTTAATTTAAATAAATATAATTTTTTAAATATAGATTTCTTGGGGGGAGTCATCTTGTATATAAATAGCAATCATATTAAAATTTTAAATATAATAAAAAATAGCAACAATACAACGTTTGAACATATCCTGCCATTTTTCAAATTAAGTTCTCAGCAGGTTAAAAACTATATTTTCGATATCTATCAGGAGATCTCTCCAAATGAAAAAAATTTAAATTTAAACTCCATTATTTTAAAAATTCATAACTCAAAAAATTTAAAACAACATCTGCGAAAAAAACAGGAGTTTACCAAAGATGAAAAAATCTATTACATAGCCTTCAATATTTTATTGAAAAAGCATGTGACTATATCAAGTATTTCACGAGATTTAGAGGTTACTAAACGAGGATTAAACTACTATTTTGCTGAGGTTAATAAAATTCTTCTCAACTCTAGCCAAAATTGTCAAAACATTAAATTAAAAATTTCAACTAAAGGAGTTCAACTAATCGCCTCTAAAAATACTATTGATTCCTTGACTTTCTCAATATTTTTTAAGCTTTTAATTGAAAAAGATACTCTGCCGACAAAGTTTAGATCCCTTTTAATTAAGCATATTCGAGTAGAGAGCTTATACCAATTCAAAAAAGATTGTGGTAAACTCTGTGAAACATTCAATCATAAACTCTCCATCTACAGTCTATATTTCTTTCTAGCTTTGGTGGCAACTTCATCTCAAAGTTCAGCGAAATCTAAGATAAAAGATATTCCTTTGAAAGAACTCAGTAAATATAACAGCAACTCTACCTTCGACGAATCTACTTTTAAAAAAATTTTTCTCTATTTAAAAAAATCAGAACTAGGAAACCTTCCCAAAGAAAACATTGTTTTTTTACTCTCCGGAATCAGCAATATGCTGAATCTATCCGACAGATATCCCAAAGAAGTGATCTCTATATGTACTCAAATCAGACCAATTATCTACAAATTTTTGGATAAAAATATCTATAACAACCCTAACTATTTTAAACTTATTGCTCCTTGGGTTCAACTTTGTATGTATAGAGAACTCTTTTCGATAGACGATTTCAATTTTTTAAAATTCAGCTTCGATTTAAATGAGTTTAAAACTTTAAACTTTATTGAGATGACAAAAGAGATATCTAAAATTTTACCTAAATTTTCTTTTTATGAAAGTGTTATATTTTGGTGTAACTTCTCTAAAAAAGAGTCTATTCCAAATGAATTTGACTATTTTTTAGTCTATAACAATATCCCAAATCACTTGATTGAAAATATTATAAATAAATTAGAAAAAAAATATCCATTTAAGATAAAAAAATCTATAACTCTCTCCAATCTTAAATATCATTCTTTTGAATCTAAAAAAGATAAGATAATAACACTTGAAAAAATGAGAGTTTTTATTAAAAATGTTGAGCTTATAAACCTCCCGTTTCCAATATAAGTTAAAAAAGGACTGAGAAGTTACACTCTTGGTCCTTTTTTAATAATAAAAAATTTGACAAATCGATCTAAAATAAAGTATATAGCTATAATAAGATTCTAATAAGAATTTAAAAAAGGAAATACCGTCCGCCTATCTGAAACACAGATGACCGGGGTAGACTAAAAACGGAGGTATTAACGTTATGGCTATCAAGTATGTTCCAGAACCATTTAGAATTAAAATGGTTGAGACAATCAAAATGACTACACCTGAGGAAAGAGTTGAACGAATCAAAGAAGCAAACTACAATCTTTTCAATTTAAAAGGGGAGGATGTATATATTGACCTGCTTACAGACTCTGGTACAAATGCTATGAGTCAAGATCAGTGGGCAGGTGTTATGAGAGGGGACGAGGCTTATGCAGGAGCTTCGAGTTACTTCAATCTTATAAATACTGCCAAAGATGTTTT
Source organism: uncultured Cetobacterium sp. (assembly GCF_947072685.1). GTDB lineage: Bacteria > Fusobacteriota > Fusobacteriia > Fusobacteriales > Fusobacteriaceae > Cetobacterium_A. The sequence continues at coordinate 1,550 of NZ_CAMTIK010000010.1, read as the reverse complement.
TGGTTATGAGTTTATTCAACCAGTTCACCAAGGAAGAGCTGCTGAAAAAGTTCTTTTCCCAACTTTTTTAAAACCGGGACAATTTGCTATTTCAAATATGTTCTTTGATACAACTAGAGCTCATGTTATCTTAGCTGGTGCTCGTCCACTGGACTGTGTTGTTCCCGAAGCCAAAGATCCAGCAAAGAGATCTAAATTTAAAGGGAATATGGATGTTGCTAAAATGGAGAGATTGATTCTTGAGCATGGTCCTGAAAAAATTGGACTTGTTGTTTTAACAATCACCAATAACTCTGCGGGTGGACAACCTGTATCTTTACAAAATACTAGAGAGGTGGCTGCTCTTTGTAAAAAATATAATATTCCACTTGATATCGATGCTGCTCGTTTTGCCGAAAATGCTTTCTTCATAAAAAGAGATGAGCCCGGATGTGAAAATATGTCTATCAAAGAGATTGTAAGAGAGATTTTCTCATATGGAGATTTCTTTACAATGTCAGCTAAAAAAGATACTATCGTTAACATGGGTGGTTTAATAGGTGTCAAAGATGCCACTAAAAATGCTGAAATAATCTTAAAAATAAAAGCTAACTGTATAAGTTTTGAAGGGTTTACAACCTATGGAGGTCTTTCAGGTAGAGATTTAGAAGCTCTTGCTATTGGACTTTTAGAAGGAATTGATGAAAACTTTTTGAGATATAGAATTGGACAGATGGAGTATTTAGCAGCTCGTTTAGATGATGCTGGAATAGTTTATCAATCTCCTGTTGGAGGGCATGGAGTGTTTGTTGACGCCTCTAAAATATTCCCAAATATTCCTTACAATGAGTTTCCGGGACAAGTTTTAGCTGTTGAACTCTATAAAGAGGCGGGTATCAGAACATGTGATATCGGATCATATATGCTAGGAAATGACCCCGATACAAATGAACAATTGAAAGCTGATTTTGAGTTTACACGGCTTGCTATCCCTCGTAGAGTTTATACTCAAGCACATGTGGATATTATGGCCGATGCACTAATAGCTATTAAAGAGAGAGCTCACGAGATTCAACGAGGCTACCAAATCACATGGGAACCACCTATATTACGTCACTTCCAAGCTTCCCTTGAACCTATTGAAAAATAACCAATAACGGAGGTTTTATGGAGAATATTGAAAATAGTATAGAAATAAAAAATGACCTAATCAATGAGAATAGTCGGGATGGATTTAAATCAAAATTTGGTTTCATACTAGCTTGTATAGGTTCAGCTGTGGGCATGGGAAATATTTGGATGTTTCCATATCGAGTTGGACAGTTTGGAGGGGCAGCCTTTCTTATCCCATATTTTTTCTTTATCCTAGTTATAGGATTTACTGGAGTTATCGGTGAAATGACGCTTGGGCGTTCTATGGGAACAGGTCCTCTTGGGGCTTTTGAAAAAGCCTTTAAACAGAGAGGATTAAAAGGGGGAACTGCTATTGGTATGATTCCAGTTGTGGGTTCTCTTGCTATTGCAATTGGATATTCCATAGTTGTTGGATGGATTTTAAGATACTGTGTCTC